>NZ_CP046103.1:4373605-4686006 GCF_009707325.1 Pseudomonas sp. IB20 | reverse complement strand
TCGTTGCGCGCTTCCATGGTGAAGAGGCTGCGGCGAGTGCTCATCGTGCGGCAGGTAATCGCATGAAAGATGGCGAGCTGCCGGATGATCTGCCGGAGATCGAGTTGACCGCTGCTGAGGCGATGCCGATTGCCGCTGTCCTTAATAAGGCTGGCCTGGTGAAGAACTCGGCAGTTGCTCGCGATCTGTTGGGCTCCGGCGGTGTGCGTATAGATGGTGAGGTTGTAGATCGCACCTTTATATACGAGCTAGGCGCGACCCACGTTTGCCAGGCCGGGAAGAAGGCATTTGCGCGTATTACGCTCAAATCCGAATAAACCTGAAATTAAGTGTTGACGGCGTTTTGTATCTGTCTATAATTCGCCCCACTTCCGGCGCAGTCGAAACGGAAAACTCCTTGGTAAACAAAGAGTTATGCAGAATTCGACAGCGGTTCGCTTCAGTTAATCGAAGTCCAGAAGGAGTTAGTGGAGCAGTGTTGTTTGGCTCTATTAACGTTTCGATCTTCTCGGTCGAAAGCGGAGAAAAAGAGGTGTTGACAGCAGCGTGTAACGCTGTAGAATTCGCCTCCCGCTAACGAGAGGTCGGAGGCGCAAGTGGTTGAAGTTGTTGAAGAAATCTTCGAAAACTTCTGAAAATAATCACTTGACAGCAAATGAGGCTGCTGTAGAATGCGCGCCTCGGTTGAGACGAAAGATCTTAACCAACCGCTCTTTAACAACTGAATCAAGCAATTCGTGTGGGTGCTTGTGGAGTCAGACTGATAGTCAACAAGATTATCAGCATCGCAAGTTACTCCGCGAGAAATCAAAGATGTAACCAACGATTGCTGAGCCAAGTTTAGGGTTTCTTAAAAACCCAAAGATGTTTGAACTGAAGAGTTTGATCATGGCTCAGATTGAACGCTGGCGGCAGGCCTAACACATGCAAGTCGAGCGGTAGAGAGAAGCTTGCTTCTCTTGAGAGCGGCGGACGGGTGAGTAATGCCTAGGAATCTGCCTGGTAGTGGGGGATAACGTTCGGAAACGGACGCTAATACCGCATACGTCCTACGGGAGAAAGCAGGGGACCTTCGGGCCTTGCGCTATCAGATGAGCCTAGGTCGGATTAGCTAGTTGGTGAGGTAATGGCTCACCAAGGCTACGATCCGTAACTGGTCTGAGAGGATGATCAGTCACACTGGAACTGAGACACGGTCCAGACTCCTACGGGAGGCAGCAGTGGGGAATATTGGACAATGGGCGAAAGCCTGATCCAGCCATGCCGCGTGTGTGAAGAAGGTCTTCGGATTGTAAAGCACTTTAAGTTGGGAGGAAGAGCAGTTACCTAATACGTTTGTTTTGACGTTACCGACAGAATAAGCACCGGCTAACTCTGTGCCAGCAGCCGCGGTAATACAGAGGGTGCAAGCGTTAATCGGAATTACTGGGCGTAAAGCGCGCGTAGGTGGTTTGTTAAGTTGGATGTGAAATCCCCGGGCTCAACCTGGGAACTGCATTCAAAACTGACTGACTAGAGTATGGTAGAGGGTGGTGGAATTTCCTGTGTAGCGGTGAAATGCGTAGATATAGGAAGGAACACCAGTGGCGAAGGCGACCACCTGGACAATACTGACACTGAGGTGCGAAAGCGTGGGGAGCAAACAGGATTAGATACCCTGGTAGTCCACGCCGTAAACGATGTCAACTAGCCGTTGGGAGCCTTGAGCTCTTAGTGGCGCAGCTAACGCATTAAGTTGACCGCCTGGGGAGTACGGCCGCAAGGTTAAAACTCAAATGAATTGACGGGGGCCCGCACAAGCGGTGGAGCATGTGGTTTAATTCGAAGCAACGCGAAGAACCTTACCAGGCCTTGACATCCAATGAACTTTCTAGAGATAGATTGGTGCCTTCGGGAACATTGAGACAGGTGCTGCATGGCTGTCGTCAGCTCGTGTCGTGAGATGTTGGGTTAAGTCCCGTAACGAGCGCAACCCTTGTCCTTAGTTACCAGCACGTAATGGTGGGCACTCTAAGGAGACTGCCGGTGACAAACCGGAGGAAGGTGGGGATGACGTCAAGTCATCATGGCCCTTACGGCCTGGGCTACACACGTGCTACAATGGTCGGTACAGAGGGTTGCCAAGCCGCGAGGTGGAGCTAATCCCACAAAACCGATCGTAGTCCGGATCGCAGTCTGCAACTCGACTGCGTGAAGTCGGAATCGCTAGTAATCGCGAATCAGAATGTCGCGGTGAATACGTTCCCGGGCCTTGTACACACCGCCCGTCACACCATGGGAGTGGGTTGCACCAGAAGTAGCTAGTCTAACCTTCGGGAGGACGGTTACCACGGTGTGATTCATGACTGGGGTGAAGTCGTAACAAGGTAGCCGTAGGGGAACCTGCGGCTGGATCACCTCCTTAATCGACGACATCAGCTGCTCCATAAGTTCCCACACGAATTGCTTGATTCATTGAAGAAGACGATAAGAAGCAGCCCGAAATTGGGTCTGTAGCTCAGTTGGTTAGAGCGCACCCCTGATAAGGGTGAGGTCGGCAGTTCGAATCTGCCCAGACCCACCAATCTGCCCAGACCCACCAATTTTGTTATGGGGCCATAGCTCAGCTGGGAGAGCGCCTGCCTTGCACGCAGGAGGTCAACGGTTCGATCCCGTTTGGCTCCACCATTAACTGCTTCTGCTGTTAGAGTTTAGAAATGAATATTCTGAAGTGAATATTGATTTCTTCTTTACGTTCTTTAAAAATTTGGGTATGTGATAGAAAGATAGACTGAACGTTACTTTCACTGGTAACGGATCAGGCTAAGGTAAAATTTGTGAGTTACTCGTAATTGAGTATTATCGAATTTTCGGCGAATGTTGTCTTCACAGTATAACCAGATTGCTTGGGGTTATATGGTCAAGTGAAGAAGCGCATACGGTGGATGCCTTGGCAGTCAGAGGCGATGAAAGACGTGGTAGCCTGCGAAAAGCTTCGGGGAGTCGGCAAACAGACTTTGATCCGGAGATGTCTGAATGGGGGAACCCAGCCATCATAAGATGGTTATCTTACGCTGAATACATAGGCGTAAGAGGCGAACCAGGGGAACTGAAACATCTAAGTACCCTGAGGAAAAGAAATCAACCGAGATTCCCTTAGTAGTGGCGAGCGAACGGGGACTAGCCCTTAAGTGGCTTTGAGATTAGCGGAACGCTCTGGAAAGTGCGGCCATAGTGGGTGATAGCCCTGTACGCGAAAATCTCTTAGTCATGAAATCGAGTAGGACGGAGCACGAGAAACTTTGTCTGAATATGGGGGGACCATCCTCCAAGGCTAAATACTACTGACTGACCGATAGTGAACTAGTACCGTGAGGGAAAGGCGAAAAGAACCCCGGAGAGGGGAGTGAAATAGATCCTGAAACCGTATGCGTACAAGCAGTGGGAGCCCACTTTGTTGGGTGACTGCGTACCTTTTGTATAATGGGTCAGCGACTTATTTTCAGTGGCGAGCTTAACCGAATAGGGGAGGCGTAGCGAAAGCGAGTCTTAATAGGGCGTCTAGTCGCTGGGAATAGACCCGAAACCGGGCGATCTATCCATGGGCAGGTTGAAGGTTGGGTAACACTAACTGGAGGACCGAACCGACTACCGTTGAAAAGTTAGCGGATGACCTGTGGATCGGAGTGAAAGGCTAATCAAGCTCGGAGATAGCTGGTTCTCCTCGAAAGCTATTTAGGTAGCGCCTCATGTATCACTGTAGGGGGTAGAGCACTGTTTCGGCTAGGGGGTCATCCCGACTTACCAAACCGATGCAAACTCCGAATACCTACAAGTGCCGAGCATGGGAGACACACGGCGGGTGCTAACGTCCGTCGTGAAAAGGGAAACAACCCAGACCGTCAGCTAAGGTCCCAAAGTTATGGTTAAGTGGGAAACGATGTGGGAAGGCTTAGACAGCTAGGAGGTTGGCTTAGAAGCAGCCACCCTTTAAAGAAAGCGTAATAGCTCACTAGTCGAGTCGGCCTGCGCGGAAGATGTAACGGGGCTCAAACCATACACCGAAGCTACGGGTATCACTTAGGTGATGCGGTAGAGGAGCGTTCTGTAAGCCTGTGAAGGTGAGTTGAGAAGCTTGCTGGAGGTATCAGAAGTGCGAATGCTGACATGAGTAACGACAATGGGTGTGAAAAACACCCACGCCGAAAGACCAAGGTTTCCTGCGCAACGTTAATCGACGCAGGGTTAGTCGGTCCCTAAGGCGAGGCTGAAAAGCGTAGTCGATGGAAAACAGGTTAATATTCCTGTACTTCTGGTTATTGCGATGGAGGGACGGAGAAGGCTAGGCCAGCTTGGCGTTGGTTGTCCAAGTTTAAGGTGGTAGGCTGGAATCTTAGGTAAATCCGGGATTCTAAGGCCGAGAGCTGATGACGAGTTAACTTTTAGTTAACGAAGTGGTTGATGCCATGCTTCCAAGAAAAGCTTCTAAGCTTCAGGTAACCAGGAACCGTACCCCAAACCGACACAGGTGGTTGGGTAGAGAATACCAAGGCGCTTGAGAGAACTCGGGTGAAGGAACTAGGCAAAATGGCACCGTAACTTCGGGAGAAGGTGCGCCGGTGAGGGTGAAGGACTTGCTCCGTAAGCTCATGCCGGTCGAAGATACCAGGCCGCTGCGACTGTTTATTAAAAACACAGCACTCTGCAAACACGAAAGTGGACGTATAGGGTGTGACGCCTGCCCGGTGCCGGAAGGTTAATTGATGGGGTTAGCTAACGCGAAGCTCTTGATCGAAGCCCCGGTAAACGGCGGCCGTAACTATAACGGTCCTAAGGTAGCGAAATTCCTTGTCGGGTAAGTTCCGACCTGCACGAATGGCGTAACGATGGCGGCGCTGTCTCCACCCGAGACTCAGTGAAATTGAAATCGCTGTGAAGATGCAGTGTATCCGCGGCTAGACGGAAAGACCCCGTGAACCTTTACTATAGCTTTGCACTGGACTTTGAATTTGCTTGTGTAGGATAGGTGGGAGGCTTTGAAGCGTGGACGCCAGTTCGCGTGGAGCCAACCTTGAAATACCACCCTGGCAACTTTGAGGTTCTAACTCAGGTCCGTTATCCGGATCGAGGACAGTGTATGGTGGGTAGTTTGACTGGGGCGGTCTCCTCCTAAAGAGTAACGGAGGAGTACGAAGGTGCGCTCAGACCGGTCGGAAATCGGTCGTAGAGTATAAAGGCAAAAGCGCGCTTGACTGCGAGACAGACACGTCGAGCAGGTACGAAAGTAGGTCTTAGTGATCCGGTGGTTCTGTATGGAAGGGCCATCGCTCAACGGATAAAAGGTACTCCGGGGATAACAGGCTGATACCGCCCAAGAGTTCATATCGACGGCGGTGTTTGGCACCTCGATGTCGGCTCATCACATCCTGGGGCTGAAGCCGGTCCCAAGGGTATGGCTGTTCGCCATTTAAAGTGGTACGCGAGCTGGGTTTAGAACGTCGTGAGACAGTTCGGTCCCTATCTGCCGTGGACGTTTGAGATTTGAGAGGGGCTGCTCCTAGTACGAGAGGACCGGAGTGGACGAACCTCTGGTGTTCCGGTTGTCACGCCAGTGGCATTGCCGGGTAGCTATGTTCGGAATAGATAACCGCTGAAAGCATCTAAGCGGGAAACTAGCCTCAAGATGAGATCTCACTGGGACCTTGAGTCCCCTGAAGGGCCGTCGAAGACTACGACGTTGATAGGTTGGGTGTGTAAGCGCTGTGAGGCGTTGAGCTAACCAATACTAATTGCCCGTGAGGCTTGACCATATAACACCCAAGCAATTTGACTACTTCGGACTTGGAAACAAGTAGAAGCATCAGATTGGGGTGTGTGAAGACGATAGAACCGAAAGTTCGATCTCACAAAACACCGAAAGCTATCACATACCCAATTTGCTGAAGCGAGGCCATAAGGTCACGACTCAGTACCCGAATTTCTTGACGACCATAGAGCATTGGAACCACCTGATCCCATCCCGAACTCAGCAGTGAAACGATGCATCGCCGATGGTAGTGTGGGGTTTCCCCATGTGAGAGTAGGTCATCGTCAAGATTAAATTCCAGAACCCCTGTTTGCTAACGCAAACAGGGGTTTTGTTTTGGCGGTCGGAAAATGACCTGAAGGGCACGGCGCTCCTTTGATTTCTAGGCTCCAGCCTTTCTATGCAATGGCCTTATGCATGGCTATCATGCGTGCCTCATTGTGAGGCGATACTTGCATGCTGACGTTGTTAGAACTTCTGAAAGATGGCCGATTCCATTCCGGAGAAGCGCTGGGTGCCGCCTTGGGCGTCAGCCGCAGCGCTGTTTGGAAGCAGCTCCAGCATCTTGAGGCGGAGCTGAATCTGCCTATTCACAAAGTCCGTGGTAAGGGGTACCAGCTTGCTTCTCCGTTGGTGTTCTTGAATGCGGAAGAAATTGAAGCGAATACTGCTCTTTTGGCGTGGCCCGTTCATATCTCAGACTCTATTGACTCCACTAATGCCGAAGCTTTGCGCCTAGTCGACGCCGGCTACGCTGCACCATTTCTTGTGCTGGCGGAGCAGCAGACGGCGGGTAGGGGTAGGCGAGGCCGTAAGTGGGTAAGTCCGTTTGCTCAGAATGTCTATTACAGCCTTGTGTTGCGCATTGAAGGCGGGCTGCGGCAGCTGGAGGGCCTTAGTCTCGTTGTTGGCTTGGCGGTCATGCAGGCCCTGCGTGAGTTGGGTGTGCAGGGTGCGGCCTTGAAGTGGCCAAACGACGTTCTGGTTGGGCAGAAGAAAATTGCCGGTATCTTGCTTGAGTTGGTGGGAGATCCTGCTGACATTTGCCACGTTGTTCTCGGAATCGGCATTAACGTAAATATGCAGCAGGCTGCTGAGGTTGATCAGCAGTGGACCTCGGTACAGTTGGAGACAGGTTCTCCTGTCGACCGCAATCACTTGGTTGCACGGCTGTGTCTGCAGCTGCAAAGCCACCTGGAGCGGCACAAGGCCTTTGGCTTTGGTGCGCTTCAGGCTGAGTGGGAGCGAAATCATTTGTGGCAAGGTAGGGCTGTGTCCCTCATTGCGGGCGTCAACCAAATTGACGGGGTTGTGCTGGGGATCGATCACCAGGGCGCGCTGCGCCTGAATGTCGATGGTGTCGAGAAAATATATAGCGGTGGTGAGTTAAGCCTGAGGCTGCGTGATGATTCTTGAGCTCGACTGTGGGAATAGCTTTATCAAGTGGCGTGTGCTCGGCTCGGCGATAGCTAGTGCCTCTGCGGAAGGTATTGTTGGGTCGGATCTCGCGTTAATTGAAAGTTTGATCGCAATTCCGGGTCTGTTGCTGACGCGATGCCGCCTGGTGAGCGTCCGTGCCTCAGAAGAAACCGGAAAGCTTGTTGAGGCATTGCAAGAGGCCTTTGGTGTTACGGTGTCCTGCGCGGCCCCGGCGCGCGAAATGGCTGGGGTGCGCAATGGCTATGAAGAGTTCGAGCGCCTCGGGCTTGATCGCTGGTTAGCAATGCTGGGTGGGTTCAAGTTGGCGTCAGGTAATTGTCTGGTGCTCGACTTCGGTACCGCGGCGACTGCGGATTTTATTGCTACTGATGGTGAGCACCTCGGTGGTTTTATATGCCCAGGGATGCCTCTCATGCGCAGCCAGCTGCGGACGCACACCCGCAAGATTCGCTACGACGATGCAGCAGCCGAGCAGGCTATGGAGCGTCTTTCCCCGGGTCGGACGACCGTTGAGGCTGTTGAGCGCGGCTGTACGCTGATGCTCAGGGGGTTCGTATTGACTCAGCTGGAGCTGGCTCGGCGTTACTGGGGGGATGATTTCACGGTATTCCTGACTGGCGGGGATGCTGACCTGGTCTCGGACGCCGTACCGCAGGCTCGCTTCGTTCCTGATCTGGTTTTCGTCGGTCTGGCGATGGCGTGCCCTTTGTCCTGAGGTATTTATGCGTTGGCTGTTTTTGCTTTTGCTCGTTCTCAATGCCTTTTATTACATTTGGCATCAACAAGAGGCGCCGTTGCGGGCCAAGGATGTTACTCCGCTGAGCCTCTATCGCGGCTCCCAGCAGGACATTCGGCTGTTGAGCGAATCTGCTGATTCGGTGGTCCGCCGTGATCGAGCAAAAGCCCCGGATCTGCAAAATACCTGCTTGTACATCGGTGGCTTTGCTGACCAGCGGCAAGCACTGTCGCTTGAGCAGCGCCTTACAAGCCTGGATATAAAGGTCAAGGTGCAACAGCTGAATGCACCTGACGCTTCCGGCTACTGGCTCCGTGTGGCCCCTGAAAGCAGGCGCCTGGCTGACGATCTACCCTTTGAAAACCTTGCTAAGGAATTCAATGAGTTAAAACATAAAATAATGTTGTGCGAAGGCGTTGCAACTGTCGAATAGTTTGCATAGAATGGCGCCCGCTTCGCAGTGAAGACCTTTACGGTCTACAGCGTGAAGCGAAGGTCAACGCAGCTAACCTCATATTTTTAATGAGAAAATGCTTGACAGAAGGTCGGCGTGATGTAGAATGTCGGCTCGCTTAGGAGGGGTTCCCGAGCGGCCAAAGGGATCAGACTGTAAATCTGACGTCTACGACTTCGAAGGTTCGAATCCTTCCCCCTCCACCATTTTTAGCGTGAGCTGCAAGCTCCGCGGGTATAGTTTAGTGGTAGAACCTCAGCCTTCCAAGCTGATGATGCGGGTTCGATTCCCGCTACCCGCTCCAAGTTTGCAGGTTGTGCATGGTGTTTTGCTCTTGTAGCTCAGTTGGTAGAGCACACCCTTGGTAAGGGTGAGGTCAGCGGTTCAAATCCGCTCAAGAGCTCCATATAACAAGGCAGATATGAAAATATCTGCCTTTGTTTTAACAGCTGCCTCGGCTTGATGGTGTTGTGCTCGGCTTTGATGTTGGGCGATTTCAAGTCTCTTGGGGTTGGTTGTTGTAAAGTCTTTTTCAGGCCTGCATAATGGTCGGCCTGATTTTGTTTTAGGTCAGTAGCTCAATTGGCAGAGCGACGGTCTCCAAAACCGTAGGTTGGGGGTTCGATTCCCTCCTGACCTGCCAGATTCACGTGGTGTGTCTGGCTTTCTTTTCACAGGATCTTCATAGATGACTCCTAAGGCTGAAGCTCAAAGCTCTCGTTTCGATCTGGTCAAGTGGCTTGCTGTAGTCGCATTGGTGGTCGTAGGCGTTGTTGGCAATCAGTACTGCTCTGCTTCGCCGATCCTGTACCGCGTACTCGCTTTGCTTGCTCTTGCTGCTGTAGCTGCCTTTGTAGGCCTGCAGACTGCCAAAGGCAAGTCTTTCGCAGTCCTGGTAAAGGAAGCTCGCACAGAAATCCGTAAAGTCGTTTGGCCGACTCGCCAAGAAACCACGCAGACCACGTTGATTGTTGTGGCTGTTGTTCTGGTTATGGCGTTGCTGTTGTGGGGGCTTGATTCCCTGCTCGGCTGGCTTGTTTCCTTGATTGTTGGCTAAGGGTGTCCCGTGGCTAAGCGTTGGTACGTTGTGCATGCTTACTCGGGTTACGAGAAGCATGTCATGCGCTCTTTGCTAGAGCGCGTAAAGCTGGCAGGCATGGAAGGTGGCTTCGGCGAAATTCTGGTTCCCACTGAAGAAGTGGTTGAAATGCGGAATGGTCAGAAGCGCAAAAGCGAACGCAAGTTCTTCCCTGGCTACGTGCTGGTTCAGATGGACATGAATGAAGGTACTTGGCATTTGGTCAAGGATACTCCTCGTGTCATGGGTTTCATCGGCGGTACTGCTGATAAACCTGCTGCGATCACTGACAAAGAGGCGGAAGCAATTCTGCGTCGTGTTGCTGATGGTAGCGACAAGCCTAAGCCGAAGACGTTGTTCGAGCCGGGTGAGGTTGTTCGTGTCACAGATGGTCCGTTTGCTGATTTCAACGGGACTGTCGAAGAAGTTAACTACGAAAAGAGCCGGATCCAAGTGGCAGTGCTCATTTTCGGTCGCTCTACTCCGGTAGAGTTGGAGTTCAGCCAGGTCGAGAAGGTCTAGCTGAGCAAGCATCCCAACCCCGCAGCCCTAGGCTGTGGGGTTTTGTCGTCACTGGGATAAACGCGCAAGTAACCGGGGAGCCTTTCGAGGCGTTTGAACCCGTAATTGGAGTGCCTCATGGCCAAGAAGATTACCGCTTACATCAAGCTGCAAGTGAAGGCCGCTCAGGCCAACCCAAGTCCACCTGTCGGCCCAGCTCTGGGTCAGCACGGCGTGAACATCATGGAATTCTGCAAGGCCTTCAACGCCCGTACTCAGGGTATTGAGCCAGGTCTGCCGACTCCAGTGATCATCACTGTATATAGCGACCGTAGCTTCACTTTCGAAACCAAGTCGACCCCGGCTTCGGTTTTGTTGAAGAAGGCTGCTGGTCTGACTAGCGGTTCCGCTCGTCCTAACACCGTTAAGGTTGGCACCGTAACTCGTGCTCAGCTGGAAGAAATCGCGAAAACCAAAAACGCGGATCTGACTGCAGCTGATATGGATGCAGCCGTGCGTACCATCGCCGGTTCTGCTCGTAGCATGGGCCTTAACGTGGAGGGTGTGTAATGGCTAAGCTGACCAAGCGCCAAAAGGCTATCGCCGGCAAAATCGAAGCAGGCAAGGCCTACAACTTTGTAGACGCTGCTGCCCTGCTGACCGAGCTGTCGACTGTCAAGTTCAGCGAGTCCGTTGACGTTGCTGTAAACCTGGGTGTTGACCCACGTAAATCCGACCAGGTCGTTCGTAGCGCTACTGTGCTGCCACACGGTACTGGCAAGACTGTACGTGTTGCTGTCTTCACTCAAGGCCCGGCAGCTGAAGCTGCTCTGGCCGCCGGCGCAGACCGCGTTGGTATGGACGACCTGGCTGCCGAAATGAAAGGCGGCGACCTGAACTACGACGTAGTCATTGCTTCCCCGGATGCAATGCGCGTTGTAGGTCAGTTGGGTCAGATCCTCGGTCCACGCGGTCTGATGCCTAACCCTAAAGTTGGCACCGTAACGCCAGACGTAGCTACCGCGGTTAAAAACGCCAAGGCTGGTCAGGTTCGTTATCGCACCGACAAAAACGGCATCATTCACACCTCCGTTGGCAAAGTCGGCTTCGACGCCGTCAAGCTGAAGGAAAACGTTGAAGCCCTGATCGCTGATCTGAAGCGTATCAAGCCAGCTTCCTCGAAAGGTATCTACGTCAAGCGCGTTACCCTGAGCACCACTATGGGCCCAGGTCTGGTCATCGACCAAGGCTCGCTGGACGTATAAGACACAGATTGGCGCGAGAGATCGCGCTAATTGAAAAAATTGGGGTCCCTGCCTGGCGGGGGCTATCCAAGACCGTAGGCGGCGTAAGCCTTAAACCAAAAGCCTACGCAGATGGTGCTCCCGGTTCCTTACCGAATCAGACACCAAAACGACATCCGGCTTCGGCCAGATGAAACGGTAACAAGCAGGAGTTAAACCCGTGGCAATTAATCTCGAAGACAAGAAGGCCATCGTCGCTGAAGTCAACGAGGCTGCCAAAGCTGCTCTGTCCGCTGTCGTGGCTGATGCCCGTGGTGTGACAGTAAGCGCTATGACCGGACTCCGTAAAGAGGCTCGTGAAGCTGGCGTATACGTACGTGTTGTGCGTAATACCCTGCTCAAACGCGCTGTTGCAGACACTGAATACAGTGTTCTCAACGACGTGTTCACTGGCCCGACTCTGATTGCGTTCTCCAAAGATCATCCAGGCGCTGCTGCCCGTTTGTTCAAAGAATTCGCTAAGAGTCAGGATAAGTTCGAGATCAAGGCAGCTGCGTTCGAGGGCAAGTTCCTCGCAGCTAACCAAATCGACGTACTGGCAACACTGCCGACCCGTAACGAAGCTATTTCTCAGCTGATGAGCGTGATTCAAGGCGCTACCAGCAAGTTGGCTCGTACTCTGGCCGCAGTTCGCGAGCAAAAAGAAGCTGCCGCAGCCTAAGGCTGAGCAACCTCTCTCGCGTTTTTTTGTTTATTTCGATGGCCGCGTAGGCCGTCCCCCAATTCAGGAAATACAGCAATGTCTATCTCCCAAGACGATATCCTCAACGCCGTAGCTGAAATGTCGGTTCTGCAGGTTGTTGAGCTGATCAAAGCTTTCGAAGAAAAATTCGGCGTTTCCGCTGCCGCTGCTTCTGCTGGCCCAGCTGTTGCTGCTGTTGCTGCTGAAGAACAAACCGAATTCAACGTTATGCTGTTGGAATCCGGCGAGAAGAAAGTAAACGTGATCAAGGCAGTACGTGAACTGACCGGTCTGGGCCTGAAAGAAGCCAAGGCTGTAGTTGACGCTGCTCCAGGCATGGTTCTGGAAGCCGTATCGAAAGACGCAGCTGACAAAGCCAAAGCTGCTTTGGAAGAAGCAGGCGCTAAAGTCGAGCTGAAGTAAGCATCGACCTTGCGTCTCCAGCCCAAGCGTTAAGCTGAAGGCTGATGGCTGGTGGCTCTTGCCACCGGCCTTTTTCCGTTGTTGGCTGTCGACTCGGTCGCCGCCATTAACGTGCTGTAGCCACCCGATGCGGTGGTGCAAACCATGGGGTTTGCGAGATTTTCTGGCTGCTCCCGTCGGGAGGGGCCAAACAAGCAGGTGACCAAGCTGGGGAACGCTGATGGCTTACTCATATACTGAGAAAAAACGTATCCGCAAGGACTTTAGCAAGTTGCCGGACGTCATGGATGTCCCGTACCTTCTGGCTATCCAGCTGGATTCGTATCGTGAATTCTTGCAAGCGGGAGCGACTAAAGATCAGTTCCGCGACGTGGGCCTGCATGCGGCCTTCAAATCCGTTTTCCCGATCATCAGCTACTCCGGCAATGCTGCGCTGGAGTACGTGGGTTATCGCCTGGGCGAACCGGCATTTGATGTCAAAGAATGCGTGTTACGCGGTGTTACGTACGCCGTACCTTTGCGGGTAAAAGTCCGTCTGATCATTTTCGACAAAGAATCGTCGAACAAAGCGATCAAGGACATCAAAGAGCAAGAAGTCTACATGGGCGAAATCCCACTGATGACTGAAAACGGTACCTTCGTTATCAACGGTACTGAGCGCGTTATCGTTTCCCAGCTGCACCGTTCCCCGGGCGTGTTCTTCGACCACGACCGCGGCAAGACGCACAGCTCCGGTAAGCTCCTGTACTCCGCGCGGATCATTCCGTACCGCGGCTCGTGGTTGGACTTCGAGTTCGACCCGAAAGACTGCGTGTTCGTGCGTATCGACCGTCGTCGTAAGCTGCCGGCCTCGGTACTGCTGCGCGCGCTCGGCTATACCACTGAGCAAGTGCTGGATGCTTTCTACACCACCAACGTATTCAGCCTGAAGGATGAAACCCTCAGCCTGGAACTGATTGCTTCGCGTCTGCGTGGTGAAATTGCTGTCCTGGACATCCAGGATGAGAATGGCAAGGTCATCGTTGAGGCTGGTCGCCGTATTACTGCGCGCCACATCAACCAGATCGAAAAAGCCGGTATCAAGTCGCTGGATGTGCCTCTGGACTACGTTTTGGGCCGCACCACCGCCAAGGTCATCGTTCACCCAGCTACAGGCGAAATCCTGGCTGAGTGCAACACCGAGCTGAACACCGAGATCCTGGCGAAAATCGCCAAGGCTCAGGTTGTTCGCATCGAGACCCTGTACACCAACGACATCGACTGCGGTCCGTTCGTCTCCGACACACTGAAGATCGACTCCACCAGCAACCAATTGGAAGCGCTGGTCGAGATCTATCGCATGATGCGTCCTGGTGAGCCACCAACCAAAGACGCTGCCGAGACCCTGTTCAATAACCTGTTCTTCAGCCCTGAGCGCTATGACCTGTCTGCGGTCGGCCGGATGAAGTTCAACCGTCGTATCGGTCGTACCGAGATCGAAGGTTCGGGCGTGTTGTGCAAGGAAGACATCGTCGCGGTACTGAAGACCCTGGTCGACATCCGTAACGGTAAAGGCATCGTCGATGACATCGACCACCTGGGTAACCGTCGTGTTCGCTGCGTAGGCGAAATGGCCGAGAACCAGTTCCGCGTTGGCCTGGTACGTGTTGAGCGTGCGGTCAAAGAGCGTCTGTCGATGGCTGAAAGCGAAGGCCTGATGCCGCAAGACCTGATCAACGCCAAGCCAGTGGCTGCAGCGGTGAAAGAGTTCTTCGGTTCCAGCCAGCTCTCGCAGTTCATGGACCAGAACAACCCGCTCTCCGAGATCACCCACAAGCGCCGTGTTTCCGCACTGGGCCCGGGCGGTCTGACCCGTGAGCGTGCAGGCTTTGAAGTTCGTGACGTACACCCGACGCACTACGGTCGTGTTTGCCCGATCGAAACGCCGGAAGGTCCGAACATCGGCCTGATCAACTCCCTGGCCGCTTATGCGCGCACTAACCAGTACGGCTTCCTCGAGAGCCCGTACCGTGTAGTGAAAGACGCTCTGGTCACCGACGAGATCGTGTTCCTGTCTGCCATCGAAGAAGCTGATCACGTGATCGCTCAGGCTTCGGCCACGATGAACGATAAGAAAATGCTGATCGACGAGCTGGTCGCTGTTCGTCACTTGAACGAGTTCACCGTCAAGGCGCCGGAAGACGTCACCTTGATGGACGTATCGCCGAAGCAGGTAGTTTCGGTTGCAGCGTCGCTGATCCCGTTCCTGGAACACGATGACGCCAACCGTGCGTTGATGGGTTCCAACATGCAGCGTCAAGCTGTACCCACCCTGCGCGCTGACAAGCCGCTGGTAGGTACCGGCATGGAGCGTAACGTAGCCCGTGACTCCGGCGTTTGCGTCGTGGCTCGTCGTGGCGGCGTGATCGACTCCGTTGATGCCAGCCGTATCGTGGTTCGTGTTGCCGATGACGAAGTTGAAACTGGCGAAGCCGGTGTCGACATCTACAACCTGACCAAATACACCCGCTCCAACCAGAACACCTGCATCAACCAGCGTCCGCTGGTGAGCAAGGGTGATCGGGTTCAGCGCAGCGACATCATGGCTGACGGTCCTTCCACCGATATGGGTGAGCTGGCACTGGGTCAGAACATGCGCATCGCGTTCATGGCCTGGAACGGTTACAACTTCGAAGACTCCATCTGCCTGTCCGAGCGTGTGGTTCAGGAAGATCGCTTCACCACGATCCACATTCAGGAACTGACCTGTGTGGCACGTGACACCAAGCTTGGGCCAGAGGAAATCACTGCAGACATCCCGAACGTGGGTGAAGCTGCACTGAACAAGCTGGACGAAGCGGGTATCGTTTACGTAGGTGCTGAAGTTGGCGCGGGCGACATTCTGGTAGGTAAGGTCACTCCGAAAGGCGAGACCCAACTGACTCCGGAAGAGAAGCTGTTGCGTGCCATCTTCGGTGAAAAAGCCAGCGACGTTAAAGACACCTCCCTGCGTGTACCTACCGGTACCAAGGGTACTGTCATCGACGTACAGGTCTTCACCCGTGACGGCGTTGAGCGTGATGCTCGTGCACTGTCCATCGAGAAGACTCAACTCGACGAGATCCGCAAGGACCTGAACGAAGAGTTCCGTATCGTTGAAGGCGCGACCTTCGAACGTCTGCGTTCCGCTCTGGTAGGCCACAAGGCCGAAGGCGGCGCAGGTCTGAAGAAAGGTCAGGACATCACCGACGAAATCCTCGACGGTCTTGAGCACGGCCAGTGGTTCAAACTGCGCATGGCTGAAGATGCTCTGAACGAGCAGCTCGAGAAGGCCCAGGCCTACATCGTTGATCGTCGCCGTCTGCTGGACGACAAGTTCGAAGACAAGAAGCGCAAACTGCAGCAGGGCGATGACCTGGCTCCAGGCGTGCTGAAAATCGTCAAGGTTTACCTGGCAATCCGTCGCCGCATCCAACCGGGCGACAAGATGGCCGGTCGTCACGGTAACAAAGGTGTGGTCTCCGTGATCATGCCGGTTGAAGACATGCCGCACGATGCCAATGGCACCCCGGTCGACGTCGTCCTCAACCCGTTGGGCGTACCTTCGCGTATGAACGTTGGTCAGATCCTTGAAACCCACCTGGGCCTCGCGGCCAAAGGTCTGGGTGAGAAGATCAACCGTATGATCGAAGAGCAGCGCAAGGTCGCAGACCTGCGCAAGTTCCTGCACGAGATCTACAACGAGATCGGCGGTCGCAACGAAGAGCTGGACACCTTCACCGACCAGGAAATCCTGGATCTGGCGAAGAACCTGCGCGGCGGCGTTCCAATGGCTACCCCGGTGTTCGACGGTGCCAAGGAAAGCGAAATCAAGGCCATGCTGAAACTGGCAGACCTGCCAGAAAGCGGCCAGATGCAGCTGTTCGACGGCCGTACCGGCAACAAGTTTGAGCGCCCGGTTACTGTTGGCTACATGTACATGCTGAAGCTGAACCACTTGGTAGACGACAAGATGCACGCTCGTTCTACCGGTTCGTACAGCCTGGTTACCCAGCAGCCGCTGGGTGGTAAGGCTCAGTTCGGTGGTCAGCGTTTCGGGGAGATGGAGGTCTGGGCACTGGAAGCATACGGTGCTGCTTACACTCTGCAAGAAATGCTCACAGTGAAGTCGGACGATGTGAACGGTCGGACCAAGATGTACAAAAACATCGTGGACGGCGATCACCGTATGGAGCCGGGCATGCCCGAGTCCTTCAACGTGTTGATCAAAGAAATTCGTTCCCTCGGCATCGATATCGATCTGGAAACCGAATAACACGTGACGCGAATCGAGAGCGGGGCTGTTTAGCCCGCTCTCTGCTCCGCCAGGAGGAAAGGCCTTGAAAGACCTACTGAATTTGCTGAAAAACCAGGGTCAAGTCGAAGAGTTCGACGCCATCCGTATTGGATTGGCATCGCCTGAGATGATCCGTTCGTGGTCGTTCGGTGAAGTTAAAAAGCCGGAAACCATCAACTACCGTACGTTCAAACCTGAGCGTGACGGCCTGTTCTGCGCCAAGATCTTTGGCCCGGTAAAGGATTACGAGTGCCTGTGCGGTAAGTACAAGCGCTTGAAGCACCGTGGTGTGATCTGCGAGAAGTGCGGCGTTGAAGTTGCGCTGGCTAAAGTTCGTCGTGAGCGCATGGCGCACATCGAACTGGCTTCGCCGGTTGCCCACATCTGGTTCCTGAAATCGCTGCCGTCCCGTATCGGCTTGCTGATGGACATGACCCTGCGTGATATCGAACGCGTTCTCTACTTCGAGAGCTATGTCGTTATCGATCCAGGCATGACCACCCTTGAAAAAGGTCAGCTGCTGAACGACGAGCAGTACTTCGAAGCGCTGGAAGAGTTCGGCGATGACTTTGATGCCCGCATGGGTGCTGAAGCCGTCCGCGAACTGCTGCACGCTATCGACTTGGAACACGAGATTGGCCGTCTGCGTGAAGAAATTCCGCAAACCAACTCCGAAACCAAGATCAAGAAACTGTCCAAGCGTCTGAAGTTGATGGAAGCCTTCCAGGGTTCCGGCAACTTGCCAGAATGGATGGTGCTGACCGTTCTGCCGGTTCTGCCGCCAGACCTGCGTCCGCTGGTACCGTTGGACGGTGGTCGTTTCGCGACGTCCGACCTCAACGACCTGTACCGCCGCGTGATCAACCGTAACAACCGCTTGAAGCGCCTGCTTGATCTGTCCGCTCCGGACATCATCGTGCGCAACGAAAAGCGTATGTTGCAAGAAGCTGTCGATGCCCTGCTCGACAACGGTCGTCGTGGCCGCGCTATCACCGGTTCCAACAAGCGTCCTCTGAAATCCTTGGCTGACATGATCAAGGGTAAGCAAGGTCGTTTCCGTCAGAACTTGCTCGGTAAGCGTGTTGACTACTCCGGTCGTTCGGTAATTACCGTAGGCCCGACCCTGCGTCTGCACCAGTGCGGTCTGCCTAAGAAGATGGCACTTGAGCTGTTCAAGCCGTTCATCTTTGGCAAGCTGGAAATGCGCGGTCTCGCGACCACGATCAAAGCGGCCAAGAAAATGGTCGAGCGCGAACTGCCAGAGGTTTGGGACGTTCTCGCCGAAGTAATTCGCGAACACCCGGTTCTCCTCAACCGTGCACCGACCCTTCACCGTCTTGGTATCCAGGCGTTTGAACCGGTACTGATCGAAGGTAAGGCTATCCAGCTGCACCCTCTGGTCTGTGCTGCGTACAACGCCGACTTCGACGGCGACCAAATGGCCGTGCACGTACCGCTGACACTGGAAGCCCAGTTGGAAGCGCGTGCGTTGATGATGTCGACCAACAACATTCTGTCGCCAGCCAACGGTGAGCCAATCATCGTTCCGTCGCAGGACGTTGTATTGGGTCTGTACTACATGACGCGTGAAGCGATCAACGCTAAAGGCGAAGGTCGTGTGTTCGCTGACCTGCAAGAAGTTGACCGTGTGTTCCGTGCCGGCGAAGCCGCACTGCACGCCAAGGTCAAAGTGCGGATCAACGAAACCGTCAACGACCGTGACGGCGGCAGCGTGAGCGGCACCCGTATCGTCGACACCACTGTCGGCCGTGCGCTGTTGTATCAAGTTGTGCCAAAAGGCCTGTCGTACGACGTCGTTAACTTGCCGATGAAGAAAAAGGCGATCTCCAAGCTGATCAACCAGTGCTACCGCGTGGTTGGTTTGAAAGAGACCGTAATCTTCGCTGACCAGTTGATGTACACCGGTTTTGCTTACTCGACCATTTCCGGCGTTTCCATCGGTGTTAACGACTTCGTTATCCCGGATGAAAAAGCCCAGATCATCAGTGCTGCTACCGATGAAGTGAAAGAAATCGAGAGCCAGTACGCCTCCGGCCTGGTAACCCAGGGCGAGAAGTACAACAAAGTGATCGACCTTTGGTCCAAGGCCAACGACGAAGTGTCGAAGGCGATGATGGCTAACCTCTCGAAAGAGAAGGTTATCGACCGTCACGGCGTAGAAGTCGATCAAGAGTCTTTCAACTCGATGTACATGATGGCCGACTCGGGCGCACGGGGTTCTGCTGCGCAGATCCGTCAGCTCGCCGGTATGCGTGGCCTGATGGCCAAGCCGGACGGTTCCATCATCGAAACGCCGATTACTGCGAACTTCCGTGAAGGTTTGAGCGTACTTCAGTACTTCATCTCGACTCACGGTGCTCGTAAAGGTCTGGCGGATACCGCGTTGAAAACCGCTAACTCCGGTTACCTGACTCGTCGTCTGGTAGACGTTGCGCAAGACTTGGTTGTGACTGAAGTTGACTGCGGTACCGAACACGGTCTGCTGATGACTCCGCACATCGAAGGCGGCGACGTTGTAGAGCCGTTGGGTGAGCGCGTACTGGGTCGAGTAATCGCCCGTGACGTATTCAAGCCAGGTACCGAGGAAATTATCGTTCCTGCCGGCACCTTGGTAGACGAGAAGTGGGTCGAGTTCATCGAGCTCAACAGCATCGACGAAGTGATTGTTCGCTCGCCGATCAGCTGCGAAACCCGCTACGGCATTTGTGCCAAGTGCTACGGCCGTGACTTGGCCCGTGGTCACCAGGTGAACATCGGTGAAGCGGTCGGCGTTATTGCTGCCCAGTCCATCGGTGAGCCGGGTACCCAGCTGACCATGCGTACGTTCCACATTGGTGGTGCGGCAAGCCGGACCTCCGCAGCCGACAGCGTTCAGGTGAAGAATGGCGGTACCGTCCGTCTGCACAACCTGAAGCATGTTGAGCGAGTGGATGGTTGCCTGGTTGCTGTGTCCCGTTCCGGTGAGCTGGCGATCGCTGATGACTACGGTCGTGAGCGTGAGCGTTACAAGCTGCCGTACGGTGCTGTGATTTCGGTTAAAGAAGGTGACAAGGTCGACGCTGGCGCAATCGTGGCCAAGTGGGATCCGCACACTCACCCAATCGTTACCGAAATGAAAGGTACCGTGACCTACGTGGGCATGGAAGAAGGCATCACGATCAAGCGTCAGACTGACGAATTGACCGGTATGACCAACATTGAAGTACTCGACGCGAAAGATCGTCCAGCTGCCGGTAAAGACATCCGTCCTGCCGTTAAGATGGTCGATGACAACGGCAAGGACTTGTTGCTGCCAGGCACTGACGTAATCGCTCAGTACTTCCTGCCAGCCAACGCCCTTGTCGGTGTAGCGGATGGTGCGAAGATCGCGATCGGTGATGTTATCGCGCGTATCCCGCAAGAAACTTCGAAGACCCGTGACATCACCGGTGGTCTGCCGCGTGTTGCCGACTTGTTCGAAGCTCGTCGTCCGAAAGAAGCGTCGATTCTGGCTGAAGTCAGCGGCACCATCGCGTTCGGTAAAGAGACCAAAGGCAAGCGCCGTCTGGTCATTACCCCGAACGACGGTAGCGATCCGTACGAAGAGCTGATTCCGAAGTGGCGTCACCTGAACGTCTTCGAAGGCGAACAGGTAAACCGCGGCGAAGTTATCTCCGACGGCCCAAGCGATCCACACGACATCCTGCGTCTGCTGGGTGTGAGTGCGCTGGCCAAGTACATCGTTAACGAGATCCAGGACGTTTATCGTCTGCAAGGCGTGAAGATCAACGATAAGCACATCGAGACCATCCTGCGTCAGATGCTGCGTAAAGTTGAAATCGCTGAATCCGGCGATTCCAGTTTCATCAAGGGCGACCAGATGGAACTGACTCACGTACTGGTAGAGAACGAACGTCTGGGCGCGGAAGACAAATTTGTCTCCAAGTTCACTCGTGTGTTGCTGGGTATCACCAAGGCGTCGTTGTCCACTGAGTCGTTCATCTCGGCGGCCTCCTTCCAGGAGACCACTCGCGTACTGACCGAAGCAGCGGTAACCGGCAAGCGCGATTATCTGCGCGGCCTGAAAGAAAACGTGGTCGTGGGTCGTTTGATCCCGGCAGGTACCGGCTTGGCCTACCACAGCGAGCGTAAGCGCCGCCGTGAACTCGACAAGCCGCTGCGCGTAAGCGCCAGTGAAGTGGAAGCTGCACTGACCGAAGCGCTGAACTCAAGCGGTAACTGAGTTCTGCGATAGATAAGTCTGGGCCCTGGCAGCCCCCATTCGTCGGATCGAGGCAATTTTGCCCCGCTTCGATGAGAGGGGAGGTCGGGGCCTTGCCTTGACTGGGGGCAAGATCCTCTTTAGACTCTTGTACCCCTAAATTTGGCGGGAATTCGTTCCTGCCATTTTGCTTTTCTTGCAAGACAATAGCGTCGCAAGACAACAGTGGAGCTAGTAGATGGCAACTATCAACCAGCTGGTACGTCAGCCGCGTAAGCGTATCGTCGAGAAATCCGACGTACCTGCGCTGCAGAACTGCCCGCAACGTCGTGGCGTATGCACTCGCGTGTATACCACTACGCCGAAAAAACCTAACTCGGCACTGCGTAAAGTATGCCGTGTGCGTCTGACCAACGGTTTCGAGGTTTCCTCGTACATCGGCGGTGAAGGCCACAACCTGCAAGAGCACAGCGTGGTACTGATCCGCGGCGGTCGTGTAAAAGACTTGCCAGGTGTTCGTTACCACACCGTACGCGGCTCCTTGGATACTTCCGGCGTTAAAGGTCGTAACCAGGGTCGTTCGAAGTACGGTACCAAGAAGCCTAAGTAGTAGCGGCTTTTTGTAAACCTGAATCATCTTATTTTCTGAGTCGATAAGAGTAAGGTCGGAGGCGTCCCGAAAGGGCACTGATTCCGAGCGAACCTGAAGACCGTTTGAGGGCTTATCCATGCCAAGAAGACGCGTAGCAGCCAAGCGCGAAGTGCTTGACGATCCAAAATACGGAAGCCAAATTCTGGCCAAGTTCATGAACCACGTGATGGAAAGCGGCAAGAAAGCCGTTGCCGAGCGTATCGTTTATGGCGCGCTGGAAAAGGTTAAAGAACGCAAGAACAGCGACCCCCTGGAAATCTTCGAGAAAGCTCTCGACGCCATCGCTCCGCTGGTCGAAGTGAAGTCGCGCCGTGTAGGCGGTGCTACTTACCAGGTTCCGGTTGAAGTTCGCCCGTCCCGTCGTAATGCTCTGGCAATGCGCTGGTTGGTAGACTTCGCCCGTAAGCGCGGCGAGAAGTCTATGGCTCTGCGTTTGGCTGGCGAACTGTTGGACGCTGCTGAAGGTAAAGGTGCTGCTGTTAAGAAGCGTGAAGACGTGCACCGTATGGCTGAAGCTAACAAAGCTTTCTCGCACTACCGCTTCTAATCTTAGCTTCACTAATTTTGCGAGGGCTTTATGGCTCGTACTACTCCGATTAGCCGCTACCGTAACATCGGTATCGTTGCTCACGTGGATGCTGGTAAAACCACCACCACCGAGCGCGTGCTGTTTTACACCGGCAAAAGTCACAAGATGGGCGAGGTGCATGACGGCGCCGCGACCACAGACTGGATGGTTCAGGAGCAGGAGCGTGGTATTACCATTACTTCTGCTGCTATTACCGCCTTCTGGAAAGGTTCCGAGAAGCAGTACAAGGATGAGCACCGCTTCAACGTAATCGATACCCCGGGCCACGTAGACTTCACTATTGAAGTTGAGCGTTCCCTGCGCGTACTCGACGGCGCTGTCGTTGTGTTCTGCGGCACCTCGGGTGTTGAGCCTCAGTCGGAAACCGTATGGCGTCAAGCCAACAAATACGGCGTTCCACGTCTTGTTTACGTCAACAAGATGGACCGTGCTGGTGCGAACTTCCTGCGCGTGATCGGTCAGATCAAGCAGCGTCTGGGTCACACCCCGGTGCCAATCCAGTTGGCTATCGGTTCCGAAGACAACTTCCAAGGCCAGATCGATCTGCTGACCATGGAAGCTGTTTACTGGAACGATGCTGACAAGGGTATGGTTCCTGTTCGTAAGCCTATCCCTGCTGAACTGCAGGAACTGGCTGACGAATGGCGCAACAACATGGTTGAAGCTGCGGCCGAAGCCAACGAAGAGCTGATGAACAAGTACCTCGAAGGTGAAGAACTCACCAACGTGGAAATCAAGGCTGCTCTGCGTCAGCGTACTATTGCTGGTGAGATCGTCTTGGCTGTTTGCGGTTCGTCGTTCAAGAACAAGGGTGTTCCCCTGGTTCTCGATGCTGTGATCGACTACCTGCCTGCGCCAGTTGATATTCCTGCCATCAAGGGTACTGACCCGGATGACGAGACTATCGAGCTGGAGCGTCATGCAGACGATGCAGAACCGTTCTCTGCTCTGGCATTTAAAATTGCCACTGACCCATTCGTGGGTACCTTGACCTTCGTCCGTGTTTACTCGGGCGTGTTGAACTCCGGCGACGGCGTAATCAACTCGGTTAAAGGCAAGAAAGAGCGCGTGGGTCGTATGGTGCAAATGCACGCGAACGCCCGCGAAGAGATCAAGGAAGTGCGCGCTGGTGACATCGCGGCCTTGATCGGCATGAAGGACGTCACCACTGGTGAGACTTTGTGCAACGCTGACAAGCCAATCATCCTGGTTCGTATGGACTTCCCGGAGCCGGTTATTTCGGTTGCCGTGGAGCCTAAGACCAAGGATGACCAGGAAAAAATGGGTATCGCTCTGGGCAAACTTGCTCAGGAAGATCCATCTTTCCGCGTCAAGACTGATGAAGAGACTGGTCAAACGATCATCTCCGGCATGGGCGAGCTGCACCTGGACATCCTGGTTGACCGGATGCGCCGTGAGTTCAACGTCGAAGCCAACATCGGTAAGCCTCAGGTTTCCTATCGTGAGCGCATCACGAAGAACTGTGAAATCGAAGGCAAGTTCGTTCGTCAGTCCGGCGGTCGTGGTCAGTTCGGTCACTGCTGGATCCGTTTTGCTCCTGCTGACGAAGGTCAGGAAGGTCTGCAATTCGTGAACGAAGTAGTGGGTGGTGTTGTTCCTAAGGAATACATCCCTGCTATCCAGAAGGGTATCGAAGAGCAGATGAAGAACGGTGTTGTTGCCGGCTATCCGCTGATCGGCCTGAAAGCAACCGTTTTTGACGGTTCTTACCACGACGTCGACTCCAACGAGATGGCGTTTAAGGTGGCTGCTTCCATGGCAACCAAGCAACTGGCCCAGAAGGGCGGTGGTGAGTTGCTTGAGCCAATCATGGCGGTAGAAGTTGTTACACCTGAAGACTATATGGGTGATGTCATGGGCGACCTCAACCGTCGTCGCGGCATGATCTTGGGTATGGAAGACACGGTTTCCGGCAAAGTGATTCGCGCCGAGGTTCCGTTGGGTGAGATGTTCGGTTATGCGACCGACGTTCGCTCCATGTCTCAGGGTCGCGCAAGCTACTCTATGGAATTCAAAAAATACAACACAGCTCCGGCGCACATCGCTGAAACTGTATCCAAAAAACAAGGCTGATTCAGTCCTTTAGGCAAGGAGTTAATTGTCGTGGCTAAAGAAAAATTTGATCGTTCCCTACCGCACGTCAACGTTGGCACTATCGGTCACGTTGACCACGGTAAAACCACTCTGACTGCTGCTCTGACTCGCGTTTGCTCCGAAGTATTCGGTTCCGCAATCGTTGATTTCGATAAAATCGACAGCGCACCAGAAGAAAAAGCTCGTGGTATCACCATCAACACCGCGCACGTTGAATACAACTCGCTGATCCGTCACTACGCTCACGTTGACTGCCCAGGTCACGCTGACTATGTGAAGAACATGATCACCGGTGCTGCCCAGATGGACGGCGCGATCCTGGTTTGTTCGGCCGCTGATGGTCCGATGCCACAAACCCGTGAGCACATCCTGCTGTCCCGTCAGGTAGGCGTTCCGTACATCGTGGTTTACCTGAACAAGGCTGACCTGGTAGACGACGCTGAGCTGCTGGAACTGGTTGAGATGGAAGTGCGCGATCTGCTGAGCACTTACGACTTCCCAGGCGACGACACTCCGATCATCATCGGTTCTGCTCGTATGGCTCTGGAAGGCAAAGACGACAACGAAATGGGCACCACGTCCGTTCGTAAACTGGTTGAAACTCTGGACAGCTACATCCCAGATCCAGTTCGTGTTATCGACAAGCCGTTCCTGATGCCAATCGAAGACGTATTCTCGATCTCCGGTCGTGGTACTGTTGTGACTGGTCGTATCGAGCGCGGTATCGTTAAGGTTCAAGATCCACTGGAAATCGTTGGTCTGCGTGACACTACCGTCACCACCTGCACCGGTGTTGAAATGTTCCGTAAACTGCTCGACGAAGGTCGTGCTGGCGAGAACTGCGGCGTTCTGCTGCGTGGTACCAAGCGTGACGACGTTGAGCGTGGCCAGGTTCTGGTTAAGCCAGGTTCGGTTAAGCCGCACACCAAGTTCGAAGCTGAAGTGTACGTGCTGAGCAAAGAAGAAGGCGGTCGTCACACTCCGTTCTTCAAAGGCTACCGTCCACAGTTCTACTTCCGTACTACCGACGTTACTGGTAACTGCGAGCTGCCGGAAGGCGTAGAAATGGTAATGCCAGGCGACAACATCAAAATGGTTGTCACCCTGATCAAAACCATCGCTATGGAAGACGGTCTGCGCTTCGCAATCCGTGAAGGCGGCCGTACCGTTGGTGCTGGCGTTGTAGCTAAAATCATCGAGTAATTATCTCTTCTGAGATAGCCTTGATGTTTTGAGAAGGCCCCCGCTTAGCGGGGGCCTTTTTTATTGGGTTGACACCTATCTGGGCCGTCTATAGAATTGCGCCTCCTTTTAACGGGCGTATTGCGCTCGCTGGGAATAGCAGCCGGAGTCTGAAATCCAATGCAAAATCAGCAAATCCGTATCAGGTTGAAGGCTTTTGACCATCGCCTGATCGACCAATCCACCCAGGAAATCGTGGAAACCGCGAAACGTACTGGTGCTCAAGTGCGTGGTCCAATTCCACTGCCTACCCGTAAAGAGCGGTTCACCGTTCTGGTCTCCCCGCACGTCAACAAAGACGCGCGTGACCAGTACGAGATCCGTACTCATAAGCGCGTACTGGACATCGTCCAGCCAACGGATAAAACCGTTGATGCGCTTATGAAGCTTGATCTGGCGGCCGGTGTGGAAGTACAGATCAGCCTCGGCTAAGACTTGGGTCTTAGTCGTGTAACGCTCTGAAATGGGCGGCCATAGCGGGTGAAAGCCCCGTACACTCATGAGGTTTACAACATGACTATTGGTGTAGTCGGTCGTAAATGCGGTATGACCCGTATTTTCACCGAAGAAGGTGTCTCCATTCCGGTCACGGTCATTGAGATCGAGCCGAATCGCGTCACCCAGTTCAAAACTGAAGAAACCGATGGCTATCGTGCAGTGCAAGTCACTGTCGGCGAGCGTCGTGCTTCGCGCGTGACTGCTGCTCAAGCAGGTCACTTCGCTAAAGCAAACGTTGCAGCTGGTCGCACTGTTATGGAGTTCCGTCTTGAAGATGGCGACTACCAGGCTGGCGATCTGATCAACGCTGAAATCTTCGCCGCTGGTCAACTGGTTGATGTAACCGGTCAGTCCAAAGGTAAAGGCTTCCAGGGTACGATCAAGCGTTGGAATTTCCGTGGTCAAGACAACACTCACGGTAACTCCGTTTCCCACCGCGTCCCGGGCTCTATTGGCCAGTGCCAGACTCCTGGTCGTGTATTCAAGGGCAAAAAAATGTCCGGTCATATGGGCGCTGAGCGCGTGACCGTGCAGTCCCTCGAAGTAGTGCGCGTCGACGCTGAACGCAATCTGTTGTTGGTCAAGGGTGCTGTTCCTGGCGCTACTGGCGGCAACCTGGTTGTACGTCCAGCGGCCAAGGCTCGCGGTTAAGGGGAAGCTGACATGCAATTAAATGTAAATGACGCTCAAGCGATCGAAGTTTCCGAACTGACATTTGGCGGCGAATTCAACGAGACGCTGGTTCACCAAGCAGTCGTGGCCTACATGGCCGGCGGCCGTCAAGGTAGCAAGCAGCAAAAGACCCGTTCCGACGTACGTGGTGGCGGTAAGCGCCCTTGGCGTCAGAAAGGTACTGGCCGTGCTCGTGCCGGTACTATCCGTAGCCCAATCTGGCGTGGCGGCGGTACCACTTTCGCGGCTCGTCCACAGGATCACACTCAGAAGCTCAACAAGAAGATGTATCGCGCAGCTCTGCGCTCCATCCTTGCTGAACTCGTGCGTACTGATCGTCTGGTCGTGGTTCAGGACTTCGCTGTTGATGGTCCAAAAACCAAAGACCTGCTGGGCAAACTGAACAACATGAATCTGACCGACGTTCTGATCGTGTCTGAAGCTGTTGATCAGAACCTGTACCTGGCTGCTCGTAACCTGCCACACGTTGATGTACGTGACGTGCAAGGTTCCGATCCAGTTAGTCTGATCGCATACGACAAGGTGTTGATCACCGTGTCGGCCGTGAAGAAATTCGAGGAGCTGCTGGGATGAACCAGGAACGCGTATTTAAAGTTCTGCTTGGCCCGCACGTTTCCGAAAAGGCTACGGTTCTGGCTGACAAGAAAGGCCAGTTCGTTTTCAAGGTTGCAACTGACGCAACCAAGCTGGAAATCAAGAAGGCCGTCGAAAGCCTGTTCAGCGTGAAAGTAGAGCGTGTTACTACCCTGAATGTTCTGGGTAAGAGCAAGCGCACTGCTCGCGGTCTGGGCAAGCGTAATGACTGGAAGAAGGCAGTTATCTCCCTTCAGCCAGGCCAAGATCTCGATTTCAGCAGCAGTGCTGAGTAAGGAAGGGGTGCATCATGGCAATCGTTAAATGCAAACCGACTTCCCCTGGCCGCCGTTTTGTGGTCAAGGTGGTCAACCAGGAGCTGCATAAAGGCGCTCCTCACGCACCGCTGCTCGAGAAAAAATCGAAGACTGGTGGTCGTAACAACAATGGTCGTATTACCACTCGTCACATCGGTGGTGGCCATAAGCAGCATTATCGTCTGGTCGATTTCCGTCGCAACGACAAAGATGGCATCACTGCCACTGTCGAGCGTATTGAATACGATCCAAACCGTACTGCTCACATCGCTCTGCTGCTGTACGCAGATGGCGAGCGTCGCTACATCATCGCCCCTAAAGGCGTGAGTGCTGGTGACCAGCTGATCGCAGGTGCTTTGGCACCGATCAAGCCGGGCAACGCTCTGCAACTGCGTAACATTCCAGTTGGTAGCACCGTACACGGCATCGAATTGAAGCCAGGTAAAGGCGCGCAAATCGCTCGTTCCGCTGGTGCTTCGGCTCAGCTGATCGCTCGTGAAGGTGTCTACGTGACCCTGCGTCTGCGTTCTGGTGAGATGCGTAAAGTGCTGGCTGAATGCCGCGCGACCCTGGGTGAAGTCTCGAACTCCGAGCACAGCCTGCGTTCGCTGGGTAAAGCTGGTGCCAAACGCTGGCGTGGCGTTCGCCCAACCGTTCGTGGTGTTGCCATGAACCCGGTTGACCACCCACACGGTGGTGGTGAAGGTCGTACCTCTGGTGGTCGTCATCCGGTATCGCCATGGGGCTTCCCGACTAAGGGCGCGAAGACTCGTGGTAATAAGCGTACCGACAAAATGATCGTCCGTCGTCGCAAGTAATTAGAGGGATACGACAGTGCCACGTTCTCTGAAAAAAGGTCCTTTTATTGATCTTCACCTACTGAAGAAGATCGAAGTGGCGGCGGAAAAGAACGATCGCAAACCAGTTAAGACCTGGTCGCGTCGTTCGATGATCCTGCCACAAATGGTCGGTTTGACCATCGCAGTACACAACGGTCGTCAACACGTCCCAGTTCTCGTTAACGAAGACATGGTCGGCCACAAACTAGGCGAGTTTGCCGGTACCCGCACTTATCGTGGGCACGTGGCAGACAAGAAAGCCAAGCGTTAAGGGGTAAGGAAATGGAAGTAGCCGCTAAGTTGTCGGGCGCTCGAATCTCCGCCCAGAAAGCCCGCTTGGTCGCCGACCAGATCCGCGGGAAGAAGGTGGGCGAAGCGCTCAACCTGTTGGCTTTCAGCAGTAAGAAAGCCGCCGAGATCATGAAGAAAGTGCTGGAGTCGGCCGTAGCCAACGCCGAGCATAACGAAGGCGCAGACGTTGATGACCTGAAGGTCAGCACCGTTTTCGTCAACGAAGGGCGTTCGCTGAAGCGTATCATGCCGCGTGCCAAAGGCCGTGCTGATCGCATCGTCAAGCGGTCTTGCCATATCACTGTCAAGGTTGCTGACAAGTAACGGAGTCGAAGAGATGGGTCAGAAAGTACATCCCATTGGCATTCGCCTGGGAATCGTCAAGGAGCACACCTCCGTCTGGTACGCAGACGGTCGGACTTATGCGGACTATTTGTTCGCTGATCTGAAGGTGCGTGAGTATCTCCAAGACAAACTAAAAAGCGCGTCCGTAAGCCGTATCGATATCCATCGTCCGGCACAAACTGCACGTATCACCATCCACACCGCTCGTCCAGGTATCGTTATCGGGAAGAAAGGTGAAGATGTTGAGAAACTGCGTCAGGACCTGACCAAGCAAATGGGTGTGCCTGTGCACATCAATATCGAAGAGATCCGTAAGCCGGAGCTCGACGGTATGCTGGTTGCGCAGAGCGTAGCTCAGCAGCTGGAGCGTCGCGTAATGTTCCGTCGCGCTATGAAGCGCGCTGTACAGAACGCCATGCGCATTGGTGCCAAAGGCATCAAAATCCAAGTGAGCGGTCGTCTCGGCGGTGCTGAAATCGCACGTACTGAATGGTATCGCGAAGGTCGTGTGCCACTGCACACCCTGCGTGCCGACATCGACTATGCCAACTACGAAGCTCACACCACTTACGGTGTGATCGGTGTAAAGGTTTGGATCTTCAAAGGCGAAGTAATTGGTGGTCGCCAAGAAGAACTGAAACCACAAGCACCAGCGCCTCGTAAAAAAGCTGCTAAGTAAGGGGTACGCCAAATGTTGCAACCTAAGCGTACGAAGTTCCGCAAGCAGATGACAGGTCACAACCGTGGCCTGGCACAGCGCGGTAGCAAAGTCAGCTTCGGCGAGTTCGCGCTGAAGTCTGTAGCTCGTGGTCGTCTCACCGCTCGTCAGATCGAGTCAGCGCGTCGTGCTCTGACCCGTCACGTTAAACGTGGCGGCAAGATCTGGATCCGTGTATTCCCGGACAAGCCGATCTCCAAAAAACCTCTCGAGGTTCGGATGGGTAAAGGTAAGGGTAACGTGGAATACTGGGTAGCCCAGATTCAGCCAGGCAAAGTCCTGTATGAAATCGAGGGTGTAACTGAAGAGCTGGCGCGTGAGGCTTTTGCCCTGGCTGCTGCAAAGCTGCCGCTCGCCACCGCCTTTGTTAAACGGACGGTGATGTGATGAAAGCGAATGAACTTCGTGAAAAATCCGCACAGCAGCTGAACGAGCAACTGCTCGGCTTGCTGCGCGACCAGTTCAATCTGCGTATGCAGAAAGCAACTGGCCAGTTGGGGCAGTCTCATCTGCTCTCGCAAGTTAAGCGTGACATCGCTCGCGTGAAGACTGTGCTCAACCAGCAGGCAGGTAAGTGATCATGGCTGAAGCCGAAAAGACTGTCCGTACGCTGACTGGCCGTGTTGTCAGCGACAAGATGGACAAAACCATCACCGTTTTGATCGAGCGTCGCGTTAAGCACCCGATCTACGGTAAATATGTTAAGCGTTCGACTAAGCTGCACGCGCACGACGAAACCAACCAGTGCCACATCGGCGACAAAGTCACTATTCGTGAAACTCGTCCGCTGGCCAAGACTAAGTCTTGGGCGCTGGTTGATGTTCTCGAACGCGCTGTGGAAGTCTAAGGACTAGGGGTCGGAGAAATTATATGATTCAGACTCAATCCATGCTCGATGTGGCCGATAACAGCGGCGCTCGCCGTGTTATGTGCATCAAGGTGCTGGGTGGCTCCCATCGTCGTTACGCTGGTATCGGTGACATCATCAAGGTTACCGTTAAGGAAGCAATTCCTCGCGGTAAAGTGAAAAAAGGCCAAGTGATGACTGCTGTTGTAGTCCGCACTCGTCACGGCGTACGCCGTGCAGATGGCTCCATTATCCGCTTTGATGGCAACGCTGCTGTTCTTCTGAACAACAAGCAAGAGCCGATCGGCACCCGTATCTTTGGGCCAGTGACCCGTGAACTTCGTACTGAGAAGTTCATGAAGATCGTCTCGCTCGCCCCAGAAGTGCTGTAAGGAGATCCGACATGCAAAAGATTCGTCGTGACGACGAGATCATCGTGATCGCCGGCAAAGACAAAGGTAAGCGCGGTAAGGTGCTTAAGGTTCTCGCTAATAACCGTTTGGTTATCGGTGGTCTGAACCTGGTTAAGCGTCATACCAAGCCTAACCCGATGTCGGGCGTACAAGGCGGTATCGTCGAAAAAGAAGCTCCGCTGGACGCTTCTAACGTCGCTATTTTCAATGGCGAAACCAACAAGGCTGACCGCGTTGGTTTCAAAGTAGAAGATGGCAAGAAAATTCGTGTCTTCAAGTCGACCCAAAAAGCGGTTGATGCTTGAACACTGCTAGGTAGAAGACCATGGCACGACTAAAAGAGATTTACTGGAAAGAAATCGCACCTAAGCTTAAGGAAGAACTTAAGCTTTCGAACGTGATGGAAGTTCCACGCGTTACCAAAATCACCCTGAACATGGGTCTGGGCGAAGCGGTCGGTGACAAAAAAGTCATCGAGCACGCTGTTGCTGACCTGGAAAAGATCACCGGTCAAAAAGTCGTTGTGACTTACGCTCGGAAATCCATCGCTGGCTTTAAAGTCCGTGAAGGTTGGCCGATCGGCGTCAAAGTGACTCTGCGCCGTGAGCGTATGTACGAATTCCTGGATCGCCTGCTGTCGATCTCCCTGCCTCGGGTACGCGACTTCCGCGGCCTGAATGCCAAGTCCTTCGATGGTCGTGGTAACTACAGCATGGGCGTGAAAGAGCAGATCATCTTCCCGGAAATCGACTACGACAAGATCGATGCTCTCCGCGGTCTGGACATCACCCTGACCACCACTGCCAAGAACGATGATGAAGGTCGCGCCCTGTTGCGTGCTTTCAAATTCCCGTTCCGCAACTGATTGGAGTAGGACCATGGCCAAGATGAGCATGAAAAACCGCGAGCTGAAGCGTCAGCTCACGGTTGCCAAGTACGCCAAGAAGCGTGCAGCACTGAAAGCAATCATCGTTGATCTGAACGCAAGTCCAGAAGCGCGTTGGGAAGCTACAGTTGCTCTGCAGAAGCAGCCACGTGACGCAAGCGCTTCGCGCATGCGTAACCGCTGCCGCCTGACTGGTCGTCCACACGGCGTTTACCGCAAGTTCGGCCTCGGCCGTAACAAACTGCGTGAAGCGGCAATGCGTGGTGACGTACCAGGTCTGGTTAAAGCCAGCTGGTAAGTACTTTCGAAGTCCAGGTGGTCTGCATCGCAAGATACTGACCGCCGGTGACCTTGAATCTGGAACAAGCCCCTTTTGGGGCTTGTTTCATTTCCGTAGTGTGTCTAGAATACCCGGCTCGCCTGAGCCCGTGTTTTCTATGCTCGGAGATTCTCGGCGACATATGTAGCCGCAAGGCTAATTTTTTTGTATTAGGAGCGTCTAGCCCATGAGTATGCAGGACCCGTTAGCGGACATGCTAACTCGTATCCGTAATGCCCAGATGGCTGAAAAGTCCGTCGTAAGCATGCCATCTTCCAAGTTGAAGGTAGCTGTTGCCAAAGTCCTGAAAGACGAAGGCTACATTGCGGGTTATCAGATCAGCAGCGAAATCAAACCACTGCTGTCCATCGAGCTGAAATACTTCGAAGGCCGTTCGGTCATCGAGGAAGTGAAGCGCGTTAGCCGTCCAGGCCTGCGTCAGTACAAGTCCGCTGAAGATCTGCCGAAAGTTCGTGGCGGTCTGGGCGTGTCTATCGTCTCCACCAACAAAGGTGTGATGACGGATCGTGCTGCGCGCGCTGCCGGTGTCGGCGGCGAAGTTCTTTGCACTGTGTTCTAAGGGGGGATAAGCATGTCTCGCGTCGCTAAGAACCCCGTTAAGCTGCCAGCCGGTGTCGAAGTCAAATTCGCAGGCCAACAGCTTTCGGTGAAGGGTGCCAAGGGCACTCTTGAACTGAACATCCATTCGTCCGTTGAGATCGTTGAAGAAGCTGGTGAGCTGCGTTTCGCTGCTCGCAATGGCGATCAACAAACTCGCGCAATGGCCGGTACCACGCGTGCGTTGGTAAACAACATGGTCCAAGGCGTAAGCCAAGGCTTCGAGCGTAAGCTCCAGCTGGTCGGTGTTGGTTACAAAGCGCAAGCAAAAGGCACGGTTTTGAACCTTGCCCTTGGCTTCTCGCACCCAGTGGATTACGAACTGCCGGAAGGCATCACCGCTGAGACCCCTAGCCAAACCGATATCCTGATCAAGGGTATTGATAAGCAGCTGGTAGGTCAGGTGGCCGCTGAGATCCGCGACTTCCGTCCACCAGAGCCGTACAAAGGCAAAGGTGTGCGCTACGCGGACGAAGTCGTCCGTCGTAAAGAAGCCAAGAAGAAGTAGGGCATAGCAAATGACCGACAAAAAAGTTACTCGACTGCGTCGCGCTCGCAAAGCACGCCTGAAAATGCACGAACTAGAAGTCGTGCGTCTCTGCGTGTTCCGCTCGTCGCAGCACATCTACGCCCAGGTCATCTCGGCCGACGGCAACAAAGTCCTGGCAAGCGCCTCGACTTTGGATAAAGAACTGCGTGATGGTGCCACTGGCAACATCGACGCGGCCACAAAGGTTGGCCAGCTGGTCGCTACGCGTGCTAAGGCCGCTGGCGTCTCGCAAGTGGCTTTCGACCGCTCTGGCTTCAAGTACCACGGCCGCGTTAAAGCGCTGGCTGATGCTGCTCGTGAAGCTGGGCTGGAGTTCTAAGTTATGTCAAATAACGACCAAAAGCGCGACGAAGGCTACATTGAGAAGCTGGTTCAAGTTAACCGCGTAGCCAAAACCGTTAAAGGCGGCCGTATCTTCACTTTCACCGCGTTGACCGTGGTTGGTGATGGTAAAGGGCGTGTTGGCTTCGGCCGTGGCAAGTCACGTGAAGTGCCTGCTGCGATCCAGAAGGCAATGGAAGCTGCTCGTCGCAACATGATCCAAGTTGATCTGAACGGCACCACTCTGCAGTACGCAATGAAGTCCGCCCATGGCGCTTCGAAGGTGTACATGCAGCCTGCTTCTGAAGGTACCGGTATCATCGCTGGCGGCGCTATGCGTGCTGTCCTCGAGGTTGCTGGCGTTCAGAACGTTCTGGCCAAGTGCTACGGCTCGACTAACCCGGTAAACGTGGTTCACGCCACTTTCAAAGGTTTGAAAGCTATGCAATCTCCTGAGTCCATCGCTGCCAAGCGTGGTCTGACTGTCAAGGAGATCTTCTGATCATGGCTACCGTTAAAGTAACGTTGATCAAAAGCATGACCGGCCGCATCCCTAACCACAAACTGTGTGTTAAAGGTTTGGGTCTGCGTCGCATCGGTCACACTGTAGAAGTCCAGGATACTCCCGAGAATCGCGGGATGATCAACAAGGCTTACTACATGCTGCGTGTAGAGGGTTAATCGATGAAACTCAATGATCTGAGTCCAGCGCCGGGTTCCCGTCGCGAAAAGCATCGTCCGGGCCGTGGTATCGGTAGCGGTTTGGGTAAGACTGGTGGCCGTGGCCACAAAGGTCAAACCTCCCGCTCCGGTGGCACCATTGCTCCAGGCTTTGAAGGCGGTCAACAGCCGCTGCATCGTCGCCTGCCTAAGTTCGGTTTCGTATCCCTGAAAGCCATGGACCGCGCAGAAGTGCGTCTGTCCGAGCTGGCTAAAGTGGAAGGCGATATTGTTACTGTGCAGACCCTGAAAGATGCCAACGTGATCAACGTCAACGTACAGCGTGTGAAAATCATGCTGTCCGGTGAAGTGACTCGCGCTGTCACTATCGGCAAGGGAATCGGCGCCACCAAAGGTGCGCGTTCGGCTATCGAAGCAGCTGGCGGCAAGTTCGAGGAATAAATGGCTAAGCAAGGTGCTCTCTCAGCGCTCGGCAAAGGCGGTATGTCTGAACTTTGGGCTCGTCTGCGTTTTCTGTTCCTGGCGATTATCGTCTACCGAATAGGCGCACACATCCCGGTTCCAGGTATCAACCCGGACCGACTCGCAGACCTGTTTCGACAGAATGAGGGGACCATTCTTAGCTTGTTCAACATGTTTTCTGGCGGCGCGCTGGAACGGATGAGCATCTTTGCACTGGGGATCATGCCGTACATTTCGGCATCGATCATCATGCAGCTGATGACCGCCGTCAGCCCGCAGTTGGAGCAGTTGAAGAAGGAAGGTGAAGCTGGTCGTCGCAAGATTAGCCAGTACACCCGCTACGGCACTGTCGTCCTCGCCCTGGTTCAAGCTATCGGCATGTCCGTTGGCTTGGCGGGGCAGGGGATTGCGTTCACTGTTGACTTTGGCTTCTATTTCGTCGCGGTATCCACTTTTGTGGCTGGTGCGATGTTCATGATGTGGCTGGGTGAGCAGATTACTGAGCGTGGTGTTGGTAACGGTATCTCGATGTTGATTTTCGCAGGTATCGTCGCCGGTCTTCCGAGAGCAATTGGGCAGTCTTTCGAGTCTGCACGTCAGGGTGATATCAATATTTTCGCCTTGGTTGCTATCGGTTTGCTGGCAGTAGCGATTATCGGTTTTGTGGTGTTCATTGAGCGTGGCCAGCGTCGTATTGCTGTTCACTACGCCAAGCGTCAGCAGGGCCGTAAGGTCTTCGCTGCGCAGACCAGCCACTTGCCGCTGAAAGTGAATATGGCCGGTGTTATTCCGGCAATTTTCGCGAGCAGCATTTTGCTGTTTCCGGCTTCGTTGGGTACCTGGTTTGGTCAGTCTGAAAATATGGGCTGGCTGCAGGACCTCTCTCAGTCGATCGCTCCTGGTCAGCCGTTGAATATTCTGCTGTTTAGTGCAGGGATTATTTTCTTCTGCTTCTTCTATACGGCGTTGATGTTCAATCCGAAAGACGTAGCGGAAAACCTGAAGAAGTCCGGTGCCTTTATTCCGGGTATCCGTCCAGGTGAGCAGTCGGCACGCTACATTGATGGCGTTCTGACTCGTTTGACCCTGTTCGGTGCTCTATATATGACGGCCGTGTGCTTGTTGCCCCAGTTCCTGGTGGTTGCAGCAAACGTTCCGTTCTACCTTGGCGGGACCTCGTTGCTGATCGTGGTCGTGGTTGTGATGGACTTCATGTCCCAAGTACAATCGCACCTCGTTTCGCACCAGTACGAATCCCTGATGAAGAAAGCCAACCTGAAGGGTTACGGCAGCGGCATGTTGCGCTGAGTACCCATAAGGTTCGAGGAGTTGGTGATGAAAGTTCGTGCATCGGTGAAAAAGCTGTGCCGTAACTGCAAGATTATTCGCCGCGAAGGTGTTGTTCGAGTAATTTGCAGCGCGGAACCGCGTCACAAACAGCGCCAAGGCTGAGTGTGATCCGCTTGAAGCCCGGCAGCTAGTGCGCTGCCGGGTTGATTATTTGTTATTACAGCGATATTATCTCGCGCCCTATTTCTTGGCTTCCGGGGCGTAGGTAGCTGTCAATTGGAGTCCCACTGAATGGCCCGTATTGCAGGCGTTAACATTCCAGATAACAAGCACACTGTTATCTCGCTGACCTACATCTATGGTGTTGGTCGCACTACTGCGCAGAAGATTTGCGCAGATACTGGGGTAAACCCAGCCGCAAAGATCAAAGATCTGAGCGACGAGCAGATTGAGCTGTTGCGTGGCGAAGTGGCGAAGTTCACCACTGAAGGTGACCTGCGTCGCGAAATCAACATGAAAATCAAGCGTTTGATGGACCTCGGTTGCTACCGTGGTCTGCGTCATCGTCGTGGTCTTCCAGTGCGCGGTCAGCGTACCAAGACTAACGCGCGTACCCGTAAAGGTCCGCGTAAGCCGATCCGCAAGTAATCGCCCACGCGAATCGACAGGAAATTAATCATGGCAAAACCTGCTGCTCGTCCTCGTAAAAAAGTTAAAAAGACAGTGGTTGATGGCATCGCCCACATCCATGCATCTTTTAACAACACCATCGTGACCATCACCGACCGTCAAGGTAACGCGCTGTCTTGGGCTACCTCTGGTGGTTCGGGTTTCCGCGGTTCCCGCAAGTCCACCCCGTTTGCTGCTCAAGTAGCTGCTGAACGTGCTGGTCAAGCTGCGCTGGAATACGGCCTGAAAAACCTCGACGTCAACGTCAAAGGTCCAGGTCCAGGTCGTGAGTCTGCTGTCCGTGCTTTGAACGGCTGTGGCTATAAGATCGCCAGCATCACCGACGTGACGCCAATCCCGCACAACGGGTGCCGTCCGCCGAAGAAGCGCCGCGTGTAATCCAGGAGATTGTAAAGAATGGCTCGTTACATTGGTCCAAAATGCAAACTCGCTCGTCGCGAAGGCACCGATCTCTTTCTGAAGAGCGGCGTGCGCGCGATCGAATCGAAGTGCAACATTGAAGCAGCACCTGGTATCCACGGCCAACGCCGCGGTCGCCAGTCCGATTACGGCACCCAACTGCGTGAAAAGCAGAAGGTCCGTCGTATTTACGGCGTTCTCGAGCGTCAGTTCAGCGGCTACTACAAAGAAGCTGCTGGCAAGAAAGGTGCAACCGGTGAAAACCTGCTGCAACTGCTCGAATGCCGTCTGGACAACGTTGTATACCGTATGGGCTTTGGTTCGACTCGCGCCGAATCCCGTCAGCTGGTATCGCACAAATCCGTCAGCGTAAACGGCCAAACCGTTAACGTCCCGTCCTACCAGGTTCGTGCTGGTGACGTGGTCGCGATTCGCGAGAAAGCAAAAAACCAACTTCGCATTGTCCAAGCTCTCGATCTGTGTGCCCAACGTGGCCGCGTAGAATGGGTAGAAGTAGACACTGAGAAGAAGTCGGGCGTTTTCAAGAACGTTCCTGCTCGCAGTGATCTGTCCGCCGACATCAACGAAAGCCTGATTGTCGAGCTCTACTCCAAGTAAGGGCTAGAAAATAGGTGCATCCATGCAGATTTCGGTAAATGAGTTCCTGACACCCCGCCACATTGATGTGCAGGTTGTCAGTCCAACCCGCGCCAAGATCACTCTCGAGCCTCTCGAGCGTGGTTTTGGCCACACCCTGGGCAACGCGCTGCGCCGCATCCTGTTGTCCTCAATGCCCGGCTGTGCAGTAGTCGAGGCCGAGATTGACGGTGTGCTCCACGAGTACAGCGCCATCGAAGGTGTACAGGAAGACGTAATTGAAATCCTGTTGAACCTTAAAGGTCTGGCTATCAAGCTGCACGGCCGTGACGAAGTTACGCTGACCTTGTCGAAGAAGGGTTCGGGGGTGGTTACCGCTGCCGATATTCAGCTGGATCATGATGTCGAGATCGTTAACCCCGATCACGTAATCGCTAACCTGGCGTCTAACGGCGCCCTGAACATGAAGCTCACCGTAGCTCGTGGTCGTGGTTATGAACCGGCCGACTCGCGTCAGAGCGATGAAGACGAAAGCCGCAGCATTGGTCGCTTGCAGCTTGACTCTTCGTTCAGCCCGGTTCGCCGCATCGCATACGTGGTGGAAAACGCCCGTGTCGAGCAGCGTACTAACCTGGACAAGCTGGTTATTGATCTGGAAACCAACGGTACTCTGGATCCTGAAGAGGCTATCCGCCGCGCTGCAACCATTCTGCAACAGCAGTTGGCTGCGTTCGTCGACCTCAAAGGTGACAGCGAACCAGTGGTAATCGAGCAGGAAGACGAGATCGATCCGATCCTGCTTCGCCCGGTTGACGATCTGGAACTGACTGTACGTTCGGCTAACTGCCTTAAGGCGGAAAACATTTACTACATCGGCGATCTGATTCAGCGCACCGAAGTAGAACTGTTGAAGACTCCGAACCTGGGCAAGAAATCCTTGACTGAAATCAAGGACGTTCTGGCCTCCCGCGGTCTGTCCCTCGGCATGCGCCTCGACAACTGGCCGCCTGCAAGTCTTAAGAAGGACGACAAGGCGACTGCCTGATCGTCGTAATCACCGAACGTGAGTTTGGTAAGGAATGAACCATGCGTCATCGTAAAAGTGGTCGTCACCTGAGCCGTACCAGCTCGCACCGCAAGGCCATGTTTCAAAACATGGCGGTGTCGCTGTTCGAGCACGAGCTGATCAAAACTACACTGCCGAAAGCTAAAGAACTGCGTCGCGTTGCTGAGCCGCTGATCACTTTGGCCAAGACAGACAGCCTGGCTAACCGCCGTCTGGCTTTCGACCGTACTCGTTCGAAAGCTATCGTTGGTAAGCTCTTCAACGACCTGGGCAAGCGTTATGCTACCCGTGAGGGTGGCTACCTGCGCATCCTCAAGTGCGGCTTCCGCACTGGCGACAACGCGCCTATGGCGTACGTCGAGTTGGTTGATCGTGCTACTGCCGGCGAAGCTGTAAGCGCCGAGTAAGACGACAGTCTGCAACGAAGAACCGGGCCTAGTGCCCGGTTTTTTGTGGGCGATGCAAAAGCTGTCTATATTCTTCACGTCGCTGCCGACGCTCTTCATAAAATAAATAGCTATCTACTATGGCGGTTCATTAGTTATTTTCTATCAAAGTCCATGATTTAATGCATTTGATGGTGTCATCTTGATGGTCAATACTCCCTCCAAGCCGAGTAGCCGGCAGTTTCTAGCCTGACCTGAGGAAGATTGAGCATGAGCCAGAACAAAGTCCTTACCACCGCGAGCGGTGCGCCCGTCGCCGACAACCAGAACTCCCGCACTGCCGGCCCTCGTGGGCCATTGTTGCTCGACGACTTTCACCTGATCGAGAAGCTCGCCCACTTCAACCGTGAAAACATCCCAGAGCGTCGTGTGCACGCCAAAGGTTCGGGCGCTCACGGCACCTTTACCGTCACTAGCGATATCACCCGGCTCACCTGCGCCAAGCTGTTCGAGTCCGTTGGGAAGAAAACTCCAACCTTCCTGCGCTTCTCCACCGTGGGCGGCGAACGTGGTTCGGCGGATACTGCCCGTGACCCGCGTGGTTTTGCGTTGAAGTTCTATACCGAGGAAGGTAACTGGGACATTGTTGGTAACAACACGCCCGTGTTCTTTATCCGCGACCCGCTGAAGTTCCCTGACTTCATCCATACTCAAAAACGTCTGCCGCAAACGAACCTGAAAAGCGCGCAGATGATGTGGGATTTCTGGTCGCACTCGCCTGAGGCGCTGCACCAGATCACTATTCTGTTCTCGGATCGCGGTATTCCAGACGGCTACCGCCACATGCACGGCTTCGGTAGCCATACCTATAGCCTGATCAACGCCAGAGGCGAGCGCCACTGGGTTAAGTGGCACTACAAGACCAAGCAAGGGATCAAGAACCTGGCGCCTGACGTGGCTGAACGGCTGGCCGGTACCGATCCTGATTATGCTCAGCGCGACTTGTTTGAAGCGATTGCGCGCGGTGACTATCCAAAATGGAGTGTCAATATCCAGGTCATGACCGAGGCTCAGGCCACCGCGCACTATGAGAACCCCTTTGATGTGACCAAGACCTGGTCGCAGCAGGAGTTCCCGTTGATTGAAGTGGGTGAACTGGAACTCAACCGTAACCCATTGAATTACTTCGCTGAAGTAGAACAAGCTGCGTTTGGCCCAAGTAACATGGTTCCGGGTGTTGGCTTGTCGCCAGACCGCATGCTGCAAGGTCGTGTATTCGCCTACGCCGATGCCCACCGCTACCGCGTAGGGACGAACCATCAGCAACTGACGATCAATGCGCCTCTGCCTGTTGCGAATGCCCATACCTATCAACGTGATGGCTCAATGGCTTTTGGCACTAACGGCGGCGCGTCACCTAACTATGAGCCGAATAGCTATGCTAATTCACCGAAACAAGCGCCACAGTACGCTGAGCCGCCTTTGGCGTTGAGCGGCTCGGCAGATCGTTACGACCAGCGTGAAGACACCGACTACTACAGTCATGCAGGCGCGTTGTTCCGCTTGATGAATGATAGTCAGAGAGCTCTGTTGATCAGCAACATTAGCGGTGCGATGGCGGGTGTTTCCAGCGATGTAGTCCAACGCCAACTGCAGCACTTCTTCAACGCAGACCCGGCTTATGGAGAAGCAATCGCAAGGGCACTGGGCGTAACGCTTAGTTAAGTCTAAACGATAAGCAGAACCGCCCTCATTTGGGCGGTTTTTGCGTTATTTCAGCTACTTTTCTCCGGAAATCTTCACTTTTCTGCCGTTGGTCCCGTGACCTCCGGGTCATCATGGTTCAAACTACAGACTTTCAAGCAGGGAGATGTAGGGCGATGCAAGGTCACCCCGACGTAATCGATTACCTCAACACGTTGCTGACGGGCGAACTGGCAGCTCGTGACCAATATTTCATCCATTCGCGTATGTACGAGGACTGGGGCTTTACCGAGCTCTACGAACGTATCAACCACGAAATGGAAGAAGAGGCGCAGCACGCCGATGCGCTGATGCGCCGCATCCTGATGCTCGAAGGCACGCCACGTATGCGTCCCGACGACCTGGATGTGGGCACCACGGTGCCTGACATGCTCGCAGCTGACCTTCGCCTCGAATACAAGGTGCGTGCCGCACTCTGCAAGGGCATCGAGCTGTGCGAGCAGCACAACGACTATGTCACTCGCGAAATTCTGCGCGTGCAGTTGAATGACACCGAAGAAGATCATACCTACTGGCTGGAAAAGCAGTTGGGCCTGATCAAATTGGTTGGCCTGGAGAATTACCTGCAATCGCAGTTCTGATTCCCGGCTACAAAAAAGCCCCTGTCACCGCAAAGTGACAGGGGCTTTTTCATGCGCCGGATAAATCAGGCTTTGTCGCGTGCTAACAACGGCTTCAGGTAGTAGCCGGTATGCGACTGCGGCATCTCGCAGACCTGCTCCGGCGTACCGACCGCAATAATCTGGCCGCCCTTGGAGCCGCCTTCCGGCCCCAGGTCCACCAGCCAGTCGGCAGTCTTGATCACATCCAGGTTGTGCTCGATCACCACCACTGTGTTGCCGTGGTCGCGCAAGCGGTGCAGCACGTCCAGCAATTGCTGAATATCCGCAAAGTGCAGGCCTGTGGTCGGCTCATCGAGGATATACAGGGTCTTGCCGGTATCGCGCTTGGACAGCTCGCGCGACAGCTTCACGCGCTGCGCCTCACCACCGGACAACGTTGTCGCCGATTGCCCTAGCTTGATGTACGACAGGCCCACATCCATCAGCGTCTGCAGCTTGCGCGCCAACGCTGGCACCGCGTCGAAGAACACCCGCGCTTCCTCGATGGTCATCTCCAGGGTTTCGTGGATGTTCTTGCCCTTGTACTTGATCTCCAGGGTTTCGCGGTTATAACGCTTGCTCTTGCACACATCGCACGGCACGTAGATGTCCGGCAGGAAGTGCATCTCCACCTTGATCAAGCCATCGCCTTGGCACGCTTCGCAGCGCCCGCCCTTGACGTTGAACGAGAACCGCCCAGGCCCATAACCCCGCGAGCGGGATTCCGGCACACCGGCGAAGAGTTCGCGTATTGGCGTGAACAAGCCGGTATAGGTCGCGGGGTTGGAGCGCGGTGTACGGCCGATCGGGCTTTGGTCGATGTCGACGACTTTGTCCAGATGCTCCAGGCCCTTGATGCTGTCGTGTGCAGCCGCTTCCAGAGTGGTCGCGCCGTTCAAGGCGGTGGCACTCAGTGGGAACAGCGTGTTGTTGATCAGCGTCGACTTACCCGAACCGGAAACGCCGGTCACACAGGTCAGCAGGCCCAGAGGAATTTCCAGGTCCACATTGCGCAAGTTGTTGCCGCGCGCGCCCTTGAGATGCAACGCCATCTTCTTGTTGCGTGGCGTACGCTTGGCCGGCACTGCAATCTTCACGCGGCCGGACAGGTACTTACCGGTCAACGAATCCGGGTGAGCCATGACCTCGGCCGGCGTGCCCTCGGCAACAATATGCCCACCGTGCACACCCGCGCCCGGGCCGATGTCGACCACGTAATCCGCCAGGCGGATCGCGTCTTCATCATGCTCGACCACGATCACCGTGTTGCCGATGTCCCGCAGATGCTTCAGCGTTCCCAGGAGACGGTCGTTGTCCCGCTGGTGTAGGCCAATCGACGGTTCATCGAGGATGTACAGCACGCCCACGAGGCCGGCGCCAATCTGGCTGGCCAGGCGAATCCGCTGGGCTTCACCGCCAGACAAGGTATCCGCGCTGCGATCCAGCGACAGGTAATCCAGGCCGACGTTAACCAGGAACTGCAGGCGCTCACGGATTTCCTTGAGGATCTTGTCGGCAATCTCCCCACGGCGTCCGGTCAGCTTGAGCCCGGCAAAATACTCACAGGCATCGCCGATCGGCAGGTTGGTCACTGCCGGCAACGTTTTCTCACCCACCCACACATGCCGCGCTTCGCGACGCAGACGAGTGCCGCGGCAATCCGGGCAAGGCTGAGTGCTGAGGAATTTGGCCAGTTCTTCGCGCACGCTCGCCGACTCAGTCTCGCGGTAGCGCCGTTCCAAGTTCGGCACGATGCCTTCGAACGGGTGCGAGCGCTTGACGATATCGCCACGATCATTCAGGTATTTGAAGTCGACATTCTGCGAACCGCTGCCGTGCAGGATGACCTTCTGCTGCTCCGCCGGCAGTTGGTTGAACGGCACTTCCAGGCTGAATTTATAGTGCGAGGCCAATGACCCCAGCATCTGGAAGTAGTAGACGTTACGCCTGTCCCAACCGCGTATCGCGCCCTCCGCCAAGGTCAGCTCGCCGTTGACGAGGCGCTTGATGTCGAAGAACTGTTTAACCCCAAGCCCATCACACGTCGGGCAAGCGCCGGCCGGGTTGTTGAAGGAAAACAGCTTGGGTTCCAACTCGCTGATGGCATGGCCACAGATCGGGCACGCAAAGCGCGCAGAGAAGATGATCTCTTCGCCCGGCTCGTCATCCATTGGCGCAACCAGTGCAATACCGTCCGCCAGTTTCAGCGCGGTCTCGAACGACTCGGCCAAACGCTGCTGCAAGTCGGCGCGCACCTTGAAGCGGTCGACCACCACATCAATGGAGTGCTTCTTCTGCTTGTCGAGCTTCGGCGTTTCATCCAGCTCATAGAGCTTGCCGTTGATGCGCGCGCGCACAAAACCTTGCGCACGCAACTCTTCGAAGACCGAAAGGTGTTCACCTTTACGCTCACGAATCACCGGCGCCAGCAGCATCAGCTTGGCGCCTTCCGGCTGAGCCAGCACCAGGTCGACCATCTGGCTGACGGTCTGGGCTTCCAGCGGAATATCGTGGTCCGGGCAACGCGGAATACCCACGCGCGCATACAGCAGACGCAGGTAGTCGTAGATTTCGGTGATGGTGCCCACGGTGGAGCGTGGGTTATGGGAGGTCGACTTCTGCTCGATGGAGATCGCCGGCGACAGGCCTTCAATGGTGTCGACGTCGGGCTTTTCCATCATCGACAGGAACTGGCGGGCATAGGCCGACAGCGATTCCACATAGCGACGCTGACCTTCGGCATACAGCGTGTCGAACGCCAGGGACGATTTGCCGGACCCGGACAAGCCGGTGATGACGATCAGTTTGTCCCGGGGCAGGGTCAGGTCGATGTTCTTCAGGTTGTGGGTTCTAGCCCCACGAATCAGGATCTTGTCCAAGATGGCCTCGCACGGCGGGCGTAAATAATGCAGGAGTATACGGCTAAAGACTGGATGAATATACACTGCCAAAGTGCCGGGTGCAGCCTTACATGAAAGCTGCGCGGCAAAGCGCCGCATATACCCTCTCAATCGATGGGACTGGTAGAATCGCCGCCGGTTCACACGAGGTTTTTCCATGCACGATCCCCACAGCGAACGCATGAGTAGCGGCGAGACCCGAGCGGCAAGCGGTCTGGCCCTGGTGTTCGCCTTCCGTATGCTTGGCATGTTTATGGTGTTGCCGGTGCTGGCGACCTATGGAATGGATCTCGCAGGCGCAACCCCCGCCCTGATCGGTCTGGCGATTGGTGCCTATGGCCTGACCCAGGCGCTTTTTCAGATTCCGTTCGGGATCATTTCCGACCGCATTGGTCGCCGCCCGGTTATTTACCTGGGGCTTATCGTGTTCGCCCTCGGCAGTTTGCTTGCGGCGCAGTCGGATTCGATCTGGGGTGTAATCGCCGGGCGCGTCCTGCAAGGCGCTGGGGCGATTTCCGCCGCCGTCATGGCGCTGCTTTCGGACCTGACCCGCGAACAACACCGCACCAAGGCCATGGCCATGATCGGCATGACCATCGGCCTGTCGTTCGCGGTGGCCATGGTGGTCGGCCCCTTGCTGACGCGCGCCTTTGGTCTGCACGGGCTGTTCCTCGCCACGGGCGGCATGGCGTTGTTCGGCATTGTGATCGTAGCGTTTATGGTGCCGCGCTCCACCGGCACCCTGGCGCACCGTGAGTCCGGCGTTGCACGCAAGGCGTTATTGCCGACGCTCAAGCACCCGGACCTGCTGCGCTTGGATTTAGGTATCTTCGTATTGCACGCGATGCTGATGTGCAGCTTCGTCGCGCTGCCCCTGGCACTGGTCGAAAAAGCCGGCCTGCCCAAGGAGCAGCACTGGTGGGTCTACCTGACTGCTTTGTTGATCTCGTTCTTCGCCATGATCCCGTTCATCATCTACGGCGAGAAGAAACGCAAAATGAAACGAGTTCTGCTGGGCGCCGTCGCGACATTGATGCTCACTGAGCTATTCTTCTGGGAATTCGGCGACAGCCTGCGGGCGTTGGTAATCGGCACGGTGGTGTTCTTCACCGCGTTCAACCTGCTGGAGGCTTCGTTGCCTTCGCTGATCAGTAAAGTTTCACCGGCCGGTGGCAAAGGCACGGCGATGGGCGTGTATTCCACCAGCCAGTTCCTTGGTTCTGCGCTGGGCGGCATCATGGGTGGCTGGATGTTCCAGCATGGCGGTTTGTCGGTTGTGTTCCTCGGATGCGCCGGGCTGGCTGCACTTTGGCTGGCCTTTGCTGTTACCATGCGCGAACCTCCGTACGTCACAAGCCTGCGCCTGCCGCTGTCGCCCGAAGCAATTCGTGAAGCTGGCCTGGTAGAGCGCCTGAAGGCCGTCGTTGGGGTAACAGATGCAGTGGTGGTCGCTGAAGAGGCGGCCATTTACATCAAATTGGACACCGAATTATTGGATCGCGCGACGCTCGAGCAACTGGTCAACCCAGTGCCGACAGCGCGCCCAGCTTAGGAGAACGTTATGGCCCGTGGGGTTAACAAAGTCATATTGGTCGGTACATGCGGCCAGGATCCCGAAGTTCGCTACTTGCCTAACGGTAACGCCGTGACCAACCTGAGTCTGGCGACCAGCGAACAGTGGACCGACAAGCAGACCGGCCAGAAGGTCGAGAAGACCGAATGGCACCGCGTGTCGATGTTCGGCAAGGTTGCAGAGATCGCCGGTGAGTACCTGCGCAAAGGTTCGCAGGTCTACATCGAAGGCAAACTGCAAACCCGCGAGTGGGAAAAAGACGGCATCAAGCGTTACACCACTGAAATCGTGGTCGACATGCAAGGCACCATGCAACTGCTGGGCGGCCGTCCACAGCAGGGCGACCAACAAGGCGGGGGCAATAACTACCAGCAGTCCGCTCCGGCCCCACGCCAGCAGGCTCCGCGCCCGCAGCAGTCGGCACCGCAACAGTCGCGTCAGGCGCCGCCGCCACAACAGGCCGCTCCACAGCCGGCTCCGGATTTCGACAGCTTTGATGACGATATCCCGTTCTAACCTACATAAAATTAAAACGTAAAGGTGATTGACTGGCTCAGCGGTTTTAAGTACCTAAATCATTGCCTTGCGTGAGTAAGCCAAAGCCCTCTTTGCTGTAAAGCTAAGAGGGCTTTTTTTTGCCCTGTGTAAAGCTACCAATAATTTAACTACACAAGAGAGGAGTGTAGAGATAAAAGTCTACATATTCCATCCTTTGTATCGAGCAATTATCCAGGTTTATTTGAACCAGATAGCCTGCTTGGGCCATTTGCAGCGTGTACGCCGGTGTCAGTATCCGATGAGTCTCGTGGGCATGACGACAGGGTTTGATAAATTGAATGTCCCAATTCTCTTTGTTCATCTCTATTTGGTGCCATAGGTTGAGCGCGCATCAATCCTGGCATTTGTTCTCATGGCTCACAAGATTTAGGCTGTGGCCAACCTCAAGAAGTAGGAACGCCGCGATGACCTGGTCAGCCAAGCAGTACACGATGTTTGAACAGCAGCGCACCCGTCCCGTCCGTGACCTGGTCGCGGCCATCCCCAATACGGATGTGCGCACCGCCGTCGACTTGGGCTGCGGCCCTGGCAATTCCACCGAAGTGCTGGCCGAGCGTTTTCCACAGGCACACGTGACCGGCATGGACAGCTCCGACGATATGTTGGTGGATGCCCGTAAGCGCCTACCGGCACTGAATTTCGAGTTGGCGGATATCGGCGCCTGGAATCCAGCACAAAAAACCGACGTGATTCTGGCCAACGCTTCCCTGCAATGGCTGCCGAACCACGCCACGCTCTATCCGCACCTGGTCAGCCAACTGACGCCTGGCGGCACGCTGGCCGTGCAAACCCCGGACAACCTCGACGAACCGGCCCACCGCCTGGCCCGTGACGTCGCGGCCGATGGCCCATGGGCGGCGAAGATCGGTGCGGTCAAACACAATGAGCGGCACACGGCGCCTTACTACTACGAGCTGTTGAGCCAACACTGCAGGACCGTCGATGTTTGGCGCACCACCTACCAGCACCCGCTGGCAGACCACGCGGCCGTGGTGGAATGGTTCAAGGCTTCGGCTTTGCGGCCCTTTCTCGCACCGTTGACCGATAGCGAAAAAGCCGCCTTCCTACAGGAATACCGGGCGCGGATTACCCAGGCTTACCCCGCGCTGGGCGATGGCACCGTGTTGCTGCCATTCCCGCGTCTGTTCATCATCGCTACCCGCTGAAGCCCGGCGACAAGTGGCGGTCATACCGCCGCTTGCGTCTGCAAGTACTCATCCGTCGACACCACGCCCGCATAGGCAAAGGCCAGTGAAGCCATATAGGCGCCATGCACCTGCGCCGCCGGAATCACCTGCCCATTGAATTCCAGATCCCGCGTGGCGCACGCGTCATGCAGCACCGTGACCTTGTAGCCCAGGTCCGCCGCTGCCCGCACCACCGCGTCGATGCACATATGGCTCATGCTGCCTGCCACTACCACGTCGGTGATGGCGCGTCGTTCAAGCAACGCCCGCAGATCGGTCCCGCGAAACGCATTCACAAAGTGTTTAAGCACCACCGGCTCATTCGCCTCGTTCAGCACCTTGGCATGCAGATGAGCGCCCTCGGAGCCCGGCGTGAAGAACGGTGCGTCTTCTGAGGTGAACTCATGGCGCACATGAATCACTGCATTGCCTGCCTGGCGAAAGGCTGCCAGCACCTGCGCGGCCTTGTCTGCCGCCGCCTCCACGCCGTCGAGTGGCCACTTGCCTTGGGGGAAGTAGTCGTTCTGGATGTCGATCAGGATAAGCGCTTGCTTGGCCATGCGAGATACCTCGTGATAGGTGGATGGGCCTCCAGCATCTTAGCTGGCGCCGGGCAAAGGCCGTGTGAATCGTGCAGAACGCCGCGTGTATAACGCCGTGTCGTGCAGAATCAAACAGGCCTACTGCCATTACTTTTCCAGTAACTGATTGATTTAACAACCGTCCTCTTCTGTCGCGCCTTGGCTTGATCCCTGCAACCTTCTTTTCACACACATAGCAGGATGGCCAAGGGGGACGCATGACCCCAACTCAACGCAAGAAACGGGTGGTCGCGCACTCCACGCGAGAGGGCGCCCCGCAGCACGAAGTCGAGACCAACCGTGCCTTGGCGCGCTGGTTGGCGCAGATCCTGGGGCTTAAATTCGGCGGCAGCTATAACCCGCAGTTACATGCCGAGCGCGAGTTGTATCTGTTGCCCACGCAAACCCTGGTCGGCCCGGCCCAAGCGCTCACGCTTAACGTCAAAGGGCCGCAAGACCTGTGGGGCGGTTATGTCGATCACGATTTCATCTGCACCAAAGCCATCACCCATGGCCTGCTAAGCCCTGAAGCAACGGCGCCCGAAGGCTGGTCGCCGGTGTTTGCCGAGCGTGTGCGCAACGTCGTTCTCGATGGCCTCAGCGTTTTCGCCCTGGAGGACGCACTGCCCGCAGCCACGCGCCTGCTCTACAGCGGGCCGATTCGTTTGAAGCCCGTGCATGCCTGCGCCGGGCGCGGGCAGGAAGTTTTCCACAGCCTCGATGAATTCAAAGCCTTGCTGGCGCGGCCCGATATCACGAAGTTATTCACTGAAGGCGTGGTGCTGGAGCAAGACCTGCACGACGTCATCACTCACAGCGTGGGCCAGAGCTTTATCGGCGATCACGTGTTCAGCTATTGCGGCGAGCAATACCTCACCCAGGACGGGCAGGGCGAAGCGGTCTACGGTGGCTCCAACTTGCTGGTCGTGCCCGGCGACTACGAAGACCTCTTGGCGCTCCAGCTGCCGGACGACGTACGCCAAGCCATCGAACAAGCCCAGGTCTTCGACACAGCCGCCGATGAGGCCTACCCTGGTTTCTACGCGTCACGGCGCAACTACGACATTGCCCAAGGCCTGGACAGCGAAGGCCAACGCCGCAGTGGCGTGCTCGAACAATCCTGGCGTATGGGCGGGGCCAGCAGCGCGGAAGTCGCGGCGCTGCAAAGCTTCATCAACCACCCCGGCCTGCGCGCGATCCACGTTTGCTCGGTGGAGACCTACGTGGAGCAAGCGCTGCCGGCGGATGCCATCGAGGTGTACCGCGGCCCGGCCGAAAACAGCGACTTTCTTCTCAAGTACGTAACGGTTAAATCTTATGACGGCTAGAAGCGAAAGCATTGCGATCGACATCGACGACGAACAGATGAGCGGGACGTTCCTGAGCCCCAAATCCAAAGTGCCGGGCGTGTTGTTTGTGCACGGCTGGGGCGGTAGCCAAGAGCGTGACCTGGAGCGCGCCAAAGGCATCGCGGGCCTGGGTTGCGTGTGCCTGACCTTTGACCTGCGCGGCCACGCCGGCACCGGTATTCCGTTGTCTCGCGTCACTCGCGAAGACAACCTGCGCGACCTGCTGGCCGCGTACGATCGCCTGCTGTCACACCCGGCCATCGATACCTCGGCCGTGGCGGTGGTGGGCACCAGTTACGGCGGCTACCTGGCGGCGATTCTCACCTCATTGCGCCCGGTGCGCTGGCTGGCGCTGCGCGTGCCGGCGCTGTACCGCGACCAGAAATGGCTTACGCCCAAGCGCGACCTGGATAAGGCCGACCTGATGGATTACCGCAGCACCTTGGTGCACGCCGAAACCAACCGCGCCCTGCATGCTTGCGCGAAATTCACCGGCGATGTGCTGATTGTCGAATCGGAAACCGACGACCACGTGCCCCACGCCACCATCATGAGCTACCGCGCGGCGTGCCAGCAGACACACTCCCTGACCCACCGCATCATCGACGGAGCCGACCACTCCTTGAGCGACCCGGTGTCGCAGCAGGCCTACACCTCGATCCTGGTGGACTGGATTACCGAGATGGTCGTGGGCGAGCGGTTGAGCATTATTCAATCGCGCTGATGCAGTGCTCTTCAGGGCGCCTTCGCGAGCAAGTCGAAGCCTCGACGTCCTAAACGGGTCAAAATGTGGCAGCGGGCTTGCTCGCGAAGGCGCCAGACCACTCGACACATTCCTCAGGCGGGGGGCTTCTTCACCCGCAACGCCTTGGCCTTAGCCTCAACCCCGAGGTACATCACCAACGCAATCAACAGCGGCAAAATAAAGTAGATCGCCCGGTAAGCAATCAACCCCGCGAGCAAGCTGCCCCGCGACGCCTCATGCTGCAACAGCCCGATAAACACCGCCTCCAGCACCCCAAGCCCGGCCGGTATATGCGTGACCACACCGGCAATTGCGCTGATCAGCAGCACGCCTAACACCAGCGGATAGTCCAACTTGGCCGGCAACAAGGTAAAGATCACTGCCGCCATCAATGACCAATTCAACGCGCCTAACACCAACTGTAAACAGGCCATGCGCAAAGACGGCAGATTGATCTCGATGCCCTTGATCGACCACGCGCGCTTTTTCGAAAACCGGCAGGCCGCCAGATAACCCAGGCTGACCAACACCAGCAACATCCCAATGCCTTGCAAGGCAAAAGTGCTGACTTTCCAACCCGGCGGCATGGTCACCCACCCGCTGCTGAACACCACACCGGCCAAGGCCATATAGCCAAACCAATTGGTGGCCAGGCTCAGCCCAAGAATCTTGGCGATATTGCTGGTGCTCACACCCAGCCGCGAATACAGCCGATAACGCATGGCAATCCCGCCGACCCACGCGCTCAGGTTGAGGTTGAACGCATAGCTGATGATCCCCACCGGCAGGATCTGCTTCCAGACCAAGGGTTGGCGGATGTAAGTACGGCCGATCAGATCGAAGCTGGCGTAGACGAGAAAACTGCACAAGGTCAGCGCGCCTGCGATCAACAACGTGCGCACCTTGAAGTCACCCAGCGTCTGCAACACCTCGCTCCAGTCGATGCGCCGCGCGAGCAGGGTAAACAGCACGATCAGCAGCAGGAAGAAGGCGATGGTCAGCGGTTTCTTCCAACGCTTGAAGCGCGAGCGGCCGGCTTCAGCGGTCATGGGCCTGGCTCTCAAAAGGCTTCAAGCGCGGTTTGTGCGCCGGCAGCCAACCGGTCAGCGCGGGGAAATGGCGCATCACATGAAACACCAGGAAACCCACGGTCAAGCGCCATAACCACAGGCGTGGCTTGCGGTTTTCCGGCATGGTTTGGCAATGGTTTTTCGCGAGTAGCTCCAGGCGCTCGTACAGCTGCTGATTGAACGCGCGGTCGCGAATCAGCACGTTGGCTTCCAGGTTCAGCGACAGGCTCAACGGGTCCAAGTTGCTCGAGCCCACGGTGCTCCACTCGTCATCCACCAGCGCGACTTTGCCGTGCAGCGGTCGCTGGTAATACTCGTGAATGACCACGCCATCCTTGAGCAAATAGTCGTAAAGCATACGCGCCGCCAGCTTGGCCAGCAGCACATCCGGCTGGCCCTGCATGATCAGTTGCACGTGCACGCCACGGCGCGCGGCGTTGCGAATCTCGCGTAGCAGGCGGTAGCCGGGGAAGAAGTAAGCGTTGGCGATCACCACACGATTTCGGGCTTTGCTCAAGGCGTGGATATACGCCTCTTCAATGTCATCGCGGTGTTGCACGTTGTCGCGGTAAATCAGGCGTACCAAACCGTCCTCGTTCTCGCGGGGCCACAGCGAGGGTCGTTGCTGACGCCGCCGCCAGCCGCGCCGCGTACGCACCTGGCGACCGCTTTGGGCGAGGGCGAAATGGTGCAGGTCCGCCACCGCCGGGCCGGTCACTTGCACGGCGTAATCCTGCTTGGCTTCGGGGCCGAAATCACCCAAGTGATCCGCCGAAAAATTGATCCCGCCAATAAACGCCACCGTAGCGTCCACCACCACAATCTTACGGTGCAAGCGGCGAAACCAGTTGGTGCGAATCCCCAGTCTTTTCGAAGCCGGGTCGAACATCTGCACCAGCACGCCCGCCTGCGCCAGCTCGCCGAGAAAGGCCGGGCTCAACTCGCCGCAGCCGAACCCATCCAGGCTGACCACCACTTTCACGCCGCGCTGCGCCGCCTCGATCAGGATGCCTTTGAGTTCATGCCCGACCTTGTCTTCGAACAGGATAAACGTCTCCAGCAGGATCTCCCGCTGCGCCTGGCGCATCGCGTCAAAGACCTTCGGAAAGTACGCCTCGCCGTTCTCCAGCAGTTCGAGCTGGTTGCCGCCTTGCCAGCCGTAATCGAGATCACGCGCTTTGGCTTCATCCGGCGGCTGGTCGGTGGCGATGTGTTCTACCGCGACGCTCATAACTCGATCTCCACCGACAGCGGCACATGGTCGGACAAATGCGACCAAGGCCGGGTCGTCAGCACCTTGGGGTTATGAATCTTGAGGTTGCGCACGTAGATGCGATCCAGCGCCAGCAACGGCAGGCGCGCCGGGAAGGTGCGCGCAGGCTTGCCGTGGGCGTGGACGAACACTTCCTTGAGGCCGCTTTGGCTCAGGTCGGCCTTCTGGCGCCAGTCGTTGAAATCACCGGCAACCACCAGCGGCGCGTCAGCGGGAATCTCGCTGATCCGTTGCTCCAGCAAACGCAATTGCTGCTGACGATGCACCTCGCGCAGGCCCAGGTGCATGCAGATCGCATGCACGTGCTGGCCGGTGCCTGGCAGGCGCAATACACAGTGCAGCAGGCCACGGCTTTCATGGCCGCTTTGCGAGATGTCGAGGTTGTCGTAGCGCACGATCTGGAATTTCGACAACAGCGCATTGCCGTGGTCGCCATGCGGGTACACCGCGTTGCGCCCATAGGCGAACTGCGGCCAGATGCTGTCGGCCAGGAACTCGTACTGCGGCATCTTCGGCCAATCGCTGTAGCGCTGGGGATGGCGCTCGTGCGTGCCGTGGATTTCCTGCAGAAACACCATGTCGGCGCCCACGCTGCGCACCGCTTCACGCAGCTCGGGCAGGATGAAGCGTCGATTCAGCGCGGTGAAGCCCTTGTGGATATTCACCGTCAGCACGGTGAACCGGGTGATGGCGGCGGTGGGCGTGGCGGGGATCAATTCAGGATGGGTCATGGCAGCACCCCAGATGTCGGCAATTTGCCGGGCTCGCTGAGCAGGTGCTTGTCCAACGTGGCGGCGCGTAACGCACATTGCAATTCGCGTTTCTGGGACAGCCCCTCGGGGTAGCAGGCCCCGCGCCAGCCTGAAATGCCGATGTAAATCGCCGCCATGGTTGCTCCCATTAATGTGCGCCACTATCAGGCCACCGGCCCAGGCACCCCCGCGATCCCCACGTTAAACGCCGCAAGGGTCAACCCTAGGTTTCAATCAGGCGCGCAGTGTCGGGTGTTGGCTTGTGCGGAAAACGCCAGGGAACGATGAGGATGAAAACCCGTCAGTTCCTTACAGACCCTGCTGAAGGAGCTCGATGTTTTGCTGAATCTAAAGGCTGCATTACTGCTTGGCGCGCTGCTGTTTTGTGGCAGCGGCGCACTGCAAGCTGCGGCCACCGCGCCTGCAGCCGAAACGCCGGCCAAACCCGAGTTGCTGGTAGAAGGCGGCCTGCTCGGCGCCATCAGCTCCAGCATTGACGACGTGCAGGACAAACTCGAGCTCAATCAAAACCTCATCGACGCTTGGCGCCTGCGCGCCGACCGCGCGGCGGATGAAGTCGGGCGCCTGGTCGACCAGACCGCCCAACGCTCGCCGTGGAGCGTGGCCGGGGACTTCCTGTTGCTGTCCGGGGTGTGGGTGGGCGCCTTTGCGGTGTTGATGCTACTGGGGCGCTTTTTCGTCCAGCGCCTGAGTAGGCGGCATTTCGTCGAACAGCGCGAGCGCCTGCAAGGCATCCTTGGGTATGTGGTGCCCTTCACGGTTCCAGCAATTATCTGCCTGCCGCTGACCCTCTACGTCAGCCACTTCTTGCCCTCGTCAGTGGGCCGCGCGCTGGCGCTGTGTTTTGCCTACGCCACCAGCAGCGGTATCTTTTCCACGTCGATGTTGTTGTGCGTGATCGTCATGTTCAACGTCGGCCACAAACGTCCGGCTGTGCAGATCATTCGCGACTACTGCCCCAAGCCGCTGTTCCTGATTGGCTTCCTCGCGGCCCTCAGTGACGCGCTGACCAGCCCGCAAATCGCCCGGCAGTTGGGTGGCAATATCACCAGCAGCATCGCGGTATTCACCGGCCTGTTCGCGGCGGTGATTTTCGGTGTGCTGGTGGTGCGCCTGCGTCGCCCGGTGGCGCATCTGATCCGTAATCGGCCACTGGCCCAGCGTCTCAAACACCCGGCATTGCAGCAGTCGCTGCGGGTGTTTTCCGGGCTGTGGTACTGGCCGATTCTGTTGATGGTGCTGGTCTCGGCGATCAACCTGATCGGCGCCGGCGACGATAACCAGAAGGCCCTGCGTTGCGCGCTGTTCACCACGATTTTGCTGATCGGCACGGTCTTTCTCAGCACGGTGCTGCAACACCTGTTCAAGTCTCGCAGCCAGGTGACGATCCAGCGCAGCAGCGCCTATAAGGAACGCTTCCTTAGCCTGTTGCACGCGATCCTGCGCATCGTCATGGCCATCGCGTTTATCGAAATTCTCGGGCGTATCTGGGGCATCTCGCTGTTCGAATTTGCCCAGCGCAACTCGGTGGGCCGCGCGATCAGCGACTCCCTCAGCAGCATCGGCCTGATCCTGCTGATGACCTGGCTGTTCTGGGTGGTGCTCGACACCGCGATCCAGGAGGCGCTGAAGCCGCCGGTGAATAAACGCTCGAGCCGCCAGCCAAGCACACGGGTCAAAACCATCCTGCCGCTGCTGCGTAACGCGGTGAAAATCGTCCTGGTGGTGATCTGCGCGATCACCACCATGGCCAACCTGGGCATCAACGTCGCGCCGCTGCTGGCCGGTGCCGGTGTGGTCGGCCTGGCCATCGGTTTCGGCTCGCAGCAACTGGTGCAGGACGTGATCACCGGCCTGTTCATCATCATTGAAGACACGCTGTCCATCGGCGACTGGGTGGTGCTCGACTCCGGCCACGCCGGCACCGTCGAAGGCCTGACCATCCGCACCCTGCGCCTGCGCGACGGCAAGGGTTTTGTGCACTCGGTGCCGTTCGGGCAGATCAAGGCGGTCACCAACCAGTCGCGGCAATTTGCCTACGCGTTCTTCTCGGTGCAGTTCACCTACGACACCGACGTGGACAAGGCCGTGGAACTGATCCGCGAGGCCGGGCAATCGATTCGCGACGATGTGTTCCTCAAGTACAACCTGCAAGGGCCGCTGGAGGTGTTTGGCGTCGACAAAATGGACCTCAACGGCGTGGTGCTCACCGCGCAATTCCGCACGGTGTCGGGCGGGCAATATGCGGTGAGCCGTGCGTTTAACCAGCGTTTGAAAAAGCTTGTGGATAAGTGTGATGAGGTGCACTTCGCGCAAACTTATCCACAGCAGGTTCTGTTGCCTAAGCGTACAGGCCAGGTGGATGAGCCGGATGCCGAGGTGCCGGTTTCGGTGGTGTTGACCGAGCAGCCCAGGTCTCAATAGTTGGTGATGGCCGGGCTTGCCCGCGATGGGCAGAGGTATCTATGCAACTTTTTGTGTTGCGCTAAGCTTTTTACGGGGTTTTTAGGTAGATATGAGTACATATCCGTTGCTGCGGTAACGGCTGCTATTGGTTCCGCTCTTACAGCGGATCTTAGGTGCCCCGTTAAACCACGCTGGCCGGAGTGAGGGCACACCGAGCCTAGGCGAGGTGCCGAGTGGTGGGGCAAGAGCCCTTTTGGTTACTTTTGGGGCTCTTTTCCAAAAGTGACCCGCTGTAAGAGCGGAACCAATAGCCGCCGTTACCCAAATAACGGATATGCACCCAGCGGTGCCAAGTTGCAACCCCGCACTTTATCCGTGACGGTTGCGCTACAAACCCGCAAAATGCAACGATTCTGGAATAAACCTACGGCAGGCGTTACCCGCCCGTCGACAATAACCATCGTTCCAAACAGACCGGGCCTGCACACTCTATGCGAATGCGCCTTATGTTACTGGGCGGCGGGAATGCCCTCGGGCAGGCGCTGATTCGCCTCGGTGCAGAGGAAGACATTGGTTTCCTCGCACCCAAACCGCCCCAAGACGGCTGGGATGCCGCGAGCCTCACCCAATTGCTCGACGACACTCGTCCCGATGCGTTGATCAACCTCGCCTACTATTTCGACTGGTTCCAGGCCGAAGCGGTCAGCGAAACCCGCCTGACTGCCCAGGAGTTCGCCATCGAACGCCTGGCCGAGCTTTGCCAGCACCACAACATCACCTTGCTGCAACCCTCCAGCTACCGCGTGTTCGATGGCTCCCGCGCCACCGCCTACAGCGAAAAAGACGAGCCGGTGCCCCTGGGCCTGCGCGGCCAGGCGTTGTGGCGTATCGAACAGAGCGTGCGTGCGACTTGCCCGCAACATGTGCTGCTACGGTTTGGTTGGCTGCTGGATGACAGCGTGGACGGCACCCTCGGGCGCTTTTTGGCCCGGGCCGAGAAGCCGGACGAGCTGCTGATGGCCGATGATCGGCGCGGTAACCCGACGCCGGTGGACGACGCGGCGCGGGTGATCATCTCGGTGCTCAAGCAACTTGATTGCGCGGCGCCGCTGTGGGGCACGTATCACTACGCCGGGCACGAGGCGACCACACCGTTGGCGCTGGGCCAGGCGATCCTCACTGAAGCACGTAATTTTCACCCGCTGGCGATCGAGTCCCCCACCGCCCAGGCCCATGCGGCACGGCCGGATGCGGCGGATGAACCGCAACATGCGGTGCTGGCCTGCAAGAAGATTCTGCACACCTTCGGCATCAAGCCACGGGCGTGGCGGGCCGGTTTACCGGCGCTGCTGGATCGGTTCTATCGGCATAGCTGACACCACACAAAACCAATGTGGGATCAGGTTTTGTGTGGGGTTGCCGGCGATGCCCGACAGGCTCTCGAGGTGATGCTATCGCAGGCAATCCAGCTCCCACACACGCCAGCTCCCACATGGGTTATGCCGTGTTGCTTAGAACTTGTAGCCAATACCGACCATGTAAACCATCGGGTCGACGTCCACGTTGACCTTGGCGCGTGTGCCTTGGCCCAGCGCGTTGTTGTCCACGGTGGCCTTGGTGCTGATGTCGATGTAACGCGCCTGGGCGTTGATCATCCACTTGTCGTTGATCATGTAGTCGGCGCCGATCTGCGCGGCCCAGCCCCAGGAGTTTTCGGCCTTGAAGTTGCTGAAGCCAGCTTGTTCGGCGCGGCTGCCGACGTGCTCGTCGTAGATCCAGGTGTAGTTGATACCGGCGCCCACGTACGGTTGGAAGGCGGATTTGTTGTCGAGCGGGTAGTACACGACGCTCAAGGTCGGCGGCAGGTGTTTCAGCGTACCGAGCTTGCCGTTGGCAGCGCCCAGGGCGGTGTTCTTGATCTTCACGTCATGCTCGAACGGCGTGGCCGCCAGCAGTTCGATACCGACGTGATTGGTGATCATGTAGGCGAAGTTGAGGCCCAGTTGAGTGTCGCTGCTCATGGTCGCCTTGCCGCCCAGGTTGGTGCCCGCCAATGGGCCCTGGTCGACCTTCACGCTGCTGCTGTCTGCTTTCGGATTCACGGTGATTGCACCGGCGCGAATCAGAATGTCGCCCGCTTCGTGAGCGTGTGCGACAGGGGCGGCGAGGGCGAGCGCGAAGAGGGACGCGCCGAGCAGAGACTTGTTCATGGGAGCTCCAAGAGGACGTTAAAAGTTGTACGTCCAATGGTAAAGATCGTTCCGTTCGATCCTTTGACTCAGCTCAATGAAAGGGTGAACAGGCCTTATTCCTGCAGTAAATGAACAGGCCTTATTCCTGCAGTTCGTAGACATAAATCTTGTCGGCGTCCATCTGATAACCGGCATCGGCCAATTCACTCGAAGACGGCTTGACCTGCATCGCGCCCTCGATCCAATACGGCTGGTACAGCTCGTCGAGTTTCACCCCGACTTCGCTTTTCACATGCACGATCTGGTTCGACGGCGGTGGCGGCACATGGATGCACGCGCCGAAATACGGCACCAGCAAGAACTCGGTGGTGCGGCCTTCTTCGCTGACCTCCAGCGGCACGATGTAACCCGGCAAACGGATGTGCTTGCCGTCGAGGCTCTGCACCACTGGCGCGTTGGGCAAGTCTTGCTTGACGGCGGGCGCCGACTCGACCGACAGCGCATCGGCCATGCTCGACAGGTCGTGCAACGGCTTCATATTGGGGATTTCCGGCGGCGCGTCCGGCGGGATCATTTCCTGCCAGGACAGATCCTTGGGCTGATCCTCGGCCCAGGCAGGCACCACCACCAGCAGCAACAAGGCAAACAGGGCACGACGCATCGAAGCCTTCCTCATAAACGTATGGACAGGCCATCGGCCAGGGATTGTCGATAGGCACGCCACGCGGGCACGCTGCCCATCAACAGCGCGGCCGCCAAGATACCGGCGAGCAAGGTCCATTCATATTCGCTGGGCCACGACATCGGCAAGTCCAGGCCATAGTTGGCCTGCAAATACCCGCGCGACGCGGCGATGCACACGTACAACAAGCCGACGCCCGCCACCACACCGGACAAGGCCAGGGCGAACGCTTCGAAGATCAGCAACGTTGCGATATGCCAGGGCCGTGCGCCCACCGAGCGCAGGATCGCCATCTCGCGGCGGCGTTCGTTGAGGCTGGTGAGGATCGCCGTGAGCATGCCGATCAAACCGGTCAGCACCACGAACAGCGAGATCACAAACAGTGCCTTTTCGGCGGTGCCCATCATGCTCCACAGCTCTTGCAGCGCCACGCCCGGCAGGATCGCCAGCATCGGTTCACCACGGAATTCGTTGATCTCGCGTTGCAGGGCAAAGGTGGAGATCTTGTTGTTCAACCCGAGCATAAACGCAGTGATGGCTTGCGGGGTCAGGTCCATATTGCGCGCCTGATCGGCGCTGATACGGCCTTTGCCCTGGGCGGGCACGCCGTTGTGCCAGTCGATATGGATGGCTTCCATCCCGCCAAGGCTGATGTGCAGCGTGCGGTCCACCGGGGTGCCGGTGCGTTTCAGAATGCCGACCACGGTGAATGGTTTGTCATCGTGCTTCACCAGGCTGACCACCGCGACACCATGGGCCAGCACCAGCTTGTCGCCGAGCTTGTAATGCAGTGCATCGGCAACTTCAGCACCAAGCACCACTTCAAACGGGTCGGTGGCGAAGGCGCGGCCGATGGCCAGTTCGAGGTTCTGTTTGCGGCCGTACTGGTAATGCTCGAAGTAGGATTCGTTGGTGCCCATCACCCGGTAGCCGCGGTGCGAATCGCCGAGGGAAATCGGGATCGCCCATTTCACCTGCGGGCTGGCAGCGAAGTGCTCGTAGCTGTCCCAACGGATGTTGTTGGTGGCGTTGCCTATGCGGAATACCGAGTACAGCAGCAAGTTGACTGAGCCCGAGCGGGCGCCGACGATCAGGTCGGTGCCGCTGATGGTGCTGGCAAAACTGTTGCGTGCCTCAACGCGCACGCGTTCTACCGCGAGCAACAAGCAGACTGAGAGCGCGATGGCGAAGGCGGTGAGGATCGCGGTAAAGCGGCGGTTAGCCAGGCTGGCCATGGCTAGACGGAACAGATACATCTCAAACCTCTGCGGGCGTGGCGGCGCGATTGAGTTCTGTCAGCGACAGGTTGCGGTCGAACAGCGGCGCCAGGCTCTGGTCATGGCTGACAAACAGCAGGCTGGCGCCAGCTTCGCGGCATTCGGCGAACAACAACTGGATGAAAGCTTCGCGGGCGTCGTAGTCCAGGGCCGAAGTGGGTTCGTCGGCGATCACCAGCTCCGGTTGGCCGATCAGCGCACGGGCGGCGGCTACGCGTTGCTGTTGGCCGATGGACAGTGAGTCGGCGCGGCGCTCGAGCAGGTCTTTATCTTTCAAACCCAAATGCGCGAGCAAGGTCGCGGCGGCCTGGTCGACACTGCCGTGGCGCTGAACCGCGCGTTGCGCGCGCAGCTTGGAAAAGTGGCAAGGCAGCTCAACGTTCTCGCGCACTGATAAAAACGGCAGCAAGTTGAACTGCTGGAAAATGTAGCCGGTGTGGTCCACGCGGAAGCGGTCGCGGGCGCCGGCCGACAGCTCGGTCAGCTCCTGGCCGAGCAGGCGAATGCTGCCCCGGGTGGGTTTCTGCACGCCGCCCAAAAGCCCGAGCAGAGTGGTTTTGCCACTGCCGCTGGGGCCTTTGAGAAACAGGGTTTCGCCAGCTTCCAGGCGGAATGCGGGGATGTCCAGCAACTGTGGGTGGCCGGGCCAGTTGAAGCCCAGATCAGACAGTTCGATTAACGCTTGGGTCATAGGAAATCAGTGGTCTGGTTTGATTTGGATGATGACACCGATCAAGTGTGGGAGCGGCGCCGCCACAGTGATTGGGTTTTCACATCAGAATTTCAGGCTGGCCGCGGTGGCCGTCGCTTCAACACCCTGCTGACCGCTTGGGCCGATCAGTTGTACCTGAATTTTCTGGGTGGCGGGGAAGGTCTTGAACACCTGGCTCAGGTCCAGATTGCTCAGTGCAGTCGGTGTGGCGCACGTAAATTGGTAGTGCGCGTGGATTTCGCTGTGGTCGTGATGATGTTCGTGAGCGGCCGCGCCTTTGCCGTCGGTGGCGTGGTCGTCATCGTCGTCGTCATGCTCGGCTTCTGGCTTGTCGCCGAACAATGGGCTGTTGAGTTCCTCGGTGCTGATCACGCAACCGGCGGACTTAGGCAGTTTGAACAGGGCCAGCGGGTTTTCCAGCTGTTTGCGTGCGGCGGCGACCTTGGCTTTGTCGGCGGCGGTGGTAGCCAGGTGTTCGAAGCCCACCACGTTCATCGCCGGGCTTTCCAACTCAAGCTCCAGGGCCTGACCGTCGAGCACTGCGTTGAGGCGGCCGACGCCGTGCTCATGCGCGCCGAGGCTGCCATGCGCGTGGTCATGATCATGTTCTTCGGCGGCATGGGCGATAGCCAGTGGCAACAGGGCAAACGGCAAAGCAAGCAGCAGACGGCGCATGAGAAGGCTCCAGAACATGAAAGTTTTGTTATGTGATCTTATAACAATAGCCCCAGAGTTTGACCGCCCGCTTGGCGTTGCGCAAGCCACGTGGGAGCATGCCTGTCAGAAAAGTGCAGGAGAATGACGATGTTGCGAATTCGCGGAACCGTCGGCGACATGCCGGTGGACTTGACCCTGGAGCTGGACGACGGTGATTGGGCGCGACTGGGCGCCCACTTGCAGGCGGCGCCCATGCCGAGCGAGCCAACCGCTGCGCCGGTTAAACAGAACGACGATCTGTGGCAGAACGCCCAAGACCTGTTGCGCAAGGCCGGGCAACTCAACGGGCTGGAATTGCTCGATCAGTTGGAAGGCTTGGCCGGCGACGCCGCATCAGGCAAACGCCTGCTGGTGCGCTTGCGCCATAGCGCCAAGGTCAAAGTGGCCAGCGGCGGAGATACGCCGCTGTACAGCTGGGTCGGCGATTAGTACAGCGCAGCGAACAACTTGCGGCGGTACACGGTGACCAGCGGGTGGTCATTGCCGAGCAGTTCGAACACCTGCAGCAAGGTCTTGTGCGGCAGGCCTTCGCTGTAGCTGCGGTTGCGGATAAACAGCTTGAGCAAGCCTTCCAGCGCCGCATCGTATTGCTGGCGCGCCAGTTGCTGAATCGCCAGTTGGTAGGCCGCTTCATCGTCCTGCGGGTTTTGCGCCAGGCGGCTTTTCAAGTCGGCGGCGTCGGGCAGGTCTGCGGCCTGGCGCAGGAAGGTGATTTGCGCCTTGGCCCCGGCGAGGGCGGCTTTGTGATCATCGCTTTTCACCGCGTCGAGCACGCTCTGGGCTTCGCCCAATTCACCGCGTTCGGCCAGGCAGCGCGCGTACAGGATCAGGGCGGCGGCATTGGTGTTGTCCTCACCCAGCATCGCGACCAGCACCGCTTCGGCGTCGCTGATACGGCCTTCGGCAAACAGCGCCTGGGCCTGTTCCAGCGGGTCAGCTGCAGCGGGCGGCGGCATCTGCACATGCGGCTCCAGCATCGCCCGCACCGCCGACTCCGGCTGCGCCCCGGCAAACCCATCCACCGGCTGGCCGTCCTTGAACAGCACCACGGTGGGCAGGCTTTGAATGCCAAAGCGCGCGACGATATCCTGCTCGGCCTCGCAATCGACCTTGGCCAGCAGCAACTCGCCCTGATAACTCTCGGCAATTTTCGCCAACATTGGCATCAACGCCTTGCACGGCGCGCACCACTCGGCCCAGAAATCCACGAGTACGGGTTTTTCGAAGGAGTTCTGGATAACCGCCTGGTCGAAGTTGGCGGTGGTGACGTCGAAAATGTACGGCGTGGGCTCACTCATGGGGCATCTCGAATAAAGCGGGAATGGGGCAACTATAAGGGTGCTCGCAGGCACGCCAGCGCCCACAGAGGGGCGCGGTCAACTGTGGGAGCGGGCTTGCCCGCGATGGCCTCAAGGGCGCCGCGAATGGTACAGGCTCACCTTGCGAAACTCCCAAGGCTCGGCCAAGTCGGGCAGCGTCAGCGCATCAAGGATTCCCAGACGCTGATAAGCCGGGTGCTGGAAGTCCCGCACCCGCGAGTCCGCCACCAGGGCCTCACGGCCGCGCGTCAGGAATTGATCCAGCAGCGGCAGGTTGGCGCGGTCGTAGAGCACATCGGCGACCAGGATCAGGTCGAAGCGGTCGGCTTCGGCGAAAAAGTCGGCTGAGTAACTCAGCTGCACGCCGTTGAGCTCGGCATTCGCCCGGCAGGACGCTAAGGCCAGCGGGTCGAGGTCGCAGGCCACCACTTCCAACGCGCCAGCCTTAACGGCGGCAATGCCAGCCACGCCGGAACCAGCGCCAAAATCCAGCACGCGTTTGCCGGCGACCCACTCAGGGTTCGCCGCCAGGTAGCGCGCCAGCGCCAAACCGCTGGCCCAGCAAAAACTCCAGTACGGCGGCTCATGCAGGATGCGTCGGGTTTCTTCGGGGCTGAAGGCGCGGTCCATGTTGTCCGCATCCAACAGCCACAACGACAACGCGGTGCCCGGCAGTGGGCAGGGCACCAACTGCGCGTCGCCGATCAGTTCGCTCAGGGCGCGTTGCAGGTCCAACGGTGGCGTCATGGTGCCTTGACGAGTTGCAGGGGGCCGGTGGTTTGGGTGATCGCCTGGGTGATGCGCACGGCAGGCAGGTGCAGGATCAACTGGCCGGACTGGCTGGCGCGCCCGCGCAGTTCAACGCGTGCACCGGCCGGGAAGGCTTCGGGGTTGAAGCGCAGGCGGAAGGCCAGTGGCTTGCCGTTGCCGGTCAGTACGCTGCTGGCGAGCAGTTGTTGCGGGCGGTTGCGTTCGTCGATCACCAGCATCGCCAGTTCGACTTCGGCGCCGGCTGGGATGTTGGTGAGGTTGCCATTGATTTCCCGTTGATAGGCCGGCAGGGGGCCGAGGTCTTCAATACCTGGTACTTTTTTCTCTTGGGCGGGCGTTGGTTGAGGCGACGAAGGCTTGGGGGCTTCGCTGCTGCAGGCGACCAGAAAACTGAACAGGGCGAGTAAAACGAGTGGTCGTAACTGCATGTACGGCTCCAGAAAGGACAAAATCCGTGGCTTAAAAAATATGAAACATAATAGTCAGCCTATATACCGTAAAGGCTATGGCTTGTCTTGCCACAGGGATGCGCTACCATGGCCCTCCCTTTTTTTGTTGCCTGCCACCATGCACTGTCCCTTCTGCGGTGCCAACGACACCAAGGTCATTGACTCGCGTTTGGTCGCCGAGGGCGATCAAGTGCGTCGCCGGCGCGAATGCCTGGCCTCTGGCTGCGGTGAACGTTTCACCACCTTCGAAACCGCCGAACTGGTACTGCCACGTCTGATCAAGTCCGACGGCAGCCGCCAGCCTTTCGACGAAGAAAAACTGCGCGCCGGTATGCAGCGTGCCCTGGAAAAACGCCCGGTGAGTGTCGAGCGGCTGGAGGCGGCGCTGGCGCATATCAAGCACAAGCTGCGCGCGACCGGCGAGCGCGAGGTCAAGAGCCTGGTGGTTGGAGAACTGGTGATGGGCGAGCTGCAAAAGCTCGACGAAGTCGCCTATATCCGTTTCGCCTCGGTGTATCGACGCTTCCAGGACCTCAATGAGTTCCGCGAAGAAATCGACCGCCTGGCCCGTGAGCCGGTCAAGAAATGAACTCGCCTTCTGCAGAACAAACCGTCCTCGACGCCCATTACATGGCCCGCGCCCTCGAATTGGCGCGCAAGGGCCTGTACACCACTCATCCCAACCCGCGTGTGGGCTGCGTGATTGTGCGTGATGGGCAGATTGTCGGCGAAGGCTGGCACGAGCGCACCGGCGAACCCCACGCCGAACCGAATGCCCTGCGCGCCGCTGGCGACAAGGCGCGCGGCGCCACGGTGTACGTGACGTTGGAGCCTTGCAGCCATCATGGGCACACACCGCCGTGTGCCGACGCACTGGTGACTGCCGGTGTTGCGCGGGTGGTGGCCGGGATGGAGGACCCGAACCCCGAAGTGGCCGGGCGCGGTTTACGGCGTTTGGCTCAAGCCGGTATCGAAACCCGCAGTGGCGTGCTGGAAAGCGAAGCGCGCGCGCTGAACCCGGGTTTCCTCAAGCGTATGGAACACGGCCTGCCGTTTGTGCGGGTCAAGCTGGCAATGAGCCTGGACGGTCGCACCGCGATGGCCAGCGGCGAAAGCCAATGGATCACCGGCCCGGCTGCCCGCGCTGCTGTACAGCGCCTGCGTGCGGAGGCCAGCGTGGTGCTGACCGGTGCCGATACGGTCTTGGCCGACGGCGCCCGGTTGACTGTGCGCGCCGCCGAATTGGGCCTGGATGAAGCCACCACTGCCTTAGCCATGTCACGTCCGCCATTGCGCGTGTTGATCGACGGGCGCCTGCGGGTGCCGCTCAACGCGCCATTCTTCAAGGCTGGCCCTGCGTTGGTCATCACCTGCGTCACCCCGGAAAACCAGTTCCCCCGTGGCCCCGAGTGCCTGGTAGTGCCGGGCGTCGACGGTCAGGTTGACCTGCGTTCGGCGCTGGTGGCCCTGGCCGCCCGTGGCGTCAACGAAGTGTTGGTAGAGGCTGGCCCAAGCCTGGCGGGCGCGTTTGCCCAGCAAGGGCTGGTGGACGAGTACGTGATATTCGTCGCCGGCAAGTTCCTCGGCTCCGCCGCCCGGCCTTTGCTGGACTGGCCGCTTGAGAAACTGGCCGATGCCCCCCAACTCAAGATCACTGAAATGCGCGCTGTAGGCGACGACTGGCGAGTCACTGCCATACCTGTGCCAGCAGCGAGCGTATAATTCTGACCGGGCGCTCAAGCGCCCGTCCCGTTTTCCAGGAGAAGGCCATGTTCACCGGCATTATCGAATCCATCGGCAGCATCCGTGCCATGACCCCCAAAGGCGGCGACATCCGCCTGCTGGTTGAGACCGGCAAGCTGGATCTCGACGACGTCAAGTTGGGCGACAGCATCGCCGTCAGCGGTGTGTGCCTGACCGTCATCGAGCTGCCGGGCAACGGCTTTGCCGCTGATGTCAGCCGGGAAACCCTGGACTGCACCGCGATGAACGACCTCAAGGCCGGCAGCCCGGTCAACCTGGAAAAAGCCCTGACCCCGACCACCCGCCTGGGCGGCCACTTGGTCAGCGGCCACGTCGACGGCGTCGGCGAAGTGGTTTCGCGCAGCGAAAACGCACGCGCCGTGGAATTCCGCATTCGCGCGCCTAAAGAGCTGGCCAAGTACATCGCCCACAAAGGCTCGATCACCGTCGATGGCACCAGCCTGACTGTGAACGCCGTGAATGGCGCCGAATTTGAACTGACCATCATTCCCCACACCCTGAGCGAAACCATCATGGCGTCTTATCAGCCAGGTCGCCGGGTGAATCTGGAAGTCGACTTGCTTGCCCGTTACCTGGAGCGCCTGTTGTTGGGCGATAAGGCCGCAGAGCCAGCATCTGGGAACATCACTGAAAGTTTTCTGGCCGCTAACGGCTACCTGAAATCCTGACCAAGGGGGTGCCGCGTGGCGCTCAATAGCATCGAAGAACTGGTTGAAGACATCCGCCAAGGCAAGATGGTCATCCTGATGGATGACGAAGACCGTGAAAACGAAGGCGACATCATCATGGCCGCCGAGGCCTGCAAGGCTGAGCACATCAACTTCATGGCCAAGCACGCCCGTGGGCTGATCTGCATGCCCATGAGTCGTGAGCGCTGCGAATTGCTCAAGCTGCCGTTGATGGCGCCGCGCAATGGGTCGGGTTTTGGTACCAAGTTCACCGTATCGATTGAAGCGACCACCGGCGTTACCACCGGTATTTCCGCGGCCGACCGCGCACGCACAGTGCAAGCCGCCGCCGCCAAAGACGCTAAGGCCGAAGACATCGTCAGCCCGGGCCACATCTTCCCGCTGATGGCCCAGTCAGGTGGCACCCTGGCGCGTGCCGGGCACACCGAAGCGGCCTGCGACCTGGCGCGCATGGCCGGTTTCGAGCCGAGCGGGGTGATCTGCGAAGTGATGAACGACGACGGCACCATGGCTCGTCGCACTGAACTCGAAGCCTTTGCGGCCGAACACAACCTCAAGATCGGCACCATTGCCGACCTGATTCACTACCGCATGATCCACGAACGTACCGTTCAGCGGATTGCCGAGCAGCCGCTGGACAGCGAACTGGGCCAATTCAATTTGGTGACCTACCGTGATTCAGTGGAAGGCGACGTGCACATGGCCCTGACCCTGGGCAAGATTTGCGCTGAAGAGCCGACCCTGGTGCGCGTGCACAACATGGACCCGCTGCGCGACCTGTTGATGGTCAAGCAACCGGGCCGCTGGAGCCTGCGCGCGGCCATGGCTGCGGTCTCCGAGGCAGGCAGCGGTGTGGTGCTGTTGCTCGGCCACCCGTTGGATGGTGATGTATTGCTGGCGCATATCCGCGAAACCGCTGACCAGGTGCCGGTGAAAAAACCGACCACCTACAGCATCGTCGGCGCCGGTTCGCAGATCCTTCGCGACCTGGGCGTACGCAAAATGCGCCTGATGAGCGCACCCATGAAATTTAATGCGATATCCGGTTTCGACCTGGAAGTTGTAGAATACGTGCCCTCCGAATAAAGGCTGGCGATTCTTGCCCCTTGTTCGCGGTTAAAACATCACTGAGGGACGCACTTTTCGCGTCCCGGCTCTTTAAGAGATTTGTCGAATGACCCTGAAGACCATCGAAGGTACCTTCATCGCCCCCAAAGGCCGCTATGCCCTAGTGGTTGGCCGCTTCAACAGCTTTGTGGTTGAAAGCCTGGTAAGCGGTGCCGTTGACGCCCTGGTTCGCCACGGTGTGAGCGAGAGCGATATCACTATCATCCGTGCCCCTGGCGCCTTCGAAATTCCACTGGTTGCGCAAAAAGTTGCACAGCAGGGTGAATACGCGGCGATCATCGCCCTGGGCGCGGTCATTCGTGGCGGCACTCCGCACTTCGAATACGTGGCTGGCGAGTGCACCAAGGGCCTGGCCCAGGTGTCCATGGAGTTCGGCGTGCCAGTCGCTTTCGGCGTATTGACCGTAGATTCCATCGAACAAGCCATCGAGCGTTCCGGCACCAAGGCGGGTAACAAAGGCGCTGAAGCTGCTCTGTCCGCGCTGGAAATGGTTAGCCTGCTGTCGCAGTTGGAGGCCAAGTGATTTCCGACGAAAGCGATCAGTTCAACCCTAAGGACCCGCGCCCATCCGACGCTGGTAAGCCATCCAAGAGCGAAAAGCGCCGTGGCGCCCGCCAGCTCGCGACTCAGGCGCTTTACCAGCGCCACATGTCTAAAACCTCGCTGAACGAAATCGAAGCGCAGTTTCGCGTCGACAACGATTTCAGCTTCGCGGACGCCAGCTACTTCCATGACATCCTGCACGGTGTTCCGGCCAACCAGGCCGAGATCGACGCTGCCTTGACGCCGTGCCTGGACCTGACCATCGAAGAGCTGGACCCAGTTGAATTGGCCGTACTGCGCCTGTCCACCTGGGAGCTGCTCAAGCGCGTTGACGTGCCGTACCGCGTGGTGATCAACGAAGGTATCGAGCTGGCGAAAGTCTACGGTTCGACCGACGGCCACAAGTTCGTCAACGGCGTGCTCGACAAGCTGGCCCCGCGCCTGCGTGAAGCCGAAGTGAAGGAACACAAGCGCTAATCTGCGCTTGAGTCCTGAATGGGCGAGTTTGAGCTGATCCGCAACTACTTCGCCGCCGCGCCTTGTGCGCAAGGCGGCGAAGGCATTGCCTTGGGGATCGGCGATGACTGCGCCTTGCTGGCGCTCCCCGCTGGGGAGCAGTTGGCAATCTCCACCGATACGTTAGTGGCCGGCGTGCACTTTGCCGACCCGTGTGACCCGTTCCTGCTCGGCCAGCGCTCGCTGGCCGTAGCGGTGAGCGACCTGGCCGCCATGGGCGCCCACCCGCTTGCCTTTACCCTTGCTCTTACCGCGCCGACGGTCGATGCCGATTGGCTGCAACGCTATGCCCAGGGTTTGAACGCCATGGCGCAAAGCTGCGGCGTGGGCCTGGTGGGCGGCGACACCACGCGCGGGCCGCTGAGCCTGACCCTGACCGTGTTCGGCCGTGTGCCCGCCGGGCAGGCGTTGACGCGCAGCGGTGCACAACCGGGTGACTTGCTGTGTGTGGGCGGTGAGCTCGGCAATGCCGCCGGTGCTTTGCCGTTAGTGTTGGGGCAACGCACGGCGGATGCGGCGATTGCGGGCCCCTTGCTGGCCCATTACTGGTCGCCACAACCGCAGTTGGCTTTGGGCCTGGCATTGCGGGGCAAGGCGACATCGGCCATGGATATCTCCGACGGGTTGCTGGCCGATTGCGGGCATATCGCCAAGGCTTCGGCTGTCAGCCTGTTGGTTGAGCTTCAGAAGCTGCCCTTGTCCAAGGCCTTGCTGGCCTTTGTCGGCGACGATGAGGCGCGTGTGGCGGCGTTAAGCGGGGGCGATGACTACGTGTTGGCGTTCACCCTGCCACCCGCCGAGCTGGCGCCGTTGTTGGCCGGTGGTTGGCCGATCCACGTGATCGGCCGGGTCGAGGCGGGGCAGGGCGTGACGCTGCTCGACGCCATTGGGAAAGACATCACCCCGGCCGTGCGCGGCTATCAGCATTTTCGCGAGGCGCCGTAAGCCGGCGACCTGCGCTACCCTCTATACGGATCTCACGGTGTAGGAGGCTGTCACCATGAATGTACGGCGTTGGCTGCTAGTTGCGCTGTGTGCCGTTGCATCGCTGGTGCAGGCGGACGAAGCCCCGGTGCCAGGCAAGGTCATGCTGGCCAGTGAGGAATGGAACAACTACACCAACAAAGATGGCAGCGGCTTGGCCTGGGACGTATTGCGCCAAGTGTTCGAACCGGCCGGTATCACGCTGCAAACCCGCAGCGTGCCCTACACCCGCTCAGTCGGCCTGGCCCAGCGCGGCGAGGTGGATGGCTGGGTCGGCTCCTACCGCGATGAAACCAGCGGCGTGTTGTACCCGCATTGGAACTTCGACGCCGATCACATCTACGCCCTTGGGCTGGCCACCACGCCGACGCCCAGCCTCGCCACCCTGGGCAACTACCGCCTGGCCTGGGTGCGCGGTTACAGGTATGAGAATTACCTGCCGAACCTGCACCGCTTCAACCAGATCGAACGCCGTGACGGCATCCTGCCGATGCTGCAGCACGCCCGCGTCGACCTCTACATCGATGCCCTCACCGAAGCCAAGTACGTCCTGAGTCAGGCGGACGATCCGGCGCAATTCAAGCTCACCCACATCGCCGAGCTGCCGCTCTACATAGGCTTTGCCGATACTGAGCGTGGGCGGGCCCTGATGGCGGTGTATGACCGACGCATGGCGGCCTTGGTCGAGAGCGGCGAGCTGAAGCCGATTTTCGCGCGCTGGAAACAGCCCTATCCGTTCTGACCTGCATAGAACCGGGACGAAGGCCAATCGAACCTATTGATCTTTATCAGCGATAATTCAGCTTAAGCGTCTGTAGGAACCTGCTGTTACAATGACGCCCTCTGTGAAATCTGAAATCAGGAGCACACGGTGCCCGTCGTTTTCGTCGCCGCTTCCAAGCTGCCTACCCCTTTTGCCACGTTCACCATGAACGGCTTTCTCGAAGAGGCCACCGGCCGCGAGCACCTCGTGCTCAGTCTGGGTGACCTCACCGACGGCGCGCCGGTACTGGGCCGCGTGCACTCCGAGTGCCTGACCGGTGACGCGCTGTTCAGCCAGCGCTGCGACTGCGGTTCGCAACTGGAAGCCGCCATGCGCGCCATCGCCCGTGAAGGCCGTGGCGTGTTGCTGTACTTGCGTCAGGAAGGCCGTGGCATCGGCCTGATGAACAAAATCCGTGCCTATGAGCTGCAAGACGGCGGCGCCGATACCGTTGAAGCCAACGAACGCCTAGGCTTCGCCGCCGACCAGCGTGACTACGCGATCTGCCTGCCGATGCTTGAGTATCTGGGCGTGAAGTCCCTGCGCCTGATGACCAACAACCCGCGCAAGGTCAAAGCCTTGACCGAAATGGGCATCACCGTCGCCGAGCGCGTGCCGCTGCACACCGGGCAAAACCCGCACAACAAGCTCTACTTGGCGACCAAGGCCAGCAAGCTCGACCACATGATGGGCAACGAGCATCAGGGCGAGGTCGACCGCGCGTGACCCGCGGCCAGGTGAAACGGCGACTGTCCTTCAACTGGTGGCAGTACTTGGCCCTGGCACTGCTGCCGTTGTTTGTGATCAACCTGGTATTTGGCCACGCCGAATCCCTGCTTCCCGTACTGGCCATGCCGTTCTTTATTGCCGGCGTGGCCTCGATGTTTTTGAGCCTGCGTTATTTTCATGGCTATAAACACGCGCTGATCGCCACCGCCAAAGCCCTCGACACCGCTGAAGAACCGGCTGCCTGGATTACCCTCGCGGCCCGTCGCCGCACGGCTTTGCTGGTGGCGGCGATACCGGCCTGGATCGGCGCGCTGGCGGTGTTTGTCGGCCTGGAAGCCGTCCCGCTGTTCCTGCTGGCGCTGTCGACGCTGGTACTGTTTTACCTCTACCGCATCCCGCGTCAATTGGGATGATGCGCTACTGGCTGGCGGTGCTGCTGCTGGCAGTCAGCGCCCAGGCGTTGGCGGTCGAACGCGTCGTCAGCCTGGCGCCGTCACTCTCTGAAATCGTGCTTGAACTGGGCGCCGCCGACCTGCTGGTGGGCGTGCTCGATGGCGGCGAACGCCCGGCGGCATTGGCGCAAGTGCCCTCGGTGGGGCAATACGGGCAATTGAACATGGAGCGCCTGCTCAGCCTCAAGCCCGACCTGATCCTGCTCTGGCCCGGCAGCGTGGGTCCTGCGCAACGCGAGCAGTTGCAGCGCCTGAATATCCCCGTCTACGTCGCCGAACCGCATAGCCTTGAACAACTGACGTCTCAGATCCAAGCCATCGCTCAACAAGTGGGCCGTGAAGAGGCGGGTCGACAATTAGCCGCGCAGTTACGCCAGCGCCTGGCCGAACTGCGCCAACGCTATCAGCGTGCCGAGCCCTTACGGGTGTTTTACCAAGTGTGGAACCAGCCGCTGTACACCGTGGGCGGTGGGCAAATCATCAGCGATGCGCTGAGTGTGTGCGGCGCGCGTAATGTATTCGACGACCTGAAGCTGCCCGCGCCACAGGTCAGCATCGAGTCGGTGTTGCAGCGTAATCCGCAGCTGATTCTGGCTGCCGATCAGGTGCAACTCGATGCCTGGAAGGCCTGGCCGCAAATAGCGGCGGTGGCCGAAGGCCGGTTGCAGATAGTCCCGGACAAGGGGCTGGAGCGGCCGAGCGGGCAGATGATCGAGGCTATCGCGAAGCTCTGTCAGTCAGTGGTCCCCCAGCGCTGACAATCCGTTGTGTTTCCATCCTGGTCGGTGCGATTGATCTGCCAAGATGTCGGACTTTGCCTCCCGTTGTAGTTATACCGAGCGCGGGCATATTGGCGGTCCAACAGGTTGTCGACTTTCAGCGAAACACGGACTTCATGATTGATCGCCCAGCTGCTACGCAGCCCCAGCAAGGCATAACCGCCCAGGCGATTGCGGTTGTCTTCATCGTCATAGCTGCTGCTGATGGCTTGCCAACTGGCACCCACACCCAACTTATCGAATTGCCGGTCCAGATCCAGGCTCAAGGTGCGCCGTGCGCGACGCGCCAGGGTGTGGCCGGTATCGCGGTCGCGCGGGTCGATAAATGCCACGCCCAGGTTGCCCTGCCAACCAAACAGTTCCTGCTTGAGCGCCGCTTCAAAGCCATTGATGCGTGCCGACGCCACGTTTTGTGGCTTGTCGTTACTGTCGGCAACGATCGCGTCGCTTAAATCCGTGCGGTACAGCGAAGCTTCCAGGCGCGTGCTGTCACTCAGTTGGCTGCGCCATTGCAGCTCGTAACTTTTTGAGGTCTCCGGCTGCAGGTTGGGGTTGCTGTACCTCGTGTCAGGGTAGTAAAGGTCGTTGAAGGTCGGCGCGCGGAAGCCTTCGCTGTAGCTCAGCAGCACGTCATTATCGGGGTTGATCGGCACGGTAAGGGTGCCGCTCCAGCTGTTCTGGCCGCCGAATTGCTGGTTCTGGTCGCGGCGCAGGCCCAGTTGTGTAATCGGTGTAGGGTTTTTGCTCAACGAAGCTGTTGTCGTATTCCGACTTGCCGCGGTTATCCAATAGGTTGAAACCCACTTCCAGCTCATCGTTAAAGGCATGGCTGAGGTTCAGGCTGATGGACTGATTGCGATAGGCATCATGGTCGCCATCGCTGGGGAACGATTCGTGTGTAGCGTTGATACCCGCCGTGTCATCCAGGCTCGCCCCCAAGTTGAAGCGCGTGTGCTCATCACCGCCAGACAGGCCAAGGCTGCGCTCCCAGGTCTGGTGGCTGCCAAACCCCAGTTTCAAGCGTGGCTGCAGGCCCTGCTCGGCATTGCGCCGGGTAAAAATCTGGATCACCCCGCCAATCGCGTCGCTGCCGTAGATCACCGAGCGCGAGCCGCGCAGCACTTCCACGCGTTCAATCTGGTCGACGTTCAGGTATTGCAGCCCGCTGTCGCCGGAGGTGGTATTGGCGATGCGCTGGCCATCGACCAGTACCAGGCTTTGTGCGGCCTTGGTGCCGCGAATGAATATCCCCGGCAGGCTGCCGCGGCCACCGGTGGGCGCGACTTGCACACCGGGTACGCGGCTGAGCAGGTCGGTTACGCTGGTGGGTTGCAAGCGGTCGATGTCATCGCGGGTGAATACGGTGTTGGCGGCGCTGCTGTCGTTGCGCGCTTGGACCTGGCGGTTGGCGCTGATCACTACGTTGGGGAGTTTCAGGGCGTCGTCACGCTCGAAACTGTCGGCCAACAGGTCAGTGGCGGGAAGCAGCAGCAAGGGCAGGGCAAAGCGAAGGCGGGTCATGGGCTGTCCCTAGCGTTTATCAGCAATACAAAACCAATGTGGGAGCTGGCTTGCCTGCGATGACGGCGGCACATTCAACTTCAATGTGTCCGATAGACCGCTATCGCAGGCAAGCCAGCTCCCACATGTTGGCCCGGTTTCTACCGGGAGGTCGGGTTACAGGCCCAGCAGCGCCATGCGCTCGCGCACCGAAGCCTCAATCCCGGCTTCATCCAGCCCACACTCAGCCAGCATCTGCGCCGGCTTGGCATGTTCGACATACACATCCGGCAAGCCCAGGTGCAGCACCGACTTGAGAATGTTCTCCCGCGCCAGGAACTCGCTGACCGCCGCACCGGCGCCGCCCATGATGGCGTTTTCTTCGACCGTCACCAGCAGCTCATGGCTGGCGGCGATTTCGCGTACGAGGGCTTCGTCCAGTGGTTTGACGAAGCGCATATCGACCACGGTGGCGTCGATCTTCTCGGCGACTTTCAGCGCTTCGGCCAATTGCACGCCAAACACCAGGAAAGCGGTTTTGCTGCCTTGGCGACGCACGATGCCTTTGCCGATTTCAATCGGTTCAAGGTCTTTCTCGATCACGGCATTCGGGCCATTACCGCGCGGGTAACGCACGGTCGCCGGGCCGTTGTACAGGTGGCCGGTGCTGAGCATCTTGCGCAGTTCGTTCTCATCACTCGGCGTCATCACCAGCATGCCGGGGATGCAGCGCAAGTAGGACAAATCGAAACTGCCGGCGTGGGTCGGGCCGTCTTCGCCGACCAAACCGGCGCGGTCGATGGCGAACAGCACATCGAGGTTCTGCACCGCCACGTCATGCACCAACTGGTCATAACCGCGCTGCAGGAAGGTGGAGTAGATCGCCACCACCGGCTTGGCGCCTTCACAGGCCATGCCGGCGGCGAAGGTCACCGCGTGCTGCTCGGCAATCGCCACGTCGAAATAGCGCAGCGGGAAACGCTCGCTGAACGCCACCAGGTCGGAGCCTTCCTTCATCGCCGGGGTAATGCCCACCAGTCGCGGGTCGGCGGCGGCCATGTCACACAGCCATTCGCCAAACACGCCGGAATACTTCGGCCCGCTGGCCTTTTTCGGCGCGGCGGCAGGGGCGTCCAGCGGTTCGAGCTTGGTGATCGCGTGGTAACCAATCGGGTCGACTTCCGCCGGGGCGAAGCCTTTGCCTTTTTTAGTGACGATATGCAGGAACTGCGGGCCCTTGAGGTCACGCATGTTGCGCAGCGTGGCGATCAGGGTGGGCAGGTCATGGCCGTCGATCGGGCCGATATAATTCCAACCAAGCTCTTCGAACAGAGTGCCGGGCACGAGCATGCCCTTGGCATATTCTTCGGTTCGACGGGCAATTTCCCACGCGCCGGGCAGGCGCGAGAGCACCTTTTTGCTGCCTTCGCGCATGCTCGCGTAAGTACGGCTGGAGAGGATTTTTGCCAGGTAGTTCGACAGGCCACCGACATTGCGCGAAATCGACATGTCGTTGTCGTTAAGGATCACCAACATGTTGGCGTTCACTTCCGGCGCATGGTTCAGCGCTTCGAAGGCCATGCCGGCGGTCAGCGCGCCATCACCAATCACCGCAATCGCCTTGCGCTCACTGCCTTGCAGGCGGGCGGCAATCGCCATGCCCAGCGCGGCACTGATAGAGGTGCTGGAGTGGCCGACGCCAAAGGTGTCGTACTCGCTCTCGGCGCGACGTGGGAAGGCGGCCAGGCCGTCCTTCTGGCGCAGAGTGGCCATGCGCTCGCGACGGCCGGTGAGGATTTTATGCGGGTACGCCTGATGGCCCACGTCCCACACCAGCCGGTCGTCCGGGGTGTCGAACACGTAATGCAGGGCGATAGTCAGCTCGATGACGCCCAAGCCGGCACCGAAATGCCCACCGGTCTGACCGACCGTGTAGAGCAATTCCAGGCGCAACTCATCGGCCAGGGTTTCCAGCTCGGCTTCACCCAGTCGACGCAGGCCGTCCGGCGTGGCAGCACGGTCGAGCAGGGGCGTGGACGGGCGTTTGCGGGGAATCTCTTGAAACGTCGTGGGCATCAGGCGAATCGTTATAGGTATAGAAGAGGCGGCAGTTTACCTCAAGCAGTGCAAACTGCCCACGCAGAGCGCCGAACTTGGCCGATATGCGGCTGCAATGGCCGCCGTTATCAGTGGCGGCGTTCGACGATATACCGCGCCAAGTCGCGCAATGGCTCAGCCGCCGCGTCGAAAGGTCGCAGGGCATCCAGGGCTTGGTCGCGCAGTTGCAGGGCATACGCCTTGGCCGCTTCGAGGCCAAGCAAGGCCGGATAGGTCGGTTTATCGCGTGCGGCATCCGCGCCTTGGCGTTTGCCCAGGGTCGCGGTGTCACTTTCCACGTCGAGAATGTCGTCCTGCACCTGAAACGCCAGGCCGACGGCCCGGGAGTAGGTCTGCAGGGCCGCCAATTGCGCCGCGTCGGCACGGCCACTGGCCAGGGCGCCCAAGTGCACCGCGGCTTCGATCAGCGCGCCGGTCTTGTGGCGATGCATGTGTTCGAGGGCTTGCTGGTCCAGCTTGAGGCTGACCGAACCCATGTCGATCGCTTGCCCGCCGACCATGCCGGCCGGGCCAGCGGCCAGAGCGAGGGCGGTCACCATACGCAGGCTGATCTCAGCGTTCACGCTGTTAAGGCGCGGGTCCAGCAAGGCGCTGAACGCCAGGCTCTGCAGGCCATCACCGGCCAGGATCGCATAGGCCTCATCAAAGGCTTTGTGGGTGGTTGGCTGGCCGCGACGTAAATCGTCGTCGTCCATTGCCGGCAAATCGTCATGCACCAGGGAGTAGGCGTGAATCAGCTCAACCGCACACGCCGCGCCATTGGCTTGCTCGGCACGCACGCCCAAGGCTTCACAGGCCGCATACGCCAGCAACGGGCGCACGCGTTTGCCGCCATTCATCACGCTGTAGCGCATGGCGGCATAAAGGCGGTTCATTTCCGGGCTTGGCGCAACAAACAAGGGCTCGAGCGCCGCATTCACCCGGGCTTGGCTACTGGCCTGATACGCGTCGATCATTCGGGCTGTTCCGCATCGAAAGGTTCTTCGGCCAACTCCCCGTCGCGTTCCAGCAATACCTGGACCTTCTGCTCCGCCTGCGCCAACGCGCTCTGGCAGTCGCGAGTCAGGCCGATGCCTTGCTCAAACGCTGTCAGCGAGTCCTCCAGCGACAACTCGCCGTTCTCCAGACGCTCGACCAGGGTTTGCAGGTCGGCGAGGGATTGTTCGAAATCGAGTGCAACTTTTTTGCGGGCCATGGCGGCTATTCCGGTAGACGGTAAACCGGCGCGACACTAGCAGACATGGGGATTCTGGGCAAATGAGCGGGGGGCAGTCGTCCTCTGTTGAGCTGAATAAAACGCCTATTGGGCTCATGTTGGGAGCCGATTACGCATTTTATTCGGCTCAGCGGACACCCGAGCACTGCCCCTGCGCATCCTTGAGCTGCGCTTCAAACGATTCTGGGCAAATGAGCGGGGGGCAGTCGTCCTCTGTTGAGCTGAATAAAACGCCTATTGGGCTCATGTTGGGAGCCGATTACGCATTTTATTCGGCTCAGCGGACACCCGAGCACTGCCCCTGCGCATCCTTGAGCTGCGCTTCAAACGCCATCAACCCCGCCTGCATCTGCTGCAACCCAGCAATCTGCCCGGCCAGTTCGCGCTTCTTGCTGGCGATGGCCTGATCTGCCCGTTCCCAAGGCAGTGCATCGCCTTCGTGCCCGTGCAAAATCCCCTGCAACTCCTTGAGCTTGAACCCCAACTGCTGGGCGCACTTGATCAACGCCAGCAGCTCCACGCTCTGCGCCGAATAGACCCGATAACGCCCCTCCCGTTGCGGTGCTGGCAACAGGCCAATTGCCTCATAGTGGCGTATCGCTTTGATGGTCGTGCCCGACAGCTGCGCGGCTTTGCCGATGTACATGAAAACTCCCTTTTCCGAATAGGCCGCCGGCCAGTGTCAGCCATTTTTCACGCTGCGCCGGTGTAGAGCCCAGCACCGGCCCGAACATCAACGTTTTGGTCGGCTTGATGCCGCAAAACGCCAGGGTCGTGCTGCGCATCTGATGAATGCCCGGCATGCGGTAGAACCAGCGGTAATACCACGGCGGCGTGTCCAGGGCCACCAACAAGTGTGCGGTTCGGCCGAGCAGCAGCTTGTCAGGAAACGGCTTGCCTTCGCGGTATTTAAAGGCAAAGCCGGGTAGGAAAACGCGGTCGATAAACCCTTTCAACAATGCCGGAATACCGCCCCACCGGATCGGGAACACCCACGCCAGATGGGTGGCCCAGAGGATGTCGGATTGGGCGCTGAGCAAGTCAGGTTCCAACGGCTGGATCTGCGTGTAGCCGTGGTGAAGGACGGGGTCGAAAGTGAGATCGCCCAAGCGCAGGACGCGGACCTCGTGGCCGGCGATTTTTGCGCTGTGGCGGTAGGCGTCGGCCAAGGCTGAGCAGAAACTGGTGGGAGAAGGGTGGCCGAGGATGACCAGGATGCGCTGGGGCATGGGGTGAGGTCCTGAAAATGGGGGCTTTCAGGGTAGGGTGTGCCGTATGGGGGAGAGTCAAGGGGCGCTCTAGTACCGCGGAGCATTTGTGCAGCAACCTGCTAAGCGACGAAGAGCAAAGGAGGGAACGGGCTTGCTCGCGAAAGCGGTGGGTCAGTCAACATCAATGTTTGCTGGGCCGACGTCATCGCGGGCAAGTCTGGGCCGACGTCATCGCGGGCAAGTCGAATCGTCGCACCGCCGCTCCCACATTTAATCTTCGCTGCTTTGGGCATTGCGTTCGCTTAACTGAACAGCGTCAGGGCTTGCCTGATAAATGCTCTACGCAACATCAAGCCGTTTTCTTGCTCCCCGTGTCCATGTCCGTTCTGCCCCAAGGCCGCCAGTCGTCGGTGTGCCGCTCACTGCCATGCGGCCCACTGGAGATGGTGCCACCGGCCAGGAACTTCTCCCACAGGTTCTTGCTGTCGGGGCCGCTGTCTTTGTGCCGGTCCGGCGACTCTCGAACAAGGAGTGCTTTTCAGTGGGCTGGGAACGCCGGTAAAAAATCTCACGCGTGAGCTATTGAGCCTTCCGAGAATTACCTGTAGCATGCGGCCCACTGGAGATGGTGCCACCGGCCAGGAACTTCTCCCACAGGTTCTTGCTGTCGGGGCCGCTGTCTTTGTGCCGGTCCGGCGACTCTCGAACAAGGAGTGCTTTTCAGTGGGCTGGGAACGCCGGTAAAAAATCTCACGCGTGAGCTATTGAGCCTTCCGAGAATTACCTGTAGATTTTCTCACGCGTGAGTTTTTCACAACGAGGTCAGCACCATGAAAAGCAGCTCTCCATCGAGCCCGCAAGCCGGGCCCGATACCGATTCCGCAAGCCGCAAGGGAGAGCGCTTGAAACCGCCTGCGAAAAAGCCGTCGAGCTTTTACATGAAGCAGATGCGCGCGGGCCTGGCGGCCGCCGGGTATGTGAAACACGAGACTTGGGTGCTTCCCGAAAATCGAAGCCTGCTCAAGCAAATGGAGAAACAGCTTCGCCAACCGATTCTGGCTGGCTCATTCATGTCGGAGAATTTCATGAGCGCAGGTACTAACTGGAATATCGATCGCCTCTTCACGGCGCTGCAAGCCTTGGACGAAGTGGTTTCCAACGACATTACGCTTTCTCTCGTTCAAGGCTCCGAGTCCAGCATCAAGCTGGAAATGAACGACTTCGGGGGCCTGCCGATTTACATCGCAGTGGTGGGCGAGCAGATCATCGTGGACACCGTTCTGGTCGACGTCGAGTCCATCAGCGACGTAGCGGCATTCAATGACGCGGTGCTGCGCAGCCGGGAAATGTTCCCGTTGTCCTCGATCGGTATCGAGTCGATGCCTAACGGCCAGGTTGTTTACAACATGTTCGGCGCGCTGAGTTCCGACTCCAGCCTGACCAACATCGTGACCGAGGTGAAAACCCTCGTCGACAACGTGCAGCGCGCCAGCGAAGCCTTTGAACGTTTCTTCAACTAATTATTCGGGAGTATCCAATGACTCAGTCCATCTGGAGCAAATTGTTCACCGCGGTACGTGGCGGTGCCAGCGAAGTCGGCGAATCGATCGTTGACCAACAAGCCCTGCGCATCCTTGACCAGGAAATTCGCGACGCTGACAGCGCGTTGGCCAACGCCAAGCGTGAACTGGTCAGCATCATGGCCAAGCACAAACTGGCGGCTGACCGCGTCAGCGAATACGACGCCAAGATCAAGGACCTGGAGTCCAAGGCGATGGCTGCTATCCAGGCCAATCGTGAAGACCTGGCTCTGGAAGTGGCCGAAGCCATTTCGACCCTGACCAACGAACGTGACGTCGAGCAAAAGCAGACCACCGAGTTCGGCGGGTACGCTGAGAGCATGCGCAAAGACATCACCAAAGCCGAAAGCCGAATCAAAAGCCTGCGCCAGCAAGTGGACATGGCCAAGGCGCGCGAAAGCGTACAGAAGGCCCAGGTCAGCGCGTCCATCGCCAGTGGCGGTGCCAACGGCAAGCTGGAAACCGCCGTCGGTACGCTGAACCGCTTGCAAGCCAAGCAGCAGCATCGCGCCGCTGAACTGCAAGCCCAGGATGAGTTGGCGGAGGCATCGACGGGTACTGACCTTGAGCGCAAGCTGCGCGAAGCCGGTATCACGCCGGACACAGGCAGCGCCAATGCGATTCTGGAACGCCTGAAGCAAAAGTCGGCTGAGTAAACAGCGCCGCAGCAAGAAGGGCAGGTCTGCCCTTCTTTTTTAGTCACAGCAGATTAAATGTGGGAGCGGCGGTGCGACGATTCGACTTGCCCGCGATGACGTCGGCCTAGCAAACATTGATGTTGACTGACTCACCGCTTTCGCGGGCAAGTCGCACCGCCGCTCCCACAGGGGATCTGCCCAACGAGGGTCTGCCCTTCTTTTTTTACGTCGAGGTCAGGATGGACGCCCTGAAGGGTTTCAAGACAATCGCAGGCTTGGCGCTCTTTATGGTCGCGCTGCAACTGCTCAATGTAGCCACCGGTTACAGCCTCATGGCATTCGGCCTGATCCCGAGAACCGTGCAGGGGCTGCTCGGCATCCTCACCTCTCCGTTTTTGCACGCCTCCTTTGCCCACCTGAGCGCTAACCTGATTGCCTTTTTGGTACTGGGGACTCTGGTCATTATCGAAGGGCTCAACCGGTTCATTACTGTCAGCGCGATTATTATCCTGCTGGGTGGCTCGTTGGTCTGGCTGTTCGGGTTTGCCGGCGTACACGTCGGTGCCAGCGGCTGGGTATTCGGCTTATGGGCCTACTTGTTGTCTCGCGCCTGGTTCCACCGGAGCTGGAGCAACCTGATCACCGCCGGTGTGGTGGCGGTTATGTATGGCGGCCTGATCCTTGGCTTCCTGCCGCGCCAGGGTATTTCCTTCGAAGGCCATTTGTTTGGTGCACTCGCCGGGTTTATTGCGGCCAAGGTACTTCTCTCTAAGCCGCGCAGCAGGTTTAATGCCGGGTGAACGCCGAGGCGGGCGAGGAACGTCATCAGGAATCAAATACCCAGGGAATCAGGGACGACATGTCGATTTTTCTTTTGTTGCGCCTCTACGCCTCCTCCCTCTTTCACCGCTTCGGCTGGGCAGGGCTGGTCATTGCTTTGGGTGTACACCTGGGCACGGCGTATCTGGGCCTGGTGTTTCTGGGCGAACAACACCTCACCGCCCCCGCCACGTTTATTTACTTCTATCTCACCACCACGCTTACTGTCGGCTATGGCGACCTCGCGCCGCAGACCTCGGCGGGGCGAGTATTTGTCGCCACCTGGGTCATGCTCGGGGGCATTGCGCTGCTGACGGCGGCCATCGGCAAAACCACCAGCAGTGTTATCGATGCATGGAGAAAAGGCATGAAGGGCAAAGGCGATTTCACCGGCAAGGTCGGCCACACCGTGCTCATCGGCTGGGAAGGCGCGTCCAGCGAGCGGGTCATTGAGTTGTTGCTTCAAGATGAAACCTCGAACGACAACCTGATCGTCATCTGCGACTGCACGCTGGAAGAAAACCCGATGCCAGGCAAAGCGGCGTTCATCAGAGGCGAAAGCCTGTCCTCCACCGCATTATTACTGCGTGCAGGTGTTCCCGGTGCCGAGCGGGTGCTGGTGCGAACCCCGTCTGATGACCTGACGCTGGCTACCGTGCTGGCGGTGAATCAGTTGAGCCCTGTGGGGCACGTGGTCGCCCACTTCAATGAAAGTGAAATTGCCGCCCTCGCCAGTTCCTATGCGCCCAGCCTGGAGTGCACCTCAAGCATGGCCATCGAAATGTTGGTGCGCGCCTCTCAGGACCCGGGCTCGTCCGTGGTCATTAATGAGCTGCTGTGCGTCGGGCAAGGCGCCACTCAATACCTGATGAAATTGCCCGAGGCCTTTGAGGCAACGTTCGGCGACCTGTACACGCAGATGAAAGAACAGCACAACGCCACGCTCATCGGCTATCGCGCCAAAGGCGCTCAACAACCGTCAATCAACCCGCCCGGCGCCACCCGCGTTGAAGGCGGCGAACTCTTCTACATCGCCTCCACCCGCCTCAAGGAAATCTCCAATGGGATGGTTTAAACAGTTGATGGGGCTTGAGGCCCCGCAAGCGAAACCGGAGTCGCAATGGACTGCCGGCGAAACCCTGCCAGTCACCGGCCCACTGGGCTTGGCGCCGGGCAAAGGCGTGATATTCGACACGACCCTGAAATTGCTGCTCGATGAGAAAACCACGGTAGTGATCCCTGGCTCCCAGGAAATCTGGGCCAACGGCACCGTTGATCTCGGGCAGTCGACCTGGCTGTCACGCTATTACATGAACGACGAAGATTACTGGCTGCAGGTGCACACCACCGGCGAGATCGCCGGGCAGGTCGAGTCGGTAATCCTGTTCAACTATTTGAGCGTTGTCACCCTCAGTAGTGAAGCGGAGCTGCGTCGGCTGGCAGGGCCACAGAGCTTGATCGGGCTGCCGACCTACACCCACAACGGCGTCGAATACGCCCGTGTGTGGGGCAGCGAGCCTGGCCAGACAGAACTGGTGGCGATGAGCGAACAGGTGATCAACCCCGAGAGCACCTACACCGTCGAGCACCGTTCGATGCTGTACGCCCGCGACACCGGCCTGACCGACCGTCGAGAGTTTTTGCTGTTTTCCGTCGAAGAAGACGCTGAGGGCTCCATCAGCCTTAGCACCTCGCTGGGCATTTCGCTGTACACAACCGACCTGAATGCGCTCTAAAAAAGGAAGAACCCCATGCTAGAAGCTCTCTCCATCTCCCTGAACAAAGCGGCTGTGTTCGGGTTTGTCACGTATATCTTGGGGGCTGCGATAATCTTCGCGCTGTTCCAGTTCATCTACACCCGCGTCACCCCGCACAAAGAGTTCGAACTGATCCGTGCCGGCAACGTGTCGGCTGCGGTCGCCCTGGGCGGTGCCATCATCGGTTTCGCCATTCCGGCCAGCAACGTGATTGCCTACTCGATCAGCATCCTCGACTTCGTCGTCTGGGCCGTGATCGCCGCCCTCGTTCAACTGTTGGCCTTTTTGGTGACCAGCCTGGTGCTCAAAGGTACGTCCGAGCGCATCAAGAACGGCGAACTCGCGGCCGGTATCTACGTGGCCGCCGTGGCCATCAGCGTCGGCATGTTGAATGCCGCGTGCATGACGCCTACCCAGAACTGATTGCGCACGGAGCTCCCGATGAAACGAAGCAAGTACGTCCAGCTTTCGCTGGCAGCGTCGGTCGCCATGGCGATATCCGGCTGCGGGCCGACGGAAAAAACCTACGATTTGCAGAAGAAGTACAACTTCCAGTCCGTGCAGCAATGTGCCGATGAAAAGCTTCCGGTGGACGTGTGCTCGGACGCCTACATGACGGCCATGGCCGAGCATCGGCGCATTGCCCCGGTGTACGACAGCCAGGCCGATTGCGATGCCGACTTTGTCGCCGACTGGTGCCAGCAGGACTCCACCGGCAAGTTCATCCCCAAGCTCGGCGGTTTCGAACTGACCGCCGCCGGCCAGGTGACCCAATCCCAGGTCGATGCTGCCAATGCTCAAGCGGGCGGCTCCCAGGCAAGCGGCGGCGGCTCAGGCTTCTCTACCAGCAGCCTGCTGACAGGCCTGTTGATTGGCAACATGCTGAGCAACAACCGCAACAGCTACCGCTCCGAGCCGGTGTACCGCTATCGCGATGATCGCGGCAACTACGGCAACTCGACGCTCAATCAGCGCGTCTCCAATGGGGCAACCTTCGGCCGCTCCAACCAAGCCCGGTATGGCAGCAGCAATTACACGAACACACTGCGCTCTTCCAACAAGTCGAGCTCCGTTGCCTCGTCCACCTCCCGTGGCGGCTTCGGCAGCAAGGCCAGTGCACGCAGCGGCTGGGGCGGCGGTGGGTCGAGCAGTTAAGGAAACCGGGCGATGAAAAAGATCCAATGCGCAGAGCGTCATGACTGGAAACAGACTGCCGACAGCCTCGGCTTTCTGTTCCACACCATCGACGACGAACCCTACTGGGACGAGAGCGCGTACTACCAATTCACGCTCGAGCAAATCGAGCGCGACCTTGAAGACCCGACCACCGAGATTCATGACATGTGCATGGACCTCGTGGCCCGCGTGGTTCAAAGCGAGGAATTGTTGGAACGCCTGAGCATTCCCGCGCCGTTCTTCGACATGATTCGAACCTCATGGCTCGAAGGCCACCCGCACCTGTACGGGCGCATGGACTTCTCCTACAACGGCACCGGGCCCGCCAAACTGCTCGAACTCAACTACGACACACCGACCAGCCTCTATGAGGCCGCGGCGTTTCAATGGGGCTGGCTGGAACAATGCATCGAACGCGGCCTGCTGCCCAAGCATGCCGACCAGTTCAACAGCATCGACACGAAACTGCATCAGGCCTTCGCTCAACTGCAGGTCAACCAGCCGTTCTACTTCGCCTCGATGAAAGACTCGATCGAAGACAAAGGCACCACCGACTACCTGCGCCTCGTCGCGGAAAAAGTCGGCATCGAATCCCGCCACATTGACATCGAAGACATCGGCCTCACCAGTGATGGCCGTTTTGTCGACCTCGAAGATCGCTGGATTCCCCACCTGTTCAAACTGCACGCCTGGGAATTCATCTTCCACGAGCCCTTCGGCGCCGCGATTGCCCAGTGCGATACCCAGTTTTTCGAGCCCGCCTGGAAATCCATCCTCTCCAACAAAGGCATCCTGCCGCTGTTGTGGGAATTCAACAAAGGCCACCCCAACCTGCTCGCCTCCCACCTGGATACCGACCCCGGCAAAGCCGTGCCAAAGGGCTGGGTGCGCAAACCGTTCTTCTCCCGCGAAGGCGCCAACATCGAACTGCAAACCGCCGACGGCCTGATCGTAAAAGAAGACGGCCCCTACACCGACGCGCCGTTCATCCTCCAGGAATTCGCACCGCTGCCGCGCTTTGGTGACAGCTACACACTGATCGGGTCCTGGGTGATCGGCGATCAAGCCGCCGGGATTGGCGTGCGAGAAGACAATAGCTTGATCACCAAAGACTCCAGCCGGTTTCTACCGCACTTGATCCTCGACTGAGAAACTCCGCTGCTTCAAAGGCAAACATGACCCCTGTGGGAGCGGGACAACTCCAGCCGGTTTCTACCGCACTTGATCCTCGACTGAGAAACTCCGCTGCTTCAAAGGCAAACATGACCCCTGTGGGAGCGGGCAAGCCCACTCCCCACAAAGGCTATCAACCTCATCCCTGACGCGCCGTCACCGCCGCATACCCATTCATCAAATTCCGATAATTAGGAATCCGCTGAGACAACAAATTCCCCAACCCTTCCATGTCATTGCGCCAGTCACCCTGCAACTCACACGCCACCGAAAACCAATTCATCAACTGCGCCCCCGCCTGCGTCATCCGGCTCCACGCCGCCTGCTGCACCGTGGTATTAAACGTGCCCGATGCATCCGTCACCACAAACACCTCAAACCCCTCCGCCAGCGCCGACAACGTCGGGAACGCCACACACACATCCGTCACCACACCCGCAATGATGATCTGCTTACGCCCAGTCGCCTTGACCGCCTTAACGAAATCCGCGTTATCCCAGGCATTAATCTGACCAGGGCGAGCGATATACGGCGCCTGCGGGAACATCTCCTTCAGCTCCGGCACCAACGGGCCGTTAGGGCCTTGCTCGAAACTGGTGGTGAGGATGGTCGGCAGGTTGAAGAACTTGGCCAAGTCAGCCAGGGCCAGCACGTTGTTCTTGAACTCGTTGGGGGAGAAGTCCCGCACCAGCGAGATCAGGCCGGTTTGGTGGTCGACCAACAGGACTACGGCGTCGTCTTTGTTCAAGCGGTTGTAGGTTGGAGTGCTCATGGTTGAATCCTTTTTTTGTTTAGGTGGGTTGGGTGTTGCGTTCAACATGGGCACAGATTAATGGGTGGGTGGCGGGGGATAAATTGGGTGGGATGGGTAATACCGTCAACTCAGGGGGGGACAATGGTTGGAGGGCCAGCAGTACCCGTCCCTTTCATTTGCAGGACGTTTCCTAGAGAATCCCAGCGGCTTGCGCCAGCAAAATCTCGCGACTAGGCTGCGGATCGTCACTGCCTATTCAGTGATCGGGTTTAGTCGCCCGGACTTCGCTAGGCGCACGCGCCATCCCAAAGCCAGGTGTCTCCTCACCTGCACTTTATGGTGGCTGTGCGCAGGGCACCTTCGGGTGCGCCGGTGCCTAGCGGCCGGTCGACTAACCTGCGTACAGCCGCCACCTCTGCTCGTTTAGTCGCGAAAGGACGGTGGTTTTCACTTTCCGCTAGAGGTTTTCTATGGATAACATTGTTTCGGATTTACCCTCATCGGCTGCGACTAAGCCATTTACTGTTAATGAAGAACTGAGCTTTGAAGATGCTTGGGTGAGGGTGGCCGAGTTGCTGCAGTGTGCGGTGGCTACATCGCAGGCGCTTGGTGAACCGCTGGGTGCGCCGCATCGGGCGGTGATGCATTTGGTGGAGATGGCGAAGATGGTGGCGGATCGGGCTGTGGGGTGTTTGCAGCCGAGGTGATACACCTTTGCTTATTTCAATTGTCCAACAGCTGTTTGGACTGCTATCAGGAAGATTCTTGGATGGGATAGGATTATTTCGGACAATTAAAAAGCCGGCTTGTGGCCGGCTTCTCGGGGACTGCTTCAGCTTGTTTTTGACAAGCCTCACCAGCCTTCAAATCGCTCAGCCAACATCACGTCTGGCTGAATAGTAGGGGCATCTGCGGGAACTCCTCCGCATCGCCCAGCAGGTTAGATAGCGCAAAGCCACCCCTGCCAAATGTGCGGCGCATGATACCCACATTCACCTCACATGCCTACCTCCGGGTCCGATTTAGAGCCTTCCCAGCCCAGCAGGTGTTCGTCAAGCGGCACCGGTCGGCGGTTGTTCAGGGTCGACCACCAGAACACCCAGCCCACGATCTCGAAGTTCTGCTCAAAGCGTTGCTCGTGGGTGAGGTATTCGTCTGGGTGTTCGCTGGCGTTGTGGCTGCGCATGCGCAGGCCGCCGCCGGGGCGGTTGTAGAGGTATTTGATGCGCAGCATGCCGTCGTGTTCGACGGCGTAGATTTCGCCGTCGGTGATTTGGCTGCGACCGCGGTCGATGGCGAGGGTGGCGCCTTGTTGGATGATGTCGATCATGCTGTTGTCGACCATGTAGGCGCCTACGGCGCGGTCGGGGTTTACGTTGAGGGCTTTGAGGGTGTGCAGGGAGACGCGGATGCGCTCGGTGGAGGTGAAGGTGGGGTGGAGGGCGATCTCCACGTCGAGTTTTTCCGGGAGGCAGGCGGGGCCTGTGAGGTATTTGCCGCTTTCTTCGCGGGTGCGCAGTCCTTTGCTTGTGGCGGGCCCTTCGAGTAGAAAGTTGGCCGGTGGGTGTTTGGGGCCTTCGCCGGTGCGTAGCCAACGGCTGGAGACGCAGAGCAGTTCTGCGATCTCGTTGAGTCGGCCCATGGGCACGCCGCGTTTGAACCAGTTGTTCACGTGTTGAGGCGTGACGCCGCGGTTCTTGGCGAAGTCGGAGGCGGAAAGATGAACTTCCCGCAGTAGTGCTTTTAGTCGATCACCTGATGTATTCATAAACAACGAGTTTACTGGCGGGGAAAACACATCAAATAAACCATGCGTTGAATTGCGTACGTAGGGATTTACTTAGTTGTAGGGCGATATTTCAATGTTTTTACTTTATTAAACATTGCGCGTTAAACATTGAACTTCGGGTTTAATTTTTTCCACAAAAAAAGCCCCGAGTAGTCGGGGCTTTTTTGATTGCCGGGGCAATGAGGAGCGGGTATCAGCCTTTGTAGGCAGCGACCGACTTCATGATCTCGGCGCGGGCGGCGTCTGCGTTGCCCCAACCGTCGATCTTCACCCATTTGCCTTTTTCGAGGTCTTTGTAGTTCTCGAAGAAGTGCTTGATCTGTTCCAGCAGCAGTGGCGGCAGGTCGGTGTATTCCTTCACGTCCACGTACAGCTGGGACAGCTTGTCGTGTGGCACGGCGATAACTTTGGCATCGCCGCCGCCGTCGTCGGTCATGTTCAGGATGCCGACTGGGCGCGCGCGGATGACCGAGCCTGGGGTAACCGGGTAAGGGGTTACGACCAGCACGTCGAGGGGGTCACCGTCGTCAGCCAGGGTGTTGGGGATGAAACCGTAGTTGGCCGGGTAGAACATCGGGGTGGCCATGAAACGGTCAACGAACAGGCAGTCGCTGTCTTTGTCGATTTCGTATTTGATCGGCGCGTGGTTGGCCGGAATTTCGATGGCGACGTAGATGTCGTTCGGCAGGTCTTTGCCAGCCGGAATCTTGCTGTAGCTCATTGGGCGATGCCCCCGTAGTTGGCCATGGAACATGGCCGGATTGGCCTAAAAGTGGCGGCGATTATAGGCATATTCTGACGCCGATGCCATGCGTCAGACGTCGTACGGCGCTTGGCGTTCCGTCTGATAGCGCGCATCGCTGGCTTGCAGTTGGTGCAAGCGGGCCAGGGGATCCTGGCGATAAAAGCGGCTCAGCTGCGCGTACACCTGTGGATAACTGTTGACCAGTAAATCCGGGGCGCTGAAAAAATATTCGCTGGTGACGGCAAAGAACTCCGCCGGGTTTTCGGCGGCGTAGGGGTCGATTTCGGTGTCGACGTCGGGGTGGGCGTCCAGCTGGCGGTTGAGGTCGTCAAACGCGCTTTGCATCACGCTGGCCCATTCCTGCACGCGCATGTCGTGGTGCAGCGGCGGCAGGCCGTTGGCGTCACCGTTGAGCATGTCCAGCTTGTGTGCCAGTTCGTGGATGACCAGGTTGTAGCCTTCCCAGTTGCCACTGGCGAGTACGCCGGGCCAGGCGAGGATCACCGGGCCTTGTTGCCAGGCTTCGCCGCTGTGTTCGCCGTCCCACTCGTGCTCCACGCCGCTGGCATCGCGATGGCGCTGGGGGCTGATGAAGTCGTCGGGGTATAGCACGATTTCGTGGAAGCCCTGGTACCAGTCGAGGTCGCCAAGGTTCATCAGCGGCAGTTGCGCCTGGGCGGCAAGCAGCAGGCGTTGTTCCTGGTGCAGGTCGACGCCGGGCAGGGCGGTGAGGTGTTTTTCGGCGAGGAATACCACGCAGGCTTCGCGCAGCCACTGGTCTTGCTCGGCGTTGATGCCGTCGAGGAAGGTCAGGTGGTGGCGCACCCGTTGCCAGGTGTCATCGGCAATCGGGTGCTTGGCCAGCAGGCGCCGGCGACGCCAGGCGCTGAGGGACCACATCGCAGGTTACTGCGGTTTGGCTTCGGAGGAGTTGCTGCCGAAACGGCTGCGGACCACGCCGATGATCATCGGCACCAGCGACAGCAGGATGATAAACACCACCAGCAGCGACAGGTTTTTCTTGATAAACGGCACGTTGCCGAAGAAGTAGCCCAAGGTCACCAGGCCGCCGACCCAGATAATGGTGCCGAACACACTGAAACCGAAGAAACGCGGATACGGCATTTTGGCGATGCCGGCGACGAACGGTGCGAAGGTACGCAGGATTGGCAGGAAGCGCGCCAGGGTCACGGTTTTGCCGCCGTGCTTGTCGTAGAAGTCGTGGGTTTTTTGCAGGTAGTCGCGGCGGAAGATTTTCGAGTTCGGGTTGCTGAACAAGCGTTCTCCGGCTGTTCGCCCGATCACGTAGTTGGTGCTGTCGCCGAGGATCGCCGCCAGCATCAGCAGGCCGCCCAGTAACACCGGGTCCATGCCGCCGCCTGCAGCCACGGCGCCGGCGATAAACAGCAACGAATCACCCGGCAGGAAAGGCATGACCACCAGGCCGGTTTCGCAAAAAATCACTAGAAACAGAATGGCGTAGATCCACGGACCGTAATTGGTTACCAGCAGGTCGAGGTAGACGTCGAGATGCAGGATAAGGTCGAGCGGGTTGAAATCCATGGGTGGCACCTGTGTGAATGGCCCGACTCAGCAGGCCTGTGCGGAAGCTCGGGTAAGTAAGGCTACATAGGTATGCCGTATTTCTTACAACCCTGAAAGGTGCGCATTATACGTACTGAAAGGTGAAAAGCGTGTGGGTTTTGTAGCGGGGCGTGTCGTGATATTTCGATCTTCTGGTCATTGCTGATCTAAATGTGAGAGCTGGCTTATTGTGGCGAGCGGGCAAGCCCCCGCCACAGGAGGCCTGCTGGCCACGGGAAGCTCACTTGCCACACTAGTAAGCAAAAGCGATTTGGCCTTATCAGTCCTCACTGATCGGCAACACGTAGTTCTTGAACTCCGTGTCTTCACGAAACCCAATCGACTCATAGGTCTTCTGCGCCACGTCGTTGTCACTGCTGGTCGACACTCGCAGGCGCACCGCGTGGGTCTCTTTGGCCATTTTCTTCGCCGTGCGCATCAGGTTGTCGGCCACCAGTTGTCGGCGGGCGTCTTCGGCCACGTAGATGTCATTGAGGATCCACACGCGTTTAAGCGACAGCGACGAATAGCTCGGGTACAGCTGGCAAAACCCCAGCAGTCGCTTGTCGTCATCATCGGCCAGGGCCAGGTAGATCACCGACTCCTTGCGACGCAGGCGCTTTTCCAGGAAGGCCCGCGACGAGTCCGGAAACGGCAGCGCTCCGTAAAACTCGCGGTACTTGACGAACAGCGGGGTTAACAGGTCCAGGTGTTCCAGGGTCGCTTGAGTAATCCGCATGCCAGGCCTCAACTTCCAAATGGGTGATGACCACACAAGCGGCCGTGTCCGGATGCTGCCTAATGGCGCGAAAAAGCGCAATCGTGCGGCTAATAGGTTATTCCGGCGGGCTGAGCAGGAAATTGCCTTTCATCAGGTCAGGATCATCCGACTCGATGGTCTGCACCTGCGCCTCGTCCTTGAGATTGACCCCCGACAGCTGGCGACGACACGCCTCTTTCATCAAGTAAAGCAGGCGATGCGCGGCCATGCCGTAGCTCAGGCCTTCCAGGCGCACATTAGAAATGCAGTTGCGGTAGGCATCGGTAAGGCCGACCTTGGGGTTGTAGGTGAAATACAGCCCCAGGCTGTCCGGCGAGCTGAGCCCCGGCCGTTCGCCGATCAAAATCACCACCATCTTGGCGCCCAGCAACTGGCCGACTTCATCCGCCACCGCCACACGGCCCTGTTCCACCAGAATTACGGGCGACAACGACCACCCTTCGGCGTGAGTCTGTTCCTCCATGCGTGTAAGAAACGGCAACGTGTGTTTATGCACGGCCAGCGCCGACAGCCCATCGGCCACCACCACGGCCAGGTCCACACCGCCAGGGTTGGCGGCAGCATAGTCGCGCAGGCTTTGCGCCGACTCATCACTCAAGCGCCGCCCCAGGTCTGGGCGTTGCAAATACATGTGCCGGTCCACGGCGGCGCTGTGCAACAACAAGCTGTCACGGCCGCGCTCGGCCATCTGGCTACTGAGGGCTGCGTGGTCGAAGGGCAGGTGCACGGCGTCGCGCGCCTGGGCGTGGGCGAATTGAAAGTCCAACTGCGCGCTGGTGGGGATGCTGGTGCCGGTGCGGCCCAGGGCAATGCGCGCCGGAGTCAAGCGGCGCAGTTCCAACCACGGGTTATCAGGCAGTTCTACTTGCACAGGCGGCTCCTTCATCCCAATTGCTTCAAGGCGTGGCGAAACGCCGGTGGCAGGCTGTTGCCGAAGTGCACCTTGCCGTCGGCTTGCGTGAAGATGCCCATTTTCGCCAGCCACTGTTCAAACTCCGGCGCCGGTTTTAAACCCAATGTTTGCCGGGCGTATAACGCGTCGTGGAACGAGGTGGTCTGGTAGTTGAGCATGATGTCGTCGGAGCCGGGGATGCCCATGATGAAGTTGATCCCGGCCACGCCCAGCAGGGTCAGCAGGGTGTCCATGTCGTCCTGGTCGGCTTCGGCGTGGTTGGTGTAGCAGATGTCGCACCCCATCGGCACGCCGAGCAGCTTGCCGCAGAAGTGGTCTTCGAGGCCGGCGCGGATAATCTGCTTGCCGTTGTACAGGTACTCGGGGCCGATAAAGCCTACGACGGTATTGACCAAAAACGGCTTGAAATGCCGCGCTACGGCGTAGGCGCGGGTTTCGCAGGTTTGCTGGTCGACGCCAAAGTGCGCGTTGGCCGACAAGGCGCTGCCCTGGCCGGTTTCGAAGTACATCAGGTTCTGGCCCAAGGTGCCGCGGTTCAGGCTCAAGCCCGCGTCATAACCTTCCTGCAGCACGCTCAGGCTGATGCCGAAACTGGCGTTGGCCGCCTCAGTGCCGGCAATCGACTGAAACACCAAGTCCAGCGGCACGCCACGGTTGATGGCCTCGATGGAGGTGGTGACGTGGGTCAGCACGCAGGCTTGGGTGGGGATTTCGTAGCGCTGGATGATTGCGTCGAGCATCTCCAGCATGGCGCAGATCGAAGCGATACTGTCGGTGGCCGGGTTGATGCCGATCATGGCGTCGCCGTTGCCGTAGAGCAGCCCGTCGAGGATGCTCGCGGCGATGCCCGCCGGTTCGTCTGTAGGGTGGTTGGGTTGCAGGCGGGTCGACAGGCGCCCGCGCAGGCCCAGGGTGCCGCGAAACTGGGTGACCACGCGGATCTTTTGCGCGACCAAGACCAAGTCCTGCACGCGCATGATTTTGGAGACGGCGGCGGCCATTTCCGGTGTCAGCCCGGGCGCCAGGGCGCGCAGGGAATGTTCGTCGGCCGCGTCGCTGAGCAGCCAGTCGCGCAGGCCGCCAACGGTGAGGTGGCTGACCACGCTAAACGCCTGTTTATCGTGGGTGTCGATGATCAGCCGGGTGACTTCGTCGCTTTCGTAGGGGATCAGCACTTCTTCGAGGAAGTGTTTCAACGGGATGTTCGCCAACGCCATCTGCGCTGCAACCCGTTCGCCGTCGTTCTGCGCGGCCACGCCGGCCAGGAAGTCCCCGGAACGCGCCGGGCTGGCCTTGGCCATCACGTCCTTGAGGCTGTCGAAGCGGTAGGTTTGTGCACCCACCGCGTGGGAAAAGCTTGCCATACAGTGTCTCCTGGGCGACGCGGGCAGGCTGTGAGTAAAGCGCCCGCGTCGAGGTTTACGGCAGTTAGTGCAAGGCGGCCTCTGCGGCCTGGATCGCCGCGAATTCTTCTTCGGGCGTGCCTGCTACCAAGTGATGCCGGCTGTAGAACGCAAAGTAAGCAATTAATACTCCATAGATGATCGCGGCGCCAATCACTACCCGTGGATCCACCAGAAACCCCGCCACCACGGCCACGCAGGCCAGTACCAGGGCGACGCCGGAGGTGAAAATGCCGCCCGGCGTGCGGTATGGGCGGTCCATTTTGGGGCGGCGGATGCGCAGGGTGATGTGCGCGGCCATCATTAGCACGTAGGAAATGGTCGCGCCAAACACCGCCACCAAGATCAGCAAGTCGCCCTGGCCGGTCAGCGACAGGCCAAACCCGATAATGCCGGGGATCACCAGTGCCAGCACCGGCGCCTTGCTTTTGTTGGTCTGCGACAGTTTGCGTGGCAGGTAGCCGGCGCGGGATAAGGCGAAGATCTGCCGCGAATAGGCATAGATAATCGAGAAAAAGCTCGCGATCAGCCCCGCCAGGCCAACGAGGTTGACGAAGCTGCCCATCCAGGTCGAACCGCCGTAGGACAATGCCAATGCTTCAACCAGCGGGTTGCCCGACTTGATCAGCGCATAAGTGCCGGCGCCGCCCGGTGCGATCACCAGAATCAGCAGGGCAAAACTGGTCAGCACCACAATGGCGCCGATCAGGCCTCGAGGCAGGTCACGTTTGGGGTTCTTGGTTTCTTCGGCGGCCAACGGCACGCCTTCGACGGCGAGGAAAAACCAGATGGCATAAGGAATCGCCGCCCACACGCCGACGTAGCCGAACGGCAGGAAGGTGCTGGCGCCTTTGGCCTCGGTCACCGGGACATCCAGCAGGTTGGCGACGTTGAAGTGCGGCACCATCGATACCAGGAACACACCCAAGGCAATCGCCGCGACAGCGGTGATCACAAACATCAGTTTCAAGGCTTCGCCCACACCAAAGATGTGGATGCCGATAAAGATGATGTAGAACGCCAGGTAAATCATCCAGCCGCCAATACCGAACAGCGACTCGCAGTAGGCGCCGATAAACACCGCGATGGCGGCAGGGGCGATGGCGTATTCGATCAGGATGGCGGTGCCCGTGAGGAACCCGCCCCAAGGGCCAAAGGCGCTGCGGGCAAAGCCGTAGCCGCCGCCAGCGGTGGGGATCATCGAGGACAGTTCGGCCAGGGAGAAACACATGCACAGGTACATGGTGGCCATGAGTAAGGTGGCGAGGAACATGCCGCCCCAGCCACCCTGGGCCAGGCCGAAGTTCCAGCCGGCGTAGTCGCCGGAGATCACATAGGCAACGCCAAGGCCAACCAAAAGCACCCAGCCGGCGGCGCCTTTTTTCAGTTCGCGTTGTTGAAAGTAGTCGGTGCCGACTTTTTCGAAGTCGACGGAAGAGCCGGTGGGTTCGCTAGGCATGGGGAAGTACCTTCCATTCTTATTGTTTTAGCTCGGCCTCTGTGTGCCGAATGCGCGTTGCAAGAACGTGCGACGATCTAATGTGGGAGCTGGCTTGCCTGCGATGCGGGCAACTCGGTGTATATGGCTGACCGAGGTGATGCTTATCGCAGGCAAGCCTGCTCCCATACTTGATTGCATTTCAAGTTGAGAGCGGGTCGCCCGTTACAGGGTTAAGTTAGAAAAAGCCCAACGGATTAATGTCGTAGCTCACCAGCAAGTTCTTGGTCTGCTGGTAGTGATCCAACATCATCTTGTGCGTCTCACGGCCCACACCCGACTTCTTGTAACCGCCAAACGCGGCATGCGCCGGGTACAGGTGGTAGCAGTTGGTCCACACACGGCCCGCCTTGATCGCGCGGCCCATGCGGTAGGCGCGGTTGATGTCGCGGGTCCACACACCGGCGCCCAGGCCGAACTCGGTGTCGTTGGCAATTGCCAGGGCTTCGGCTTCGTCCTTGAAGGTGGTGATGCTCACGACCGGGCCGAAGATTTCTTCCTGGAACACGCGCATTTCGTTGGTGCCCTTGAGCAGGGTCGGCTGGATGTAATAACCGCCGGCCATGTCGCCGGTGAGCTTCTCGACTTTGCCGCCGGTCAGCAGTTGCGCGCCTTCGCCCTTGGCGATTTCCAGGTAGGACAGGATCTTGTCGAACTGTTGCTCGGAGGCTTGGGCGCCGACCATGGTGTCGGTGTCCAGCGGGTCGCCGCGTTTGATCTGCTCGACCTTTTTCATTACCACTTTCATGAAGTCGTCGTAGATCGACTCTTCCACCAGCGCACGCGATGGGCAGGTGCACACCTCGCCTTGGTTGAAGAACGCCAGCACCAGGCCTTCGGCGGCTTTCTCGATAAACGACGGTTCGGCTTTCATGATGTCGGCGAAGAAGATGTTCGGCGACTTGCCGCCCAGCTCAACCGTGGACGGAATAATGTTCTCGGCCGCCGCGTGCATGATGTGCGAGCCCACCGGGGTGGAACCGGTAAAGGCGATCTTGGCGATGCGCTTGCTGGTGGCCAGGGCTTCGCCGGCTTCTTTGCCGAAACCGTGCACCACGTTCAGCACGCCCGGTGGCAGCAGGTCGCCGATCAGTTCCATCAGCACGCTGATGCCCAGCGGAGTTTGCTCGGCGGGTTTGAGCACCACGCAGTTACCGGCGGCCAGGGCCGGCGCGAGTTTCCAGGCGGCCATCAGCAGCGGGAAGTTCCACGGGATGATCTGGCCGACCACGCCCAGCGGCTCATGGAAGTGATACGACGCGGTGTGTTCGTTGATTTCGGCGCTGGTGCCTTCCTGGGCGCGGATGCAACCGGCGAAGTAGCGGAAGTGGTCGGCCGCCAGTGGGATGTCGGCGTTGAGGGTTTCACGCACGGCCTTGCCGTTGTCCCACGTTTCGGTGACGGCCAGCAGTTCGAGGTTCTGTTCGATGCGGTCAGCGATTTTCAGCAGCACCAGTGAGCGGTCCTGGGCCGAGGTCTTGCCCCAGGCATCTGCGGCGGCATGGGCGGCGTCGAGGGCTTTGTCGATGTCTTTGGCCGTGGAACGCGGGAATTCGGCGATGGGCTTGCCGTTGACTGGCGAGGTGTTGGTGAAATAGTTGCCATCTACCGGCGCGACGAATTCGCCGCCGATGAAGTTGCCGTATTTGGCCTTGAACGAAACGATCGCGCCGTCAGTACCGGGGTGTGCGTAACGCATGGGGGGCATCTCCTGCTTTTATGTTTATTGGAGTACAGCGGTGTTGCGCTTGATAAAGCCTAGAGCAAAGGTCGGGCCACTGCTTTGCAGGCCAGGTAAATCAGGGGGTTGGGCTTTGTTGCAAGGCGTTGCTGTGGCAGGTGTGGTACAGCTGGGGTGACAGTTTGTGCCACAAACGGTACAGCCTGTGACCGGTGGGTCTGCCCGGGATTGCAATGGCCGGATGGCTGGGGGATGCTGGCTGTTCTCAAGCAGTACGCAGGGAGAATAATAAGAACATGCACAACGATCAGTTCAGCCGCCACGCCCAGCAAGTCCTCACCGTCACACGCGGGCAAGAGATTGCCCAAGGCCCCGGCAGCGACCCGTCCATCGCCCGTTCCTGGCTGCGTTGCCTGGAGGACTACCACCTCGACCCCGCATTGAGCATCGCCCCCACCGTGCTCGAACACGGGCGCCTGCTGGAAAGTCGCGAACGCCTGCAACAGGTGCTGCACATCGCCGGCAGCGAGATGAACAGCCTGCACCAACAGCTCTCCGGCGCCGGCCATGCGGTACTGCTCACCGATGCGCGCGGGGTGATCCTCAACTGCGTCACCGCGCCTTCCGAGCGCAAGATTTTCGAGCGCGCCGGGCTGTGGCTGGGCGCCGACTGGAGTGAAGCGTGCGAAGGCACCAATGGCATCGGCACCTGCTTGGTGGAGCGCCAGTCCCTGACCATTCACCGCGATGAGCATTTTCGCGGGCGCCACACCGGCCTGACCTGTTCGGCGAGCCCGGTGTTCGACCCCCAAGGCGAATTGCTGGCGGTGCTGGACGTGTCGTCGGCGCGCGAAGCCGTGTCGCGTCAAAGCCAGTTCCACACCATGGCGCTGGTGAACCTGTCGGCAAAGATGATCGAGAGTTGTTACTTCCTGCGTCATTTTGAAAACCAGTGGCTGCTGCGTTTTCACCTGCAGGCCGAATCCGTTGGGTTATTCAGCGAGGGGCTGCTGGCGTTCGATGGCGAAGGGCGGATCTGTGCGGTTAACCAGAGCGCGCTGAACCTGCTGGGGCAGCTTCGCGGCAGCTTGCTGGGGCAGCCGGTGGAGGCGTTTTTCGAGTGTTCGCTGGACCAGTTGCTCGGTCGCGCCAGGGTTAACGCCACGGCCAGTTGGCCGCTGCGTACGCGCGATGGCCGGCATTTATTCGCCGCGTTACGTGGCCAAGCGCGAAGCACTGCGGCGCCGATGGCGAAGCCTGAGGCTCCACGCCTGCCGGGGATCTGCCTGGGCGATCCGGCGTTGCAGAATGATTTTCGCAAGGCTGTTAAGGTTTTCGAACGCGACGTGCCGCTGCTGATCAACGGCGAAACCGGCAGCGGTAAAGAAGCGTTTGCCAAGGCCGTGCACCAGGCCAGTCAGCGTGCCGACAAGGCGTTTATCGCCCTCAACTGCGGCGCCATTCCGGAAAGCCTGATCGAAAGTGAATTGTTCGGCTATCGCGGCGGCAGCTTCACGGGGGCCCGTAAGGAAGGCATGCAAGGCAAGCTGCAACAGGCGGATGGCGGCACGCTGTTCCTCGATGAAATCGGCGATATGCCCCTTGCCCTGCAGACCCGTCTATTAAGAGTGCTGGAAGATCGAATGGTGGTGCCCATCGGTGGTGAGCCCCAGGCTGTGAACGTCAGAATTATCAGCGCCACCCATCGCAACCTGCAGGAGCGCGTGCAGCACGGTGATTTTCGCGAAGACTTGTATTACCGGCTCAACGGCCTGGAAGTCGCTCTGCCGCCCTTGCGTGAGCGCAGTGACAAGGAGCAATTACTGGATTTCCTGCTGATACAGGAAGCAGGTGAGCAACCGGTGGTACTCGATGGTGCTGCTCGGCAGGCATTGTTGACGTTCGCCTGGCCGGGCAACGTGCGGCAGTTACGCACCGTACTGCGCACACTGGCTGCCCTCTGTGAGGGCGGGATGAAACGGTCGCCCTACCTGCCGTGAAGACCGCCCCGGCGGACACCGATAGCAATGCAGTTCGAAGTAAGCGCAATGCAGGGCTGGCTGATAGCCCTGACCGTCGCGCACGTGCTGATGCTCAAGTGGCGAAGTCCTTCGCACGAGCATTGGCTACACGTTCCTATCAGACCTCAATGGCGCCGCCCAATGTTGAGGTTCCTCTACAGTCCACACTTGGGCGTTGGCGCACACAACTCGACAGCGCGTTCAAAGGCCCAGGGTTCTTGGCGTGGGCGAAAGAACAGGGGCTTGATACAAGGCACTTGAAACTGCATCCCGCCCGTGGGGAGCTCTCCGGTATTGTAGATGGCAAGGAACAAACCTTTTCCTTAAAGGACGATTCGGGCTGGTCAGATATTTCTCGAACACTGTTGTCAATTGCCAAAGCGATCGCGCCCGAATACGGGCAAGCGTTTAGTTACCCCTGGCCGGACGGCGAGGTGCCCCTGTACACAGTGGGGCGATTTTACAATAAGCCTATAGACCTCTCGCCTGCGCAGGCCGTTGAGCACCGCAAGCGTTTAGCGGAAAAAGCGCTGTTTGAATTCGCGCCTGTGGCCCATGCGTCGCTGCGATCTGCAGAGGCGATAGCGCAGCAGCAGAAGTCGTTGGGAGAGGATGCTAATCGTCATGCACTGATTACTGCGCTGAAGTCTCAGGTAGACGATGCAAATGGGAAAATCGACCTGGATAAAGTCAACGTCCTCATTGACTCACGCTCTGGCCGGTTTGCCCGCGAGCAGCGCCGGGAAATGAGCGTCGCGCAAATCCTCAAGTTGGAGGGGATCAACATCGCGATGTGCGTGCTGTTAGTCGAAGCGAAACGACTCTCAGCGCTGCTTAGCGCAGAAAGGTCAGTCCGCACTGCTTCGTCGGGCTTTTAGCCCAGCTCCCCGCGTTACACGCTTAACCCTCCCATACCCATTAGCTGTTTTCGAGCCATCCAAAGGTTCAACAGAGCAAACAGTGCGGTCAGTTGAGCGGTGTTTTTCATCAGCCCACGAAAGCGCACTTTCACATAACCAAACTGGCGCTTGATCACCCGAAACGGATGTTCAGCCTTGGCCCGCGTCTGGGCTTTGCAGTGCTCGATTTTGCGCTTGGCCTTGGACGCGTACGATAGTGCCTTGTCGCAGCGACAAGCCAAGGTCGCCTAGATAGCCATTGATCACGCCGAGAATGCCAGTGGCTAACTCTTGCTTTTCCAGCAGGCGGAGGAAGTTGAGAATGGTAGTTTCGTCCAGGATTCGCTCCAGGCTCAGTCCGGAAAACTGGCGCAAGATGGTCGTCGCGTGAAGTGCCTCTTCCATTGCCGGATCACTGTAGCCAAACCAGTTCTGCATCAGATGAATCCGCAGCATCGCCATCAACGGATACGCCGGACGACCGCCTTCACCCCTGGGGTAATGGGGTTCGATAAGGGCAATCAAACCCTCCCAGGGCACGACCCGATCCATCTCGATCAGGAACAGTTCCTTGCGGGTCTGCTTGCGCTTACCGGCGTGCTCGGCGTCGGCGACGTGAAGAGTGAAACCGTATCGGTATAGGTCAATGTCGGTTTTTAATGCCTGAAGGGTGACTCAGGCAATAGGTATCCGTCCAAAAGCGCTGTTGTGTCGATGTGCGCACGCTCATATCGTACGCGGCAGCGCTTTCGATAAGGCTGACAAGGCTCGCAATTACGCCCTACGTATGAACGCCCCCACCTAAAGAGTGCGATTTCCTACTCCCTGCGCTAACCTGCCTCGATGTTTAAGAGGTCAACTATGCACATTCATATTCTCGGTATCTGTGGCACTTTCATGGGCTCGATGGCGGTTCTGGCCAAAGAGCTGGGCCACCACGTCACCGGCTCCGACGCCAACGTTTACCCGCCCATGAGCACGCAACTGCAGGCCCAGGGTATCGAGTTGACCCAAGGCTACGATCCTGCGCAATTCGACCCGGTCCCGGACCTGGTGGTGATCGGCAACGCCATGGTGCGTGGCAACCCAGCGGTCGAATACGTACTCAATAAAGGGTTGCCGTATGTCTCCGGCCCCCAGTGGCTGGCAGACCATGTGCTGCAAGGTCGCTGGGTGCTCGCGGTGGCCGGCACTCACGGCAAAACCACCACCAGCAGCATGCTGGCTTGGGTGCTGGAGCACGCGGGCATGAGCCCGGGCTTCCTGATCGGCGGCGTGCCGCAAAACTTCTCGGTGTCGGCGCGTTTGGGCGACACACCGTTCTTTGTGATCGAGGCGGACGAATACGACAGTGCGTTCTTCGACAAGCGCTCCAAGTTCGTCCATTACCGCCCGCGCACGGCGATCCTGAATAACCTTGAGTTCGATCACGCGGACATTTTTCCCGATCTGCCGGCCATCGAGCGCCAGTTCCATCACTTGGTGCGCACCATCCCAAGCGAAGGCCTGGTCATCCATCCGACCACCGAGCCTGCATTGCAGCGGGTGATCGAGATGGGCTGCTGGACCCCGGTACAAACCACCGGCGCGGGCGGGCAGTGGCAGGTCAAGTTGCTCAGCGAGGACGGCTCTAAATTTGAAGTGCTGTTTGAAGGGCAAGCCCAAGGCATCGTCGATTGGGGCATGACCGGCCAGCACAATGTCGCCAACGCCCTGGTCACCCTGGCGGCCGCGCGGCATGTGGGCGTGGTGCCGTCGATGGGTATCGCCGCGTTGAGCGCGTTTAAAAGCGTGAAGCGCCGTATGGAAAAGGTCGCTGACGTGAATGGGATTACCATCTACGACGACTTTGCCCACCACCCGACGGCGATTGCCACCACGCTGGATGGCCTGCGCAAGCAGGTCGGTGACGCGAATATCATTGCGATAGTCGAGCCGCGTTCCAACTCCATGAAGCTGGGTGCCCACCGCGATGGCCTGCCGGAAAGCGTCAACGATGCCGACCAGGTGGTCTGGTATGCACCGACCAATCTTGGCTGGGACTTGCCGGCCATCGCCGCGCTGTGCACGGTGCCATCAACCGTCTGCGACTCTATCGAGGGCATCATTGAACACGTCAAGCACCAGGCCAAGCCCGGCACCCATGTGGTGGTGATGAGCAACGGCGGCTTCGGCGGCCTGCACGGCAAACTGGCCGAGGCGTTGAAGTGAGCGGCCCGGAGCGCATTACCCTGGCGATGACCGGTGCCTCCGGCGCGCCGTATGGCTTGCGCCTGCTCGATTGCCTGGTGCGCGAAGACCGCGAGGTGCATTTTTTGATCTCTAAGGCCGCGCAACTGGTGCTGGCCACCGAGACGGATGTCACGTTGCCGCCCAAGGTGCAGATGATGCAAGCTTTCCTCACCGAATACACCGGTGCGGCGGCGGGGCAGATCAAGGTGTACGGCAAAGAAGATTGGATGTCGCCCGTGGCCTCCGGCTCCGGTGCGCCGGCGGCGATGGTGGTGGTGCCGTGTTCCACCGGCACCTTGTCGGCGATTGCCACGGGCGCCTGCAACAACTTGATCGAGCGTGCGGCGGACGTGACGTTGAAGGAGCGTCGCCAGTTGATCCTGGTGCCGCGCGAGGCGCCGTATTCGAGCATTCACCTGGAGCACATGCTCAAGCTGTCGAACATGGGCGTGACCATCTTGCCGGCATCGCCCGGCTTCTATCACCAGCCGCAGACCATCGATGACCTGGTGGATTTTGTGGTGGCGCGGATTCTCAACCTGCTCAATATTCCTCAGGACATGCTGCCGCGTTGGGGCGAGCACCATTTGAGCAGCGATGAATAAGGCGCTGCTGGTGGTCTTGGTGCTGCAACTGACCGGCTGCGCCACGGCGCGCACGCTGGATGCCGCACAGCCCGGCGCGCCCGTGGTGTATGCCGGCACGCGGCTGGATTTGTATGCGATTAACGGCGGCTGCTGCGCCAAGGACCGGTTTGGCGCTGAGGCGCCGAGTTATCCGCATGTAGACCTGCCGGCCAGTGCGCTGCTGGATACGCTGCTGTTGCCGCTGTCGTTGTTGACGGTGCTGGGTGTTGGGTTTAACGCCACGGGCGGGCTGTAGGTCAGCGGTGCCGCTGCCGGCCTCATCGCAGCGATGCGGCGACCCGATAAGCCAGCTCCCACATTTAGAATGCATTCCCCTGTGGGAGCAGGCTTGCCTGCGATTAGGCCCTTCCAATCAATGCAAAATCACTTGCCTAGCTTGCGTAGCTCATCCGACTCCACCACCCGCACCCCATCCTGCTCTTCCAGCGCCAGGCGCCACATGGCGCGGGCCAGTTCGCAGACTTCAATGCCGCGGTACTTGCCTGGAATCAGTCGCGACAACGGCCCGGCCAGTTGCTCGGCCAAGCGCGGCTCCAAGCGTTCACCCAGCAGCAGCGAAGGCCGTACGATGGTCAGTTGCGGCCAGTCCTGGGCCTTCAGCGCCTGTTCCATTTCGCCTTTGACCCGGTTGTAGAAGATCGAGGATTTCGGGTCGGCGCCAATCGCGCTGATCACGATCAGGTGCCGTGCGCCCATTTCCCGTGCGCGCTTGGCGAAGGCCACGACCATGTCTAAGTCGACGGCGCGGAAGGCTGCTTCGGAACCCGCTTGCTTGATGGTGGTGCCCAGGCAGCAAAAGGCGATATCGACCTGGCCGCTCAGTTGCGGCAGGAACACCGCCGGATCGCCTACTGGGTTTTCCAGGTGCGGGTGTTCGGCCAGCGGCTTGCGGCTGGGCGCCAGTACGCGGGTCACGGTCGGTTCGTTGAGCAGGCGGTCGAGCAGGTGTTCGCCGGTCAGGCCGGAGGCGCCAGCGAGCAGGATATGTTGAGGTGTCAGGTACATGGTGTTTCCCCCTTGTTACACGTTACAGCTTAGTTGCCTTTGGCTTCCTTGCTATTCATTGAGACGCTTTCGAGCGCCTTTCGTGCCTGCTGTTTACGTAATAACTGCCAATGGGCGATCACGCCTTTGGGGGCCCAGATCTGCGGTTCGGACGCTTCGAAGTTATCCGCCTGTTCGCGTTCGGCGACATGCAGCTGGGCCAATTTGAAGGCTTGTTGCAAATCGTCAGTCTGGTTGAAGGCTTGTGCGAAAAGAGCGTCGCCGAAGTAGGTGAAGTCCGCTTCCTCGGAGCAGCCGAAGGACACGCGATCAGCGCGCGAGGCGGTCATGATCAGCGTGTGCTCATCTTTCAGCGCTGGGATAAACCCGCCGGAGTAGCAGGCCGAAATCACGATGATCTTGTCGCGGTTTTTCAGCGGGGCGAGTACCGCCGCCAGCTCATCGGCGGGCAGGTCGGCCAGCTCCATGCGCGGTTGGTCGAGCACCAGTTCGTGTTCGTGGGTGCCGTGGCTGGTCATGTAGATAAACACCAGGTCTTGCGGCCCCGTGCGCTCGGCCAGGGTTTGCACGGCACGGCGCAGGCTTTCGCGGGTGGCCAGAGGGCGGTCGGCGATATGGTCGCGGTGGTTGACCAGGCGGATTTGCCCGCGCGCACCAAAGCGGGTGGCGAGCATGTTGCTGACGTAATCGGCTTCGCGCAGGAACACGCTTTGCTTGCCATCACCGGCCACCGCCAGGGTGTACAGCTCGACGGCGGGCGTGGAGGCGGGCACCGCGGCGAGGGCGGCATCCAGCAAGCGGCCTTGGGCCAGTACGCCGATCTCCAGCGGGTCGGGCAGTAGCTTGCCGTCGGCGTCGCGCACACGCATGCCATTGACCCAGGTGCCGGCCTCTACGGTGCCATCGGTCAGTACGAGGGTGCCTTTGCCTTGATAGCTGTCGCTGTCGAAGCCGCCGATGTAGAAGCTGCCATCGGTGAGGTTCAGGCGGCCTTCACCCGTGAAGCGCCATTCGCTGAACTGGCCGACATAGTGGCTGCCGTCGACGCCGATCAGCTCGCCTTTGCCGCTGAGCGCGCCCTCTTTGAATTGGCCGATCCACACGTCGCCGTCGGCGTTTTCATAGCGGCCTTTGCCGTTGAGCTGGTTTTGTTTGAACTGGCCGACATAGATATCGCCGTCGGCGCTGTTGAAGGTGCCGTTGCCTTCGAGTTGGCCATCGACAAAGTGGCCGCTGAACTGGTTGCCGCTGTCGTCGTTGCGCTGGCCTTCGCCATTCGGCTTGCCGTGGGCGAACTGGCCCTGGTATTGGCTGCCGTCGGCCAGCTCGAGGCGGCCGAGGCCGGAGTACTGGTCGTCCTTGAATTCGCCGCGATAGGTCATCTGCCCCTCTTTGAGGGTGCCTTCGCCGTTGCGCCGACCGTTTTTGAAGCCGCCGACGTAGCTGCTGCCCGGGGTAGTCAGGCTGCCTTGGCCGTCGAACAGGCCTTGCTGGAACTGGCCTTTATAGACCTCGCCGTTGCTGCCGTGCCATTCGCCCTGGCCGTGCCACTGGCCTTTGTCGAACTGGCCGGCGTACCAACTGCCGTTGGGGTAGTCCACTCGGCCCTGGCCTTGCAGCAAACCATTGACCACATCGCCCCGGTAACGGCCGCCATCGGGCAGGCGCGCATCGGGCGGCAACAGCGATTCGCCGTCTCCGCAAGCGGTGAGCAACAGGGCAAGGGCAAGGGGAGCGAGTGGGCGCATAGCGGGATCCGGATAATTGAGCGCCGAGTATGCCGCAGCCGCAGGATTCATACATAAATTTACATACACTGTGGCAAGGTTTATCACCTCGCCACAGGCAAGGCCTTACACGAAGCAGAGTGACAGCGACTCGGCGATGTAAGCGGGTTTTTCCTGGCCTTCGATTTCCAGGGTGGCGGTGGCCTTAAATAGCCATTGGCCAGGTTTCTTCTCGGTGACGTCGGTCAGGGTCACGTTCAGGCGGACCTTAGAGTCGACTTTGACCGGCTGGATGAAGCGCACGCTGTCCAGGCCGTAGTTGACCGCCATCTTCAGGCCCTCGGGCATGATCAGGATGTCTTCCATCAGCTTGGGCATCAGCGACAGCGACAAGAAACCATGGGCGATGGTGCTGCCGAACGGCGTCTTGGCGGCCTTGACCGGGTCGACGTGGATGAACTGATGATCGCCGGTTGCCTCTGCGAACAGGTTAATACGCGCCTGGTCGATGGTGAGCCATTCGGAACGTCCCAGTTCCTTGCCGACATAATCTTTGAGCTGCGCTACAGGTACATAGGGCATTGCGACTCTCCTTGGTTCATCGTTTTTATAGGTGTGCGAAGTCCATGGTAGATCATCATGGGCAACTCACCCGGTCAACCCACCATGCTTTTGGCGAATGCCGAAGCATAGAGCCGGCGTGCTTATAATGCGGGCGAGTTTTGAGGGGGATAAGGGATGCTGTTACGTGGCCTGACATGGCTGGTGCTGTTTCAATTGATCGGTACCGCGATCAACCATTTGCTGTTGCCGGTGCTGCCGGGGCCTATCATCGGCTTGCTGCTGATGCTGGGCTTCCTGATCTGGCGCGGCGAAGTCGGCGAGCCCCTGAGCCTGGCCGCCAGCAGCCTGTTGCGCTATTTGCCGTTGCTGCTAGTGCCGCCGGCCGTGGGCGTGATGGTGTATGCCAAGGACATTGCCGCAGACTTCTGGGCCATCGTCGGCGCACTCGTGTTGTCGCTGGTGATCGCCATGGGCTTTGTTGGCGTGCTGATGCAGCAGATGGTCAAGCGCAAGGAGAAGGACCAATGACCTTCGACTGGCAGGGCGCATGGACAGCCGTCATTCATCACCCCCTGTTTGGCATCGGCATTACCCTCGGCGCCTATCAGCTGGTGCTGGCGGCATTCGAGAAAACCCGCTGGATCTTCCTACAACCGGTGCTGGTGTCCATGCTGCTGGTGATCGGTGTGTTGCTCAGCTGCGGCCTGACCTACGCCGAGTACCGCAAGAGCACCGAGATCATGGGCATCTTGCTCGGCCCCGCGACCGTGGCCCTGGCTGTGCCGCTGTTCCTGAATTTGCGGCGGATTCGCCAATTGTTCTGGCCGATTTTTACTACGCTGGTGATAGGTGGCGTGTTGGCAACCGGCCTGTGTGTGCTGCTGGGCTGGTGGTTTGGTGCCGAACACATGATGCTGATGACCATGGCGCCCAAGTCGGTAACCTCGCCGATTGCCATGCTGGTGGCCGAGCAGATCGGTGGTGTGGCGGCCCTGGCGGCGGTGTTTGTGTTGATCACCGGCGTGGTCGGCGCGATGATCGGCCCGGCGTATTTGTCACGCCTTGGCGTGCACAGCCCCGCGGCGCGCGGCATGGCGCTGGGCATGACCGCCCACGCCGTCGGCACCTCGGTGGCGCTGCAGGAAAGTGAAGAGTGCGGCGCCTTTGCGGCGCTGGCCATGAGTCTGATGGGCGTGGCCACGGCGGTGTTCCTGCCGCTGGCCGTGTCGGTGATTGTTTAAACCGGGTTTAAGGAAACCTTTATGAGTCTGGCGCTGTTCCCGCTCAATACCGTGCTGTTCCCTGGCTGCACCCTCGATTTGCAACTGTTCGAGGCGCGCTACCTGGACATGATCAGCCGCTGCATGAAAAAGGGCGAAAGCTTCGGCGTGGTGTGCATTCTCGATGGCAGGGAAGTGGGCATGGCCCCCGACGGCTACGCACTGGTCGGCTGTGAAGCGCTGATTCGCGACTTCAAACAGCAGGACAACGGCCTGCTGGGGATTCGCGTTGAAGGCGGGCGGCGCTTTCGCGTGCGTGACGCCGGGGTGCAAAAGGACCAACTGCTGGTGGCTGAAGTGCAGTGGCTCGAAGAGCTGCCGGACCAACCGCTGGAAGAAGAGGACGCCGACCTGCTGGCGTTGCTCCAGGCCTTGGCCGAACACCCGATGGTTGCCTCGCTTGATATGGACGCCCACGCCGAGGGCCAGCAAGCCTTGGGCAATCAGCTGGCGTATCTGCTGCCGTTCACCGAGGCCGACAAGATCGACCTGCTGCAACTCGATGACCCGCAGCAACGCCTGGATGCGATCCAGATGTTGCTCGACGAATTGCAGGGCGAACTCTTCACTCAGTAGGCGTAGCGCAGCAGCGCGTGGGGTGTGCCGGTGAGGGCGATAAAGCTCAACACCGCTACCAGCGCCGGCAGCAGCAGCCACCAGGTTTTCTGCGCCATGGCCGGCAGCGGGCTACGGTACTGGATGACGGTCAGGCTGAACGCGCACACTGTCATCGCCAGCAGCGTGCCGGCCAGGATGTCCGTCGGCCAATGCGCGCCGAGGTAAACCCGCGACAGTGCAATAAAGGCCGCAGGAATACAGCCCATCAGCATCCAGGTCAGGCGCAACCGTGTGGGTTGCCCGCGACCGGCCAGCACGGCCAGCGCCAGGAAGAATGCAAATGCGCCGGAGGCGTGGCCGCTGGGCATGCTGAAACTGGTCAGCGGGTCTGTAAGGATTTCGGGGCGGCCACGCGCGAAAAACAGCTTGGTGCCGGTGTTGATCACCGCCGCCCCGGCCAGCGTGGCGCCGACGAATACCGCGTGGCGCCACTGCCGCGCCAGCAGCAACAGGCCGGTGAAGATAGCGCTGGCGACAAACATCTTCTTGAACTCGCCCAACTGGGTGATCCGCACCATCACCTCGTCTAGCCACGGGCTGCGGTGTTCCTGCACCAGTGCGCTCAGGCCCTGATCGAAGTCATTGAGGTGCGGGTAGCCGATAAACAGCGCGATCAACAGCGTCAGGCTGGCGCAGCCGATCCACAAGGTGGCGCGACGATGGCCGCGCAGGCTGCTGTTCAAACTCAGCCCCAGCAATATCGCCAAACAGGCTGCGACAATGCCGGCTACCGGCCAGAAGCCTTCCGGCAATGGCAAGCGGAACGCGGCGCCGGCCGCCCAGCCTGGCAGCAGATAAGCCACCGACCAACCGGCTGCCGCCAGGATGCTCACGGCGGCAAAGCGTGGGAAGGGCATGTCGCACATGCCGGCGACCATCGGCAGCATGGGGCGCAACGGGCCGATGAAGCGTCCTACCAGCAGGCTGGCGATGCCGTACTTATGGAAGTAGGTTTCTGCGCCATTCATCCATTCAGGGTGGTGGCGCAAGCCGGGCAGGCGCCGGATGTTCTGATGGAAATGCCGTCCCAGGTAGTAGGAAACTCCGTCACCCAACAGGCCACCGAGGAAACCCAGCAGCAGGGTTTCACTCAAGGGCAGCGCCCCGCTGCCGGCCAGTGCGGCAATGGCAAACAGCAACACCGTGCCTGGCACGATCAACCCGGCGATGGCCAGGCACTCCACGCACGCGACAATGAAGACCGCGACGGCCAGCCATTCGGGGTTCAGGGTCAGCCAGCCGGTAATGCTATCGAGCCATTGGCCCATACAATCCACTCCATGTATGTAATACGAAACCTGAGACAGTGAAGATCAACTGTGGGAGCAGGCAAGCCAGCTCCCACATTGGAATTGCTGGGCTGCAGGTTTCAATTATCAGTCTGTTCAAATCAAAAAATAATCGCGGCCTTCGACCTGGCCCCGGCGCAGCGGGTTCCTGGTGCAATAAGGCGCATAGCCCGCATCGACGAAGCGGTACATCAAATGTTCATCGCGACCGCTGGGAATGCCTAGGCGGGTAGTCTGGATGATCTGCGTCGGCGTCTGACCCACGTCTTCAACGTAGAGCAATTCCTGATCAAAGCGCTTGGCGTCCCACATCGGCACTTTCAGCCCGAGGGCTTTACACAGCAGTGTCTGGCCCGCGCAGAGTTTTTGCGAGGGGCGCGGGTGGCCGTTGGCGTCCGGATTGTTCAACAGCATCTGCGCCAGACTGTCCGGGCCGGAGGTTTCATCGACCCAGGGATAGGCTGATTTGATCAACACGGCATTACCCGGGCCTTGCGCGCTGAAGTTCAGCGAATCGCCGCCACGGGCGTAGTACATATAGATATGCCCACCATCCAGAAACAAAGCCTTACGCTTTTCTGTGTAGCCGAGTGAGGCATGGCTGCCTTTTTCGGCCACGTAATAGGCTTCGGTTTCAATAATTCGCGCTGAAAGCCAGGTATTGCCGACACGATGGCGTATGACTTTCCCGAGTAATTCCCGCGCAAGAACTTGCGCGTCGCGGTCGAAGAAGCGGTCGGGCAGGGCGCTGGCGGTAAGCTGGGGGGCAAAACTGGACATGGCGATCTGGGTTAATACGGCTAAATGTGACCGAATAATAACAACTCCCGCCTTAATTACCGCTGAACCCCAAGTTTTTACAGTTCATTTCGACCATCCGCCCCACACCGCTGTCAGTCGGGCGGCGTCACAGCTATAATCTGCCGCTTTCCTCTTTGCCAAGACTCCCCGACCATGACTGAGTCCGTTCTTGACTACATGACCCGCCTGGGTCGCGCTGCCCGTCAGGCCTCGCGGTTGATCGCCCGCGCGAGCACTGCGCAGAAGAACCGTGCCCTGCTGGCGGCCGCTGATGCTCTGGATGCTTCGCGCTCCGAGCTGGCCGCTGCCAATGAACTGGACTTGGCCAGCGGTCGCGCCAATGGCCTGGAACCGGCTCTGCTGGACCGCTTGGCGCTGACCCCGGCACGTATCGACGACATGATCGAAGGCCTGCGTCAGGTGGCCAAGCTGCCTGACCCCATCGGTGAAATCCGCGATATGCGTTACCTGCCGTCCGGCATCCAGGTTGGCAAGATGCGCGTGCCCCTGGGCGTGATCGGTATCATTTATGAGTCGCGCCCGAACGTGACCATCGACGCTGCGAGCCTGTGCCTCAAGTCTGGCAACGCCACCATCCTGCGTGGCGGTTCCGAGGCGATTAATTCCAACCGCGCGATTGCCGCCTGCATTCAGCAAGGCCTGGCCGTGGCCGAGTTGCCGGCTGAAGTGGTGCAAGTGGTGGAAACCACCGACCGCGCCGCCGTTGGCGCGCTGATCACCATGCCGGAATTTGTCGACGTGATCGTGCCGCGCGGTGGTAAGAGCCTGATCGAGCGCGTCAGCCGCGATGCCAAGGTGCCGGTGATCAAGCACCTGGACGGCGTGTGCCACGTGTTCATCGACGTCGCCGCCGACATCGACAAAGCAATCCGCATCGCCGATAACGCCAAGACCCACCGCTACGCCCCGTGCAACACCATGGAAACCCTGCTGGTGCACGTCGGCATTGCCGATCGCGTGCTGCCGCCGCTGGCTGCCATCTACCGTGACAAGGGCGTGGAGCTGCGCGGTTGCGAACGCACCCGTGCGCTGCTGGGCGCGGACGTGATCGAGGCGACTGAAGAAGACTGGTACACCGAGTACACGGCGCCGATCCTGTCTATCCGCATCGTCGACGACCTGGACCAGGCCATCGAACACATCAACAAGTACGGCTCCAAGCACACCGACGCCATTGTTTCCGAGCATTTCAGCGATGCCCGGCGTTTCCTCAACGAAGTGGATTCCGCTTCGGTGATGGTCAACGCCTCGACGCGCTTTGCCGACGGCTTTGAGTATGGCCTGGGGGCGGAGATCGGCATCTCCACCGACAAGCTCCACGCACGCGGCCCGGTTGGCCTTGAAGGCCTGACCAGCGAGAAGTACGTGGTGTTCGGCGACGGTCATGTGCGCACTTGATGGCTAAACGCATCGGGCTGCTCGGCGGCACCTTCGACCCCGTGCACATCGGCCATTTGCGCAGTGCCCTGGAAGTGGCGGATGCTCTCGCGCTGGATGAGCTGCGTGTGATGCCCAACGCGCGGCCGCCGCATCGCGACACGCCGCAGGTGTCAGCGCAGCAACGCCTGGAAATGGTGCGCCTGGCGGTGGACGGCATCGCGCCGCTGGTGGTGGACGACCACGAACTCAAGCGTGATAAACCGTCCTACACTGTCGATACCCTGGAAGTGATGCGCGCCGAAATGGCCGCGGACGACCAATTGTTTCTGCTTTTGGGCTGGGACGCATTTTGCGGCCTGCCCTCTTGGCATCGCTGGGAGGAACTCCTCCAGCACTGCCACATCCTGGTTTTGCAACGCCCGGATGCCGACAGCGAACCGCCGGATGCCTTGCGCAACCTGCTGGCCGCGCGGTCGGTAAGTGACCCCTTGGCCCTGACCGGGCCGAACGGGAATATTGCATTCGTCTGGCAGACCCCGCTTGCGGTGTCTGCCACCCAGATCCGTCAACTGCTGGCCAGCGGGAAGTCGGTACGTTTCCTGGTGCCTGACGCGGTCCTGGCCTACATCGATGCGCACGGGCTTTACCGTGCGTCGAACTAAAAGGCGCGCTTGTCGCTACGCACAGTCGTGCAGCGAGCGCCCCGAACATACGAGCAAAACGAGTTTTATATGACCAACAAAGACGTAAGTAAAGTTAAGCGTAAAGGCACTTTCAAAAGCGCCCCGCTGCCAGTTGTAGCGCACACCGGCCCTGAGCTGGCTGGCGAAGAGCTGGTAAAAGTCGCCGTGGCTGCCCTGGAAGACGTTAAGGCCCAGGACATCCAAGTGCTGGACGTGCGCGACAAGCAAAGCATCACCGACTTCATGATCATCGCCACCGGTACCTCTAACCGCCAGATCGGCGCGATGCTGGACAAGGTTCGCGAAGCCGTCAAAGCCCAAGGCGTGAAGCCGCTGGGTGAAGAAGGCAAGGGCGACAGCGACTGGGTGCTGCTGGACATGGACGACGTGATCGTTCACATGATGACCTCCAACGCTCGTCAGTTCTACGACCTGGAGCGTCTGTGGAAAGGCGCCGAGCAGAGCCGTGCTGCTGATGGCAAGCACCACAGCCCTGAAGTGGGCCACGCGCACTTCGACAAGCTCAACAAAGACCAGGAATAAGGAACGGCTGTGCGCCTGCGTCTGATCGCTGTCGGTTCACGCATGCCCAAGTGGGTGGAAGAAGGCTGGCACGAGTATGCCAAGCGTCTGCCCGCTGAGCTGTCGCTGGAATTGGTGGAAATACCGCTCAACACCCGGGGCAAGAACGCCGACGTGGCGCGCTTTATCCGGCAGGAAGGCGAAGCCATGCTGGCCAAGGTCGGCCCCAACGAGCGCATCGTCACCCTTGAGGTGCACGGCAAACCCTGGAGCACCGAGCAGTTGGCGGTGGAACTGGATCGCTGGCGCCTGGATTCGCGTACGGTCAACTTCATGGTCGGCGGCCCCGAAGGGCTGGCGCCGGAAGTTTGTGCGCGGGCGGACCAGCGCTGGTCATTGTCGGCGCTGACGCTGCCGCACCCGTTGGTAAGGATTCTGATCGGTGAACAGCTGTATCGCGCCTGGACAGTTCTGTCCGGGCACCCTTACCACAAATAATCTGCGCCCCTCCCGATGACCCAGCCGATCCGCATCAAGGACCACGAGAAAGACGCACGTCTGGTGCGCTCGCGGGTCATTTTTGGCGCTTTTCTGGTGGTGGGTTTGATTGCGGTGCTGATTGCGCGCCTGTATTTCCTGCAGGTGATCCAGTACGACTATCACTCCACGTTGTCGGAAAATAACCGGGTGCATGTGCAGCCGATTCCGCCGACCCGTGGGCTGATTTTCGACCGCAATGGCGTGGTCGTCGCGGATAACCGGCCCAGCTTCAGCTTGAGCATGACCCGCGAGCGTTCCGGCGACTGGCAGCAGATCCTCGATGTGATCGTCGAAGTGCTGCAGTTGACGCCGGAAGACCGGGTGATCTTCGAAAAGCGCATGAAGCAGGGGCGCCGGCCATTTGAGCCGGTGCCGATCCTGTTTGAGCTGACCGAAGAGCAGATCGCCCGAATCGCGGTGAACCAGTTCCGTTTGCCGGGTGTGGAAGTGGTGGCGCAGTTGGTGCGGCATTACCCGCAAGGGCCGCACTTTGCCCACTCCGTCGGCTACATGGGGCGGATCAACGAGAAAGAGCTGAAAAGCCTCGATCCGGTGAATTACAGCGGCACCCACCACATTGGCAAAACCGGCATCGAGCGTTTCTACGAGCCCGAGCTGCACGGCCAGGTGGGTTACGAGGAAGTCGAGACCAACGCCCGAGGCCGCGTGCTGCGGGTGCTCAAGCGCACCGACCCGGTGCCGGGCAAGGACATCGTGCTGAGCCTGGACATCAAACTGCAGGAGGCGGCTGAAATGGCCCTCGGCGGTCGGCGTGGCGCCGTGGTAGCGCTGGACCCGAAAACCGGCGAAGTGCTGGCGATGGTCAGCCAGCCGAGTTTCGACCCCAACCTGTTCGTGACCGGGATCAGCTTCAAGGCCTACGCTGAGCTGCGTGATTCCATCGACCGGCCGCTGTTTAACCGCGTGCTGCGCGGGCTGTACCCGCCGGGTTCGACCATCAAGCCGGCGGTGGCGATTGCCGGTTTGGATTCGGGTGTGGTCACCGCATCGAGCCGTGTGTTCGACCCGGGCTACTACATGCTGCCCAACTACGATCACAAATACCGTAACTGGAACCGCACCGGTGACGGCTATGTCGACCTGGACACCGCGATCATGCGCTCCAACGACACCTATTTTTATGACCTGGCCCACAAGCTGGGGATCGACCGGCTGTCTGCCTACATGGGCAAGTTCGGCCTCGGTCAGAAAGTCTCCCTGGACATGTTCGAAGAATCCCCTGGCTTGATGCCATCGCGGGAGTGGAAGCGCGCGACCCGCCGCCAGGCGTGGTTCCCGGGCGAAACCCTGATCCTCGGCATCGGCCAGGGCTATATGCAGGCCACGCCGCTGCAACTGGCCCAGGCCACGGCGCTGGTGGCCAACAAAGGCATCTGGAACCGTCCGCACCTGGCCAAGACCGTCGAAGGCGAGCGGCCAGTGGATGAAAACCCGATCCCCGACATCGTACTGCGCGACCCGTCCGACTGGACCAAGGTTAACCACGGCATGCAGCAAGTGATGCACGGCGCTCGCGGCACCGCGCGTAAAGCGGCGGCCGGTGCGCAATACCGCATTGCCGGCAAAAGCGGCACCGCCCAGGTGGTTGCGATCAAACAGGGCGAAAAATACGACCGTTCCAAGGTTCAGGAGCGCCACCGCGACCACGCCTTGTTTGTCGGTTTTGCCCCGGCAGACGATCCGAAAATCGTCGTGGCAGTGATGGTCGAGAACGGTGAGTCCGGCTCCGGCGTCGCTGCGCCTGTGGTGCGCCAGATCATGGACGCCTGGCTGTTGGCCGACGACGGCAGGCTTAAATCCGAATATGGTGGCCCCCCTTCAAGCACCGAGGTTACGGCCCGTGAAGAGTAATTTTGACCGCATCCTCTCCAGTGAGGATGTGATGCGTCGACGTGCGACGTTGTTGCAGCGCATACACATTGATGGCCCATTGCTGATCCTGCTGCTGACCTTGGCCGCCGGCAGCCTGTTCGTGCTGTATTCGGCCAGCGGCAAGAACTGGGACCTGCTGATCAAGCAAGCCTCGTCGTTCGGCCTGGGCCTGTTGTCGATGGTGGTGATCGCCCAACTCGAGCCGCGCTTCATGGCGCGCTGGGTGCCGCTGGGGTATGTCGCCGGCGTATTGCTGCTGGTGGTGGTGGACGTGATGGGCCACAACGCCATGGGCGCGACCCGCTGGATCAACATCCCGGGGGTGATTCGCTTCCAACCGTCGGAATTCATGAAGATCCTGATGCCGGCGACCATCGCCTGGTATTTGTCCAAGCGCACCTTGCCGCCGCAGCTCAAGCACGTGGGCATTAGCCTGATCCTGATCGGCGTGCCGTTTATCCTGATCGTACGCCAGCCGGACCTCGGCACTTCGCTGCTGATTCTCGCAGGCGGTGCGTTCGTGCTGTTTATGGGCGGCTTGCGCTGGCGCTGGATCCTTAGCGTGCTGGCCGCTGCCATTCCCGTGGCCGTGGCCATGTGGTTCTTCTTTATGCACGACTACCAGAAGCAGCGGATCCTGACGTTCCTCGACCCGGAGAGTGACCCATTGGGCACCGGCTGGAACATCATTCAGTCCAAAGCGGCCATCGGTTCCGGCGGAGTATTTGGTAAGGGGTGGTTACTGGGCACCCAGTCGCACCTCGACTTTTTACCCGAGAGCCACACCGACTTCATTATTGCGGTAATGGGCGAAGAGTTCGGCCTGGTGGGCATTTGCGCGCTGTTGCTGATTTATTTGCTATTGATTGGTCGCGGGCTGGTGATCACCGCGCAGGCGCAGACGCTGTTCGGCAAATTGCTCGCCGGCAGCCTGACCATGACTTTTTTTGTTTACGTTTTCGTCAACATCGGTATGGTCAGTGGCCTGTTGCCGGTAGTTGGGGTGCCGTTGCCGTTCATTAGCTACGGCGGAACTTCGCTGGTGACATTGATGTCAGCGTTTGGGGTTTTGATGTCGATTCACACGCATCGCAAGTGGATCGCGCAGGTTTGAATAAGGTGAAGATGTCAATGCAAGTAATGCGCGGCTGGGCGACTCGGCATGCGTTCTGGATGAGCCTGATTGGGCTGCTGGGCGCGACGCAAGAGGCGCAGGCCGGTGACTATGATGGCTCACCCCAGGTCGCCGAATTTGTCGGTGAAATGACCCGCGACTATGGTTTCGCCGGTGAACAGCTAATGGGCGTGTTCCGCGAAGCCAAGCGCAAGCAGGCGATCCTCGACGCGATCTCGCGTCCCGCCGAGCGCGTTAAACAGTGGAAAGACTACGGCCCGATGTTCCTCACCGACGCTCGTGTGGCCCGGGGTGTGGACTTCTGGCGCCAGCACGAAGCCGTGCTGGCTCGCGCCGAGCAGGAATACGGCGTGCCGGCCCAAGTTATCGTGGCGATCATCGGCATTGAAACCTTTTACGGGCGCAATACCGGCAGTTACCGGGTGATCGACGCCTTGTCGACCCTGGGCTTCGATTACCCGCCGCGCGCCGAGTTCTTCCGCAAGGAGCTGCGCGAATTCCTGTTGCTGGCCCGCGAAGAGCAGGTCGACCCGCTGACCCTCAAAGGCTCCTACGCCGGTGCGATGGGCTTGCCGCAGTTCATGCCGAGCAGCTTTCGCGCTTACGCGGTGGATTTCGACGGCGACGGCCACATCAATATCTGGAGCAACCCCGACGACGCCATCGGCAGCGCGGCCAGCTACTTCAAACGCCATGGCTGGGTAGCCGGTGAACCGGTGGTAATCCGTGCCGACGTGACGGGGGATCGCGCCGATGAAGGCCTGACCCAGGGAATCGAGCCGGTCAAGACCGTCGGGGAGTTGCGAGCGCTGGGCTGGTCGAGTCAGAATGCGCCACGCGATGATATGCCGGTGACGGCGTTCCGCCTGGAAGGCGAAAATGGCCCGGAATACTGGATGGGCCTGAAGAATTTTTACGCAATCACGCGTTATAACCGCAGTGTGATGTACGCCATGGCCGTGCATCAGCTGTCAGACATGCTGGTACAAGCACGGGGCAACAAGTAATGCGGGCATCGCCGTTCAATAAACCGCTCAAGCTGGTGGCGTTTGCCGCATTGTCCTTGTTGGTTGTCAGTTGTTCCTCCACCACCAGCCGTGCGCCTGCGCAAAAGTCGGGTGGCGGTACCGTCCGTGCCCAGCCGGGCCTGGACATCAACCGCGCGCACAAAGACGGCGCGCCGTGGTGGGATGTCGACGTGTCGAAAATCCCGGATGCCACGCCGACCCTGCACACCGGGCCGTACAAGGCCAACCCGTACACCGTGCTGGGCAAGAATTACTTCCCGCTGCAGGAATCCAAGACCTACGTGCAGTCGGGCACCGCGTCCTGGTACGGCACCAAATTCCATGGCCAGAATACCGCCAACGGCGAAGTGTATGACCTGTACGGCATGAGCGCGGCCCACAAGACCCTGCCACTGCCCAGCTACGTACGGGTGACCAACCTGGACAACAACCGCACGGTGATCCTGCGGGTCAACGACCGTGGGCCGTTCTATTCGGACCGGATCATCGACCTGTCCTACGCCGCCGCAAAGAAACTCGGTTATGCCGAAACGGGCACCGCGCGCGTGAAAGTTGAAGGCATCGACCCGGCGCAGTACTGGGCCCAGCGTGGCAAACCGGCGCCGTTGATGCTCAACGAACCGCAAACTCCGCAGCCACAAGTGACCGCCTCAACCGGCAAGATCGAGCAGTGGACACCACCGCCGGCGCAGCACGCCCCGGACACGGTGGTCGTGCCTCACGCAGCACCGGGCGCCTCTACCGTGGGCGGTCAGTACCTGCAAGTGGGTGCATTCGCCAACCCGGATGCGGCAGAACTGTTAAGGTCCAAGCTGAGCAGCATGGTCAATGCGCCGGTGTTCATCAGCTCCATCGTGCGTAACCAGCAGACCCTGCACCGTGTGCGCATGGGGCCGATCGGAACGCCTGGTGAAGTGGCGCAAGTACAGAACAGCGTGCGCCTGGCCAACCTAGGGCAGCCCAGCGTGGTTACCGCCGAATAAGAAAGATTGATGGCTCAGGTTCGTACGCGGTCCTGGGCCCTGGTTGTTGGCTCGTTGAAGAATAAAAACCCAGGGGCAAGGGGTGAGCGGGCAACCGAACACGTGACAGTCTGGCAGCGGGCTGTCTGAATAGTTTTGCCCGCGAGGGCAAGTTTCCATAAGCAATTTCGAGAGACGGATGAACATCACCACTTTAGCCAAACGCACGTGCCTGCTTCTTTCGCTGATCATCACCCCGGCCGCCTGGGCGGTTGAAATGGTGCCGGCTTCCCCGCAACTGGCCGCCAAGGCCTGGGTCCTCATGGATGCCGCCAGCGGTAATGTGCTGGTCGAGAACAATGGTGACCAGCGCCTGCCCCCAGCCAGCTTGACCAAGCTGATGACGGCCTATATCGCGACCCTGGAAATCCGTCGCGGCCAGATCGGCGAAAACGACCCGGTCACCGTCAGCGAAAACGCCTGGCGCACCGGCGGTTCGCGGATGTTCATCAAGGTGGGTTCGCAGGTCACTGTCAGCGACCTGCTGCACGGCATCATCATCCAGTCCGGTAACGACGCCAGCGTGGCCCTGTCCGAGCACATCGCCGGCAGCGAAGATGCGTTCGCCGATTTGATGAACAAGACCGCCACCGACCTGGGTTTGACCAACAGCCACTTCATGAACCCGACCGGCCTGCCGAACCCGGAGCACTACTCGTCGGCTCACGACATGGCCGTGCTGGCTCGCGCGATCATCCGCGTCGACCCGGTGCACTACGCGATCTACTCCCAGAAGGAATTCTTCTGGAACAACATCAAGCAGCCTAACCGCAACCTGCTGCTGTGGCGCGACAAGACCGTTGATGGTCTGAAAACCGGCCACACCGACGAAGCAGGCTACTGCATGGTGTCGTCCGCTGTACGTGACGGCCAGCGTTTGATTGCCGTGGTCTTCGGCACTAACAGCGAGCAGGCCCGTGCGGCCGAGACGCAAAAACTGCTGACCTACGGTTTCCGCTTCTTCGAAACCCAGACCTTCTACCAGAAGGGTGCAGAGCTTGCGACCGCGCCGGTATGGAAAGGCGCTACCCACCAAGTCAAGGCCGGCCTGGCTGACGACCTGACCCTGACCATGCCTAAAGGCCAGCTGAAAAAGCTCGCTGCCAGCATGACCATGAACCCACAATTGGTTGCGCCAATTGCCAAGGGTGACGTTATCGGTAAAGTCGAAGTGAAACTGGACGACAAAGTGGTGCACAGCGCCGACCTGATCGCTCTGGAATCCGTCGACGAAGGTGGTATCTTCCGCCGCGTGTGGGATAGCATCCGTCTATTCTTCTACGGCTTGTTCAACTGATTGTGTGCACCTGCAAAGCCCTGCGTTGATCCGACGCGGGGCTTTGCCCGTCGCCACGGCTTACCGCTTACGAGGCCGTTCTGCCATGACCGATAAAGAAGTAGAAGTAAAGGCGCCAAAGATCGAATTCCCGGTGACCGATTATCCTATCAAGGTGATCAGCGACACGGGTGTGGGCCGCAAAGACAGGATTATCGAGATCGTGCGTGTACACGCGACGATCAACGACAACCGAGTGGACGAGCGTTTGAGCTCCAACGGTAAATACACCACGATCCAGTTGCACATCGTTGCGACCGGTCAAGACCAGCTCTACGACATCAACAGCGAACTGCGGGCCACCGGCTTCGTGCACATGGTGTTGTGATGTCACAGGTTCTGGGCTTTCGCGAGCTCGGCCAGGTGGCCTACGAGCCGGTCTGGCACGCCATGCAGCGCTTCACCAATGAACGCGGCAGCTCGGCCCCGGATGAAATCTGGCTGGTGGAACACCCGCCGGTGTTTACCCAGGGCCAGGCCGGCAAGGCCGAGCATCTGCTGCTGCCGGGGGATATTCCGGTGGTGCAGGTCGACCGAGGGGGTCAAGTGACTTACCATGGGCCGGGTCAGCTTGTAGCGTATCTATTGCTGGACGTACGCAAGCTTGGGTTTGGCGTACGTGACCTGGTAAGCCGCATGGAAGCTTGCCTGATCGAGCTGTTGGCCAGTTACGGCGTAAGCGCCGCGGCCAAGCCCGATGCACCCGGTGTGTACGTGGACGGCGCGAAAATCGCGTCCCTTGGTTTGCGGATTCGCCACGGTTGTTCCTTTCATGGCCTTGCCTTGAACGTGGACATGGACCTGGCGCCGTTCGGGCGCATCAACCCTTGCGGTTACGCAGGGTTGGCGATGACCCAACTGAGCGACCACGCCACACCGATTAAATTTGCCGAGGTAAGTGCCCGGCTGCGTGCGCAGCTCGTCAAACACCTCGACTATGCTGAGCAGACGACCCTTACGGGCGGAATCGACTGATTATGACTACTGATGCAGTGCAAACCATGATCCCGACGCTGGACATCACCGAGCGTCCGGCCCCGGCCCCGCGTGCCAAGGTGGAAGCCGGCGTCAAGCTGCGCGGCGCCGAGAAGGTTGCACGCATCCCGGTCAAGATCATCCCGACCACCGAACTGCCGAAAAAACCTGACTGGATCCGCGTGCGTATCCCGGTTTCGCCGGAAGTCGACCGTATCAAGGCCCTGCTGCGCAAACACAAGCTGCACAGCGTGTGCGAGGAAGCGTCCTGCCCGAACCTGGGTGAATGCTTCTCCGGCGGCACAGCCACCTTCATGATCATGGGTGACATCTGCACCCGTCGTTGCCCGTTCTGCGACGTCGGCCACGGTCGGCCGAAGCCATTGGACGTCAACGAGCCGCAAAGCCTGGCCATCGCCATCGCTGACCTGAAACTCAAATACGTAGTGATCACCTCGGTAGACCGCGACGACCTGCGTGACGGCGGTGCCCAGCACTTTGCCGACTGCATCCGCGAGATCCGTAAGCTGTCGCCAAACGTGATGCTCGAAACCCTGGTGCCCGATTACCGTGGCCGCATGGACGTCGCGCTGGAAATCACCGCCGCCGAGCCACCGGATGTGTTCAACCACAACTTGGAAACCGTGCCACGCCTGTACAAGGCCGCGCGCCCAGGTTCGGACTACCAGTGGTCGCTGACCCTGCTGCAACGATTCAAGCAGATGATGCCGCACATCCCGACCAAATCCGGCCTGATGCTGGGCTTGGGCGAAACCGACGAAGAAGTCATCGAAGTCATGAAGCGCATGCGCGAACACGACATCGACATGCTGACCCTGGGCCAATACCTGCAACCGTCGCGCAGCCACTTGCCGGTGCAGCGTTTCGTGCACCCGGACATCTTCGCCTGGTTCGCCGAGGAAGGTTACAAGATGGGCTTCAAAAACGTGGCTTCCGGCCCGTTGGTGCGCTCCTCGTACCATGCTGACGAGCAAGCCAAGCTGGTCAAGGCAAGCCTGGTTTCGTAATAACGGGTTGCGCAACACCGCTATCCAATGTGGGAGCGGGCTTGTGTGGGAGCTGGCTTGCCTGCGATTGCATCACCTCGGTTTGGCTGATAAACCGAGGCGTGTGCATCGCAGGTAAGCCAGCGCCCACTGGCCCAGCTCCCACATTTCGTTGCGCGTTAATTAGGGAGAATCGTGGATGACCGTCGCCGTACCTGCTCTACGCCCCGAAGGCATAATCGGCCTGATCGCCCCCGCCGGCCCCGCTGCCCTCGACGTTGAAAAAGCCGGGCAATGGATGCGCGCCCGTGGCCATGAGCTGCGGGTTTTTCCAGGTGTATACGAACGTGACGGTTACCTCGCCGGCAGCGATGACGTGCGCCTGCGCGACTTGCACGCCGCCTTCGCCGACCCCGAAATCGATGCGATCTTCTGCCTGCGTGGCGGCTACGGCACACCGCGTCTACTGGATCGGCTCGATTTCGACTTGATTCGGGCAAACCCCAAACCATTCGTGGGTTATAGCGACATCACCGCATTGCACCTTGCCATCAACCGTTACGCAGGCTTTGTGACCTTTCACGGGCCGATGCTCAATGCCGATTTGCTTGGCGATAAGCAGCAGCCGACTGAGTCATCGTTATTCAGCCTGCTGCGCGGTCAACTGGGCGCCGGCAGCGTGCTCGCGCACCCGGTGGCCTACCCGTTGACCACCATTGAACCTGGCATCGCCTGTGGGCGCTTGCTGGGTGGCAACTTGTCGATGATCGCGGCAGTGATGGGCACGGCTTATGAGATCGACGCTGACGGCATCATTCTGCTGATCGAAGACGTCAACGAGCCCATCTACCGCATCGACCGCCTGCTGACGCATCTGCGCCTGGCGGGCAAGCTTGCGCAGGTCGCCGGCGTGCTGGTGGGGGATGTGTCGGGTGTGGATAAGGCTGCGTTGGAACGGCTGCTCAAGCAGACCTTCGAACCGCTGTGCATTCCGGTCTTGTCCGGCTGGCGCAGTGGGCACTGTGACCCGAACCTGACGCTGCCGATGGGCGCGTTGGTGCGGTTGGATGCGGGGGAGCAGCGGTTGGTGTTGGAGCAGGATGTAGTGTTGAAATAGCTGGTTGATCGTTCCCACGCTCTGCGTGGGAATGCATCCTGTGACGCTCCGCGTCGCGACCTCAAGAGCAGACGCAGAGCGTCCAGGGCGACATTCCCACGCTGAGCGTGGGAACGATCACATGGTCAGCCCTTTGGTGTTGGAGCAGGATGTAGTGTTGAAATAGCTGGTTGATCGTTCCCACGCTCTGCGTGGGAATGCATCCTGTGACGCTCCGCGTCGCGACCTCAAGAGCAGACGCAGAGCGTCCAGGGCGACATTCCCACGCTGAGCGTGGGAACGATCGTGCTCTCAGCGGCCCTGCAACGATTCCAACAGCTTCACCGTCGGATACCCATCCGCCGGCCAGCCCAACGACTGCTGCGCCGCGCGAATCGCTTTGCGCGTATTGGCGCCGATAATCCCGTCCGGGTTGCCAGCGTCATAACCCTTGGCGCTGAGCACTGTCTGCAAATCAATGCGCTGGGAACGACTCAGCGGCAGTTCATCTTTAGGCCAACTGCCACGAATCACTCCACCGCCACCAAACTGCTCCGACAGCAGGTTAACGGCCAGGGCGTAGGACGAGGAGTTGTTGTACCTGAGGACCGCACGAAAGTTGTCCAGCACCAGAAACGCCGGGCCACGGTAGCCGGCCGGCAGCAGCAGGGCGGCGGACAGTTGGTCGACATTGGCCGGCAAGCTTGCGCCAGGTGGTAGTTGGATACCGAGTTTCAGCCAGTCGGCGACGGTCTTGCGCACGCCACCGTCTGCCAGGGCGTAATCGAAGTTCGCCGGCAGCTGCTTCACCTCGAAGCCCCACGGCTGACCCTTCTGCCATCCCGAGCTCTGCAGGTAGTGAGCGGTGGAAGCGAGGGCGTCGGCTGGGCTGTTCCAGATATCGCGGCGACCGTCGCCGTCGAAGTCAACGGCGTGGGTGTTGTAGACGGTCGGGATGAACTGAGTCTGGCCCATCGCGCCGGCCCAGGAACCTTTCATCTGGTCGGCTTGAATATCGCCATGCTGGATGATCTGTAACGCCGCCAGCAATTGCGCCTGTGCAAATGCCCGACGGCGACCTTCATAAGCCAGGGTCGCCAGAGAGCCGATCACCGAATTACTGCCCTGGAACTGGCCAAAGTTGCTTTCCATGCCCCACACCGCGACCAGCGCCCGGCGATCAACACCATAGCGGTCCTCGATGCGCTGCAGGATATCGGCGTACTTGACCAGCGCAGCCCGGCCATTACGCACGCGCACCGGCGACAGGGCACTGTCGAGGTATTCCCAAACCGGGCGGGAAAATTCCGGCTGGCTGCGGTCGGCGCGAATCACCGATTCATTGGGGGTGACACCAGCAAAGGCGTTGTCGAAGACGGCGGGTGTGATCCCGGCTTTCAAGGCTTCGACGCGAAAGCCAGCCATCCATTCGGCAAACGTCTGGGGCGGCTGGGTATCAAGATTGTCTGCTGCCAATGGGGCAACCACGGCGGGCGCGACGGCCGGTGCGGCCTGGAGTTTCGGCAGGGGTTGGGCGTCTGCGGCGGTGGGTTTTTCCGCGCAGGCGACAAGCAGAATAAGGCTGGAGGCAGCGATCAATTGGCGAAGGTGCCAACGACGGGAAAGATTAGAGGGCATGCACAGGTCCAGGGATTACAAATCAGGTGCAGACCTTATCATGCCGGAGGGGCGCTTGCCTTCAGGCTGCCAGAAAGTAAGAAGCCTCCCAGCTATTAGACTGGAAGGCTTCGCGGCGGTAGCTGCCTTTGCCCTTACCGGCGCGTTCCTGACGGCTGCGGAACAGTGGCTGGGCGATGATGGATTTGGCCTTGTTGGGGCCATGCTTGGATGGCTTTTTGCTCATGGTCAGTGCGCTCTGGAGATGGGATGAAGCGGTGCAAATAATCTGCCGAAGTGGCGCGGCTGTAAAGCCCTGCGCTGTGTAGGCGGTTTTACACTATCAAGTGGGCACGGTTAATGTGGGAGCAGGCAAGCCTGCGATATCGGTGTATCAGTGCCAGAAATGCAAGCTGACTCACCGCCATCGCAGGCAAGCCAGCTCCCACAGGAAAACATCGGGTGTTTGGAGGGGGTTATTCAGCCGGCAATGACAGGCGTTGGCCAGACATCAAAAGTGACAAACGACTCAGGCTCATCCACGGCGAGCCCGCCGCCTGGCCTTTGATTTGCGCGTCGATGCGCTGCGCTTCCAGCAACAGTTGCGCCCAGCGTTGCGCTGAGTGGCGCTGCAGGGCTTTGCTCATCAGCGGTTTGCGTTTGTCCCACACCGGTGGCCGGGCCTGGCTGAAGCATTTGTCCAGCGCAGTGCCCTGGCTGTATTGCAGGGAAATATTGGCCAGCACCCGCAGTTCCCGGGCCAGGGCCCACAGAATCACTGGTGGCTCCACGCCTTCGCCGCGCAGCCCTTCGAGCATGCGCAGGGCGTGGGCGGGTTCGCCGTTAAGAATCGCATCCACCAGCCCGAACACGTCAAAGCGCGCGCTGTCGGCCACCGCGCCTTGCACGGTTTCGACGGTGATTTGCCCGTCTTCGGCCATCAGCTTGAGCTTTTCGATCTCCTGGGCGGCGGCAAGCAAGTTGCCTTCGACCCGGGCGGCGATCAACTCCACAGCGTCTTGCGTCGCCGACAGCCCCGATTGGGACAGGCGCTGACGAATCCACTGCGGCAACTGGTTGCTGTCCACTGGCCAGATCTGGATGAAGTGGGTCTGTGGGCCTTCTACCAGCGCCTTGCCCCACTTGGTTTTCTGCGCGCTGCCGTCAAGCTTGGGCAGGCTGATCAGCAACACCGTGTCTTCGGCGGGCCGCGAGCAGTATTCCATCAAGGCCGCCGCGCCCTTGTCCCCAGGCTTGCCCGAAGGCAGGCGCAGTTCCAAGAGGCGTTTTTCGGCGAACAGCGACATGCTCGCGCCGGCTTGCAGCAGCGTGCCCCAGTCGAAACTGGCGTCGGCGCTGAATACCTGGCGTTCGTCGAAGCCTTGCTGGCGTGCGGCGGTGCGAATGGCGTCTGCGGCTTCCTGGCACAGCAGCGGGTCATCACCGCTGACGATATAGACAGGCGCGAGGCCACCTTGCAGGTGTTTGGCGAGTTGGGCAGGGGCGAGTTTCATAGGCGGGCGGAACGGGGCGCCAGGGGCGCCCCGTCAGGCTTACTCGACAGGGACTTCAACAGGCGATTGTTTCGGCGTGTTGTCTTCGTACTCTTTCGCAGCTTTCAGGGCGTCGGCGTCAGCCCTGGCCTTGTTGTCGGCGGTGAGTTGCAAGGCGGCCAGTTTTTCCGGGGTCAGCTGTTGCAGGCGCACCATCATGCGCTGGATCAGCTCACGACGCATTTCCTTGCGAACCTGGATAATTTCCGAGTCCGAACCTACCAGGTTGTTGCCATCGTGGCTGACGACCTTTTGCACTTCGATCTTGTCGCCCATCAGCGGCAGATGGTCGCGGCCCTGTACTTCGAAGTTGAGCGCGGTGCTCAGCTCGATGTCCGACGCACGACCGGCGCTCGCGTAGCTGAGGTTACGCTGTGTTTCTCGCTCGTCTACCAGGTTCAGTTTATAGGTCGCGCCGGTGTAGACACGCACGCCGCTGTTTTCCAGGGTCTGGCGCAGCTGAGTCACGGTGTCGCCATAGGCGTTGCGGGCGCTGAGGTCCAGTTCCTTGAGCGACAGTTCATTGGTGCCGGTGCCGCGCAGCTGGAAGCCGCAAGCGCTCAGCAGCACAGCGAGGCCCATCACCAGCAAATTGCGTTTGATCATTTTGTTGCTCCCCTTGAAACCATGTGGGCCTTATCGAGGCCTTAAAGGTTTAGTTCGGCGCAGGGCTCAAGCCCTGCGCCCGATCCGATTAGCTAGCGACGATGTTGACCAGTTTGCCGGGCACTACGATCACTTTGCGGATCGTCAGGCCTTCGGTAAAGCGCAGCACGTTCTCGTTGACGCGGGCGGCCGCTTCAACGTCTTCGCGGCTGGCGCTGGCTGGCATATCAATCTGGCCACGCAGTTTACCGTTGACCTGGATGACCAGTTGCAGCGTGTCCTGTACCAGGGCGCTGTCATCCTGAACCGGCCAGCGCGCATCGATCACCGCGCCGCTGTGGCCCAAACGGCTCCACAGTTCGTGGCTGATGTGCGGCGTGATCGGGGCCAGCAGCAGAACTACCGCTTCCAGGCCTTCCTGTAACAGCGCGCGGTCTTGTTCCGTAGTGTGCGGTGCTTTTTCCAGCACGTTCATCAGCGTCATCACTTGGGCGATGGCGGTGTTGAACTTGTGGTTTTGACCCACGTCCTGGCTGGCTTGGCGGATAGCCAAGTGAGTGCTGCGGCGAATGGCTTTTTGTTCATCGCTCAAGGACGCCACGTCCAGTTTGCCCGGCAAGCCCTGGCTGACATGGGCGTGCGCCAGGCGCCAGACGCGCTTGAGGAAACGGTGCGAGCCTTCGACGCCGGAGTCGGACCATTCGGCGCTCATGTCGGGCGGCGAAGCGAACATCATGAACAGGCGGCAGGTGTCGGCGCCGAACTGATCGATCATCGACTGCGGGTCGACGCCGTTGTTCTTCGACTTGGCCATCTTCTCAGTGCCGCCGATTTCCACCGGCAGGCCGTCGGATTTCAACGTGGCGCTGATCACCTTGGCTTTGCTGTCACGCTCAAGCTCGACGTCTGCCGGGTTGAACCAGGTGTAGGCGCCATTGGCTTCGCGGCGATAGTAAGTGTCGGCGATCACCATGCCCTGAGTCAGCAGGTTCTTGAACGGCTCATCAGAGCTGACCAACCCTTCGTCACGCATCAGCTTGTGGAAGAAGCGCGCGTAGAGCAGGTGCAGAATGGCGTGTTCGATACCGCCGATGTACTGATCCACCGGCAACCAATGGTCGGCCGCGGATTTTTCTACCAGGCCACCTTCATAGTGCGGCGAGGCGTAGCGGGCGTAGTACCACGAGGACTCGACGAAGGTGTCCATGGTGTCGGTTTCACGCTTGGCCGGTGCACCGCATTTCGGGCAGGCGCACTCGTAGAACTCGGGCATGCGCGCCAATGGTGAACCGGCGCCATCCGGCACCACGTCTTCGGGCAGCACCACCGGCAGTTGGTCTTCCGGCACTGGCACGTCACCGCAGGTTTGGCAGTGGATGATCGGAATCGGGCAGCCCCAGTAGCGCTGGCGGCTGATACCCCAGTCGCGCAGGCGGAACTGGGTGCGCGAGGCACCGAGGTTTTTCTTGATCAGTGCCACTTCGATGGCGTCGAAAGCACCCTGGAAATCCAGGCCGTCGAACTCGCCGGAGTTGATCAGTTCGCCGTGCTCACCGTAGGCGTCTTGCCACGGGGCCAGGTTGGTATCACCCACGCTTGTACGCACGACGGACTTAATCGGCAGGCTGTACTGGGTGGCGAATTCGAAATCGCGCTCGTCGTGGGCCGGCACAGCCATTACTGCGCCATCGCCGTAGTGCATCAGCACGTAGTTGGCGACCCATACCGGCAGCTTCTCACCGGTCAGCGGGTGCTCGACGAACAGCCCGGTTGGCAGGCCTTTTTTCGCTTGGGTGGCGACGTCGGCTTCGGCCACGCTGCCGCCTTTGCATTCGGCGATGAAGGCCTGCAGCTCAGGGTTGTTCTGTGCGGCTTGGGTGGCCAGCGGGTGTTCAGCGGCCACGGCGACGTAGGTCGCGCCCATCAATGTGTCCGGGCGGGTGGTGAAGACTTTGAGTGCGCCCGCCGCGCCGATGGAATCGACGTTGTACGGGAATTGCACTTCCATGCCCTTGGATTTGCCGATCCAGTTGCGCTGCATGGTCTTGACCTGTTCAGGCCAGCCCGGCAGGTCGTCGAGGCTCGACAAGAGTTCATCGGCGTAGGCCGTGATCTTGAAGTAGTACATTGGGATTTCGCGCTTTTCGATCAGCGCGCCGGAGCGCCAGCCGCGACCGTCGATGACCTGTTCGTTGGCCAGTACGGTCTGGTCGATCGGGTCCCAGTTCACGGTGCCGCTTTTTTTGTAGATCACCCCTTTTTCGAACAGGCGCGTGAACAGCCATTGTTCCCAGCGGTAGTAATCCGGCTTGCAGGTGGTCACCTCGCGGGACCAGTCCACCGCTAAGCCCAGGCTGCGCAGCTGGGTCTTCATGTAGGCGATGTTTTCGTAGGTCCACTTGGCGGGCGCCACGTTGTTTTTCATCGCGGCGTTTTCCGCCGGCATGCCGAAGGCGTCCCAGCCCATAGGCTGCAGGACGTTCTTGCCGAGCATGCGCTGGTAGCGCGAAATCACGTCACCGATGGTGTAGTTGCGCACGTGCCCCATGTGTAGCTTGCCGCTGGGGTAAGGGAACATCGATAGGCAGTAGAAAGTCTCCTTGCCTGGCTGTTCACTGACTTCAAAGGACTTTTGCTCGTCCCAGAAGGTTTGGGCGGCATTTTCTATTTCACGGGGCTGATATTGTTCGTGCATGGCTACTTTTGAACTGAATAGGGGTGGCCTAATCCTCTTCGGTGCAACGTTCAGGTTGATCGACACCAAAAAGCGGCGCGTCCGTGCCCAAACCCTGCGGGAAGTGGAGTTACAGGAAGCGCCGTAGCATACATGACCCCACTCTATCGAGGGAAACCCTGATTGCGCGGGCGAGGCCGTCTGTCGCGGCGCCAGGCAGGCGCAGCCATGGGGACTACGCTGTTTATTGGGGAGTGAGTCTTATCTTCAATGAGGTGAGGGGATGGTTGAATCGCAGCGAACTTTAACGAAACCGCAATTGTATGAAGGACTGATCGACCGTTTAGGTCGGGCATTGGATGCCGCGAGAACCGCAGGCCGATTGCGTGATGAGCAGCCTTTGGAGCTGGAGTTGCGAGGCTTGAGCCAGGCAGAACTTGAACTGATCAAGGGCTACTTGGAATTGAATCACCACCGTGCCTCCAAAGAGCAGGCTTCCCCGCCTGCCCAGGAGCCCTCGCGTTCGGCCAAGGTGATCTGGCTGAAGGATGTGGCTGCCGGTCGCGGTCCCGAAAAGCGTCGGGCCGTGCGGTGCAAGTGAAACACCGCGTTATTCAGTAGCCTTCTCGAAATGTGCTGGTAAGGATTGTCGCTAAACCCCGTTGCATCTAGGCTTCGGGCATCTTTGGAGATGCCCGATGCCTTTTCGTTATTTCATTAAACAATTGCTGTTGCCGCCCGGCATTTTTTTGCTGTTGCTTGCGGTTGCCTGGTGGTTTCGCAAAAGCCGCCCTCGGTTGGCCGGGCTGTGTTTTGCCCTGGGGTTGGGCGGGATGTGGTTGATCAGCCTGCCGGTGATGGTGCAATGGGGCGCGCATGCGCTGGAGACCGAGCCACCGTTGGCCCGTGAAGAGTGGGCAACACTGGCCCAGCGGGCAGACGCGATCGTGGTGCTGGGCTCCGGGCGTGAACGGGGTGACCCGGCGTGGGGCTCCGATCAGCCCACCGGCACTGGCCTTGAGCGCCAGCGGTATGCCGCGCGGCTGGCCAAGGCGTCCGGGTTGCCGGTGTTGACCAGCGGCGGCCTGCATTACGGCACGCCGCCGAGTGAGGCCGAACTGATGGCGGTGTCGATGCAGGATGACTTCGGCGTGGCGGTGCGCTGGAAGGAAGAGCGCAGCCGTACCACCTGGGAAAACGCACAGATGAGCGCCGAGATACTGCTGCCTCAAGGCATCAAGCGTGTGGTGGTGGTGACCCAGGCCTGGCACATGCCGCGTGCGGTCTGGAGCTTTGAGAAGGCCGGCTTCGGCGTGGTGCCGGGGCCGGTGGGCTTTTTGGGCGTGGACAATGCCCGGCCATTGGGTGGCTGGATGCCCGAGTTTGTGTCGGTGTGGCGCAGCGGGCAGTTGATCAATGAGGCGGTGGGGCAGGTGGGGTATCGGGTGTTTTACCGATAAGTCGAAACACAGCAGATTAAGTGTGGGCGCTGGCTTGCCTGCGATGGTGTCGTGTCAGTTGGCCGGTTTTAGCTGGCCCACCGCTATCGCAGGCAAGCCAGCTCCCACATTATTTTGTGTTTAGCCTTTAGACCGTTTTGGACATCCGCCCCGCCAGCAGCGCCCAGCCGAACAACCCCAGGCACACAATGATCAACGGCCACGAGCGCCATTGCAGGTACGGCGTGAGGTTGTGCATCGGCACCACCTCGCCGTACAGAATGCCGCGCTCGAACTGCGGGATCTGCGCAGTAATCTGCCCAAACGGGTTGATCAGGCCAGTCACACCATTGTTAGTGGCACGGATCATCCAGCGGCCGGCCTCCAGCGCACGCATTTGCGCCATTTGCAGGTGCTGCAGCGGGCCAATGGAGCGGCCAAACCAAGTGTCATTGCTGATGGTCAGCAACAAATCGCTTTGGGCCGACAGGCCGGCGGCGAATTCTGGGTACACCACTTCATAGCAAATGAACGGCGCAATCTGATAGCCCTTGGCCTGCAGCATCGCCTGGTCAGACGGGCCACGGGCGAAGTCCGACATTGGCAAATCAAAGAAGGCAATTAGCCCGCGCAGCATGTCTTGCAGCGGCACGTATTCGCCAAAGGGCACCAGCTTCTGCTTCAGATAAGTGCCTTCGCCCTCACCGACCACGGTGATGCCGTTGAAGTAGCGCTTCTGGTGGTGCACTTCCTGGCGGATCGGCACGCCGGTAATCAGCGCAGTGTGCCGGTCGGCGGCAAACTTGCCCATCATCCCGAGGTAGCCTTCGACAGACTCCTTGAGCACTGGCACAGCCGTTTCCGGCCACACCAGCAGGTCGACGGGCTTGGAGCTGAAGCTCATGTCACGGTACAACGCCAACTGCGCATTAAGCTGCTCGGGGTCCCACTTCATGCTTTGTTCGACGTTGCCCTGGATCGCTGCCACCGTCAGTGGGTCGCCCGAAGGCGAGGTCCAAGCGTGATGTTTGAGTGCCAAGCCTATGGCCCACGGCGTTACCAGCAGCACCAAGCCCGCGCCGATAAAACCGTTGCGCTTGCTCGCCAGCAGGCGCGGCAGGTTGCACAGCACCGCTGCGGTCAGCGCCAGGGCGAAGGAAATCAGCCACATCCCACCCAACGGCGCGAGGCCGGTGAGTGGGCCGTCGAGTTGGCTGTAACCGGAGTACAGCCAGGGGAAACCGGTGAGGAACCAGCCGCGAAACGCTTCCTGGCCGACCCATAGCGCAGCAAACGTCAGCGCGTCGGCCAGCGGTGCTTCATTACGGCGCAACCAACGCGCCCATAGCCAGGCGGGCAGGGCGAAGAACCAGGCAATGGCAGCGGTAAACAGCAGCATCAAGAAGCCAGCCAGCAGCACCGAAGCGCCGCCGAAGTGGTGGATGCTGTAGTAGATCCAGCTGGTGCCGGCGCCAAACAGGCCGAAACCAAAACACCAGCCACGGCCCAAGGCCTGACGTGGCGTCAGCTCGCGCAGGCCGATATAGAAAAATCCGACCGCAACCAGTGCAAACGGCCACAAATCGAACGGCGCCAGCGCCAGGGTGGTGATGGCGCCGGCCACCACGGCCAGCAAGTTACCGGGCCAGCCGGGGCGGGTTAGGCGCTGCATGTCATTCCTTAGCGGGCAATAGGTGTCAGGCGAATCAGGTGAATACGGCGGCTGTCGGCATTCAGAATGCGGAAGCGATAGGCGCCGATCTCGGTGGTCTCGTTACGTTTAGGCAGATGCCCGAACGCACTCATTACCAAGCCGCCAACGGTGTCGAATTCATCGTCGGAGAATTCGCTGTCGAAAAACTCGTTGAAGTTCTCGATCGGCGTGAGTGCCTTGACCAGGAAGTCACCGCTGGGCAGCGGCTTGATGTAGCTGTCTTCTTCGACGTCGTGCTCGTCTTCGATGTCGCCGACGATCTGTTCCAGCACGTCTTCGATGGTCACAAGACCCGCCACACCGCCGTATTCGTCGATCACAATGGCCATGTGATTGTGGTTGGCGCGGAACTCGCGCAGCAGCACATTCAGGCGCTTGGATTCAGGTACGAAGGTGGCCGGACGCAGCAGGTCCTTGATGTTGAAGTTGTCGCCGTTCTCCTTGAGGATCAACGGCAGCAAGTCCTTGGCCAGCAGGACACCCATGACGTCGTCATGGCTTTCACCGATCACCGGGTAGCGCGAGTGCGCCGAGTCGATCACGGCCGGGAGGAATTCCCGTGGGGTCTGGGTCGCCTTGATGCTGATCATCTGCGAACGCGGGACCATAATGTCCCGAACTTGCAGGTCAGCCACCTGGATGGCGCCTTCGACGATGGCCAGCGCTTCGCTGTCCAGCAACTTGTTCTGATGGGCCTCGCGCAGCAGCTCAAGCAGCTCCTGGCGGTTTTTCGGCTCGTGGGCAAAAGCCTGGGTCAGTTTACCCAGCCATGACTTCTGCCCGTTGCTCGATCGGTCTTCGCTCATAGCGATTACTCTAAATCCTTTGTTGTGTCAGTAAGGTGTCGTTTCAGTTTTCGTCGTCTGCATACGGGTCGCGGTGACCCAATTCTGCAAGCAACGTTTGTTCCAGTGTTTCCATTTCCAAGGCTTCGTCATCGTCTATATGGTCGTAACCCAAGAGATGCAAGCAGCCGTGGATGACTAGATGGGCCCAGTGGGCCTCAAGTTCCTTGCCTTGTTCCTTTGCTTCGCGTTCCACCACTTCGACACAGATGACCAGATCGCCCAGCAAGGGAATATCCAGTAACTCATCCGGTACGTCGGCGGGGAAGGACAGCACGTTGGTCGCGTAATCCTTTTGGCGCCAGGTGTGATTCAGTTCACGGCCTTCGGGCTCGTCCACCAGACGGATGGTCAGCTCCGAGTCGGCGGTGCGCTGGCGCAGGGCCAGTGTGCACCATTGGCGGAACTGCGCTTCGCTGGGGGCGGGCGCTTCGGTAGCCAGCTGCAGGTCAAGCTCAAGCATCGCGGCGAACGTCCTTGGCCGGTGCGTCATCCTTGTGTTCGAAGCGCTCGTAGGCCTCGACAATGCGCTGTACCAGCGGGTGGCGGACCACGTCCTTGGGCATGAAGTGCGTGAAGCTGATGCCCGGCACGTCCTTGAGCACCTCGATCACCTGCGCCAGCCCCGATTTGGTGCCCTTGGGCAGGTCGACCTGGGTGACGTCACCGGTGATCACGGCAGTGGAGCCGAAACCGATACGGGTGAGGAACATCTTCATCTGCTCGACGGTGGTGTTCTGGCTTTCGTCGAGGATGATGAAGCTGTTGTTCAAGGTGCGGCCACGCATGTAGGCCAGCGGGGCGATCTCGATCACCTGACGCTCGATCAGCTTAGCCACGTATTCAAAGCCAAGCATCTCGTACAGCGCGTCGTAGAGCGGGCGCAGGTACGGGTCGATCTTCTGGGCCAGGTCGCCGGGCAGGAAGCCAAGCTTCTCGCCGGCCTCGACCGCCGGGCGCACCAGCAGGATGCGGCGTACTTGCTCGCGCTCCAGGGCGTCCACCGCACAGGCCACGGCCAGGTAGGTCTTGCCGGTACCGGCGGGGCCGATGCCGAAGTTGATATCGTTGCCGAGGATTTCTTTGACGTAGCGCTGCTGATTCAAGCCGCGGGGGCGAATCATGCCTTTTTTGGTGCGCAGGGCCACGCTGGCTTCGGCCACTGGGTTGTTGGCCAAATCTTCTACGGCAGATTCCTGCAGGTACAGGTGCACGGTCTCCGGCGACAGCTCACTACCCTTGGTTTCGCGGTAGAGGCGGCGGAGCAGGTTTTCTGCAGACGTGGTGTGTTGAGGTTCACCAATAAGCTCGAACTGATTGCCGCGGTTGCGGATCTCGATGCTCAGGCGTTGTTCGATCAGGCGCAGGTGCTCGTCGAACTGTCCGCACAGGTTGGCGAAACGGCGAGCCTCAAAGGGCTCGAGGAGAAAACGATGGGGTTCTATGGGTGCGTTCAAGGTCGCTTTTAGCCGCCCTTTGGCTGTTGAGATGAAAGAGAGGATAACGCCAGCCGCCGGTGGGCGAAAGCACTTAAATGGACTGGCCTCGATCTCAAGAACCCTGAAGAACCACTGTGGGAGCTGGCTCGCCTGCGATAGCGGTGTATCAGTGCCCGTTGTATCAGTTGGCCCACCGTTATCGCAGGCAAGCCAGCGACCACATTTTGATCTTCATCGGGTCACCGCGATCAGTTGATCAACGACCCACGCAACGAGTGCGGTTGCGCCGCATCAATGTGCACATCGGCGAACTGGCCGATCAGGGTTGGGTTGTCGCAGCGGAAGTTGACGATCCGGTTGTTCTCGGTACGCCCTTGCAACTCGCCCGGGTCCTTTTTCGAGTAGTCGGTGACCAGGATGCGTTGGATCGAACCGACCATTTGTCGGCTGATTTCGAAGCCTTGCTGGTTCAGGCGGTGCTGCAGCGCATTCAAACGTTCTTTTTTCAGCGCTTCCGGGGTGTCATCCGCCAAGTCGGCGGCCGGGGTGCCCGGGCGTTGGCTGTAGACGAACGAGTAGGAGAAGTCGAAACCGACGTCTTCGATCAGCTTCATGGTCTGCTCGAAATCTTTCTCGGTCTCCCCAGGGAAGCCGACGATAAAGTCCGAGCTGATGCAAATACCCGGCACCGCGGCGCGCAATTTGCGCAGTTTGGATTTGTACTCCAGGGCCGTGTGGTTGCGTTTCATCGCCGACAGAATGCGGTCCGAGCCCGACTGCACCGGCAGGTGCAGGTGTTTGACCAGCTCCGGCACTTCGGCGTGGGCCTGGATCAGGCTGTCGGAGAACTCCAGCGGGTGCGAGGTGGTGTAGCGAATGCGCTCGATGCCATCAACGGCGGCAACCACGCGGATCAGCTCCGCCAGGTCGGCCAGGCGCCCGTCGTGGGTCTGGCCGCGATAGCCGTTGACGTTCTGGCCCAGCAGCGTGACTTCGCGCACGCCGTTTTCGGCCAGGTGAATGATTTCCGCCAGCACGTCGTCAAACGGTCGGCTGACTTCTTCACCACGGGTGTAGGGCACCACGCAGAAGGTGCAGTACTTGCTGCAGCCTTCCATCACCGACACATAAGCGCTCGGCCCGTCGATGCGTGGCTCGGGCAAATGGTCGAATTTTTCGATTTCGGGGAACGACACGTCGACCTGCGGCAGCTTGGTGGCGCGCGCAGCGTCGATCATTTCCGGCAGGCGGTGCAGGGTTTGCGGGCCGAAGACCACATCGACATAGGGCGCGCGGTCGCGGATCGCGGCACCTTCCTGGCTGGCCACGCAACCGCCGACGGCGATCACCATGTCCGGGTTGGCCAGCTTCAGTTCACGCCAGCGGCCCAGCTGCGAGTACACACGGTCCTGGGCCCGCTCACGAATCGAGCAGGTATTGAGCAGGATTACGTCGGCATCTTCGGCGCGGGCGGTGACTTCCAGGGCCTGGTGTTCGCCCAGCAGGTCGACCATGCGCGAGCTGTCGTACTCGTTCATCTGGCAACCGTGGGTTTCAATGTAAAGCTTCTTGGCCATGGGAATCATCAACTGGTGGTAAAGAACCGCGCATTATAGGGGGCATGCCCATTGGTTCCTAGCGTTGTGCATCGGGTGCCATGCTATAGTTCGCGCCCTCTTTTATATCCCCGATGTTATCCGCCCACCATGACCAAACGTGAAGCTCCAATCTATAAGGTGATTTTCCTCAACCAGGGCCAGGTGTTCGAAATGTACGCCAAGCAGATCTATCAAAGTGATCTGTGGGGCTTCCTGGAAGTGGAAGAGTTCGTCTTTGGCGAGCGCACCCAGTTGGTCGTCGACCCGGGCGAAGAAAAGCTCAAGGCGCAGTTCGAAGGCGTGGTGCGCAGCTTTGTGCCGATGCATTCGATTGTGCGCATCGATGAAGTTGAGCGCCTGGGCACACCGAAGATCAGTGAAGCGCGTGGCACCAGCAATGTGATGCCGTTTCCGATGCCGATGCCTGAGAAGTAGGGCGTTAGACCCAAGTGTGCCCATCGCAGGCAAGCCAGCTCACACATTCGACCCGTTGGAATGCCGTTCAGTGTGGGAGCCGGGCTTGCCCGCGACAGCGGTAGAAGGGTTTAGCAGAATTTAAGGCAGCGGCGAGAACGGCGAACGCCCATCCGCACTCTGCAATTCCTGCAAGTAATTGCGGAAGATCTGACCCAGCACCTGGGTTGCCACTTCCAACTCATCGCGCTGCATGTGCTCGGCGACTTCGTCGGCGGTGTCCAGTGCATCTTCGGCACCGTTGACCGCGGCCATCTTCAGCACGATATACGCCTGGACGTTATTGGCCGGCACGCCTTCGCCTTTGAAGAACATGGTGCCCAGCTGGAATTGCGCCTGGGCATGGCCCTGCAACGAAGCTTTCTCGAAGTAGCTCAAGGCTTTGTTGAGGTCTTGGGCAGGGTTTTTGTCGTCGTGGTAGTACTCGCCCAACTCGTATTGCGCCTGCGCATCCCCGCCGTCGGCCTGTTTCTGGCACGCGCTCAGGGCTTCGGCCTGGCTGTCTGGCTGGGTATTGAGGGTGCAACGACCCATCGCTGGGATTAACAACGAGTTGCCGCCTGCTTGGGCATGTGCCAACAGCGGCTGAAGGAGCAACAGGCAGCCCAGAACCAGGGTGCGGCCGGTGCGTTTCATGGGAATCGACTTACCTCTGACGGGGCGCGCGGACCCTCGGGGGTCCAATAAGCGCGCATTATGAAATAAGCAGGCCCCTGCTTACAAAGTCTTTACTCGTTTTTCTGCTGCTTAGGCAAGTTATCTGCCGGATTGCAGGCGATTTCTCGAAAAATGCAGGAAATCTCTGTAAGCAAAGTAGCAAATTCTGACGCCACCAAGGGCAACGTCAGATTTTTATGTCGCTTATTTCAGGGCGGCGAAGGCGCGCTCGGCAGCATCCAGGGTCAGTTTCAACTCTGCATCGCCATGGGCGATCGAGGTGAAGCCGGCTTCGAAGGCGCTCGGCGCCAGGTAAACGCCGCCTTCCAGCATCAAGTGGAAGAAGCGTTTGAACATGTCCGCGTCGCTGCCCATCACGTCATCAAAGGTGACGATATCGTCGGCGTCACTGAAGTACAGGCCGAACATACCGCCGGCCTGGGTGGTGACAAACGGGATGCCGGCAGCATCGGCGCGCTGTTGCAGGCCATCGAGCAGGCGAGTGGTGTAGTCGGTCAGCTCGGCGTGGAAGCCCGGGCGGCTGATCAGGCGCAGGGTGGTCAGGCCGGCGGCCATGGCCAGTGGGTTACCCGACAAGGTGCCTGCCTGGTACACCGGGCCCAGTGGCGCGATGTGCTGCATGATTTCGCGCTTGCCGCCGAAGCAGCCCACTGGCATGCCGCCACCGATGATCTTGCCGAAGGTGCTCAGGTCTGGCGTGACGCCGTAGTAAGCTTGGGCGCCACCGAGGGCGACACGGAAACCGGTCATCACTTCGTCGAAAATCAACACCACACCATGCTTGTCGCACTGTTCGCGCAGGGCTTCGAGGAAGCCCGGTGCAGGCGGTACGCAGTTCATGTTGCCGGCCACCGGCTCGACGATGATGCACGCCACCTCTTGGCCGACTTCGCTGAGCATCTGCTCGACGGCGGCGCTGTCGTTGAACGGCAGGGTCAGGGTGTGCTTGGCGAAGGCCGCCGGTACGCCGGCCGAGCTTGGCACGCCCTGGGTCAGTGCGCCGGAACCGGCTTTCACCAGCAGGCTGTCGGAGTGGCCGTGGTAGCAGCCTTCGAACTTGATGATGCTGTCGCGGCCGGTAAAACCACGGGCCAAGCGAATTGCACTCATGGTCGCTTCGGTGCCGGAGCTGACCATGCGCACCATTTCCATCGACGGCACGATCGAGCACACCAAATCGGCCATCTCGGTTTCCATGGCGGTCGGTGCGCCGTAGGACAGGCCGTGTTGCAACTGCTGACGCACCGCGTCGAGCACGTCCGGGTGGCTGTGGCCGAGGATCATCGGGCCCCAGGAACCGACATAGTCAACGTAGCGCTTGTCATCCTCGTCGGTGACGTAGGCGCCTTCGGCATGCTTGAAGAACAGCGGCGTGCCGCCCACGCTCTTGAACGCACGCACGGGGGAATTCACACCGCCGGGGATGTGTTTCTGGGCATTGGCAAACAGGGTTTCGGAACGGGACATGGTCGGGCTCTCTAAACTGAAATTTTAAGAAGATCGTTGAATGCGCGGGCGCGGCGCGTGACTTCCTGGGTGCTGTCGGCACCAAACAGGCCGTGCACCACGGCGAGCAGGTCAGCACCGTGGGCCACCAGTGGTTCGGCGTTCTCCAGGGTGACGCCGCCGATCACGCAGATCGGCAAGTGCAAGCGCGCGCGGGACTGGGCCAGCATCTCAACGGTGGCGGCAGGTGCGCCGGGCTTAGTGTTGGAATTAAAGAAGCGACCAAAGGCAACGTAGCTGGCGCCTTCTTTGGCGGCCTGCTCGGCCAGTTCGATCTGGCTGTGGCAGGTGGCGCCGATGATCGCTTTGGAACCGAGCAAAGCGCGGGCCGGGGTCAGCGGGCCGTCGGTTTGGCCCAGGTGCACGCCGACGCCCAGGCGCGCGGCCAGTTCGGCGTCGTCATTGATAATAAGCTGAGTTTTGTAGCGCGAGCACAGCTCGCGCAGTTTTTCCGCTTCACGCAGGCGGCGGGCTTCGTCGCTGCTTTTATCGCGGTACTGCAGCAAGGTCACGCCGCCGTCCAATGCCGCTTCGACATAGGCGAGGAATTTGCCGGCCAACAGTTGGCTGTCGGTAATGGCGTACAGGCCACGTAGTTTCATCGGGCAGGCCTCTTTTGCTGTTTAAGAGCAGAAATCCAGCGGCAAACGGCGCGGCACGAATTGGCCCTGGCCGAGTTGTTCGGCGTCACGCAGGGTGCGCCACGTGTAGTTGAGCGCGGATTGCACGGCGCTGACCAGGCCTTCGCCCTGGGCGATGCGCCCGGCCAGTGCACTGGCAAGTGTGCAGCCCGAGCCGTGATAGCTGCCGGGCAGGCGCTGGCAGGTAAAGGTCTGGCGCGTGCCGTCGCGGCTGTACAGGCGGTTGTGCACTTGATGCTCGTCGCCGTGGCCGCCAGTGATCAGCAGGTGTTTGATGAACGGCAGCAGCTTCTCGGCGCATTCGTCCGCAGTGCCTTCAGGCAACTCGGCGAGGATGCGCGCTTCAGGCAGGTTCGGTGTGGCGATCAACGACAACGGCAACAGCCGCTCGCGCATGGCATAGCCGACTTCGTCCTTGCCCAGGCTGCCACCGCCGCCGGCCCGCAGCACCGGGTCGCATACCACCGGCAGGTGCGGGTGCGCCTGCAGCAGTTCGACCACGGTGTCGACCATCGCGGTGGAGCCGAGCATGCCGAGCTTGACCGCCGCGACTTCGGAGTCGCTGAGCACGGCATTGGCCTGGGCCAGTACCCACTCGCGGTCGAGCACGCGGAAATCGCTGACATTGACGGTGTTCTGCACAGTCAAGGCAGTGACGGCCGCGGCCGCATGACAACCTTGGGCGAGCAGGGCTTCGATATCTGCCTGCAAGCCGGCGCCACCACTGGGATCATGGCCGGAGAGACAGAGAACAACAGGGCGAGAGCTGTAGATATTCATGGTGCGCGAGCTTACCACCAAACGCTTTTGGCGTGGCCGTCTGGCGAAGGCTGAATTTCGCCGCTATTCAGGCGCGATTATGGCTGTTGGCTAGTATCGAGTATTGCTTCATAAACGTGCTGAAAGCCTTGTTCTAGAGCCTTTAAAAAAATTATTTCAATGGTGTCCAATGGCCTCCAACGGCTATGCTAGAGTGGATCCAAATAACTTACTGTATCGCCGGTATACGTCTTCTCAAAAGGAATGGGGGCATTTGACATAACCGGACAGGCCACGCTGGGGCTCTATGCGCTATTTGCTGATTTTATTATTGTGCGGGCTGCCGATGCTCGCCGGCGCCGTCGAGTTCAACCAGAGCACTCGAAGCCTGCCGCTGGGCCGGGTCATGCAAGTGCTCGAAGACCCCTCCGACGCCCTCACCATCGCCCAAGTCAGTTCCCCCGCTTACGCCGCCCAGTTCAGGACCCATGACAAAGCCACCCTTAATGCCGGCTATTCGCGCTCGGTGTTCTGGCTCAAGGTCGACCTGCATTACACCGCCACTGAGGCCCGCGCCCCGCGCACCTGGTTCCTGGAACTGGCGTACCCACCGCTGAACCGGCTGGACCTGTACCAGAACGATGGTACCGGCAACTTCCGGCTGACCACTCGCACCGGCAGCGCGTTGCCGTTTGCCAGCCGTGAAGTGCGCCAGAGCAACTACCTGTTCAAGCTCAACTTTGTGCCCGACCAGCATCAAACGGTGTACCTGCGCCTGCAAAGCCAAGGCTCTATTCAGGCTCCGTTGACGCTCTGGTCTGCCACGGCCTACATGGAAGAGCAGCCGCTGCGCCTGTATGTGCTGGGCGCAATCTACGGTGTGTTGCTGGGAATGCTGGTCTACAACCTGTTCATCTACCTGAGCGTGCGTGACACCAGCTACCTGTATTACATCCTCTATATCGCCTCGTTCGGCCTGTACCAACTGTCGGTCAATGGCGTGGCCGTGGAGTACTTCTGGCCCAACAACCCCTGGTGGGCGAATGCGGCGGTGCCGTTCTTGATCGGGTCGGCGGCGCTGTTTGGCAGCCTGTTTGCGCGCAGCTTCCTGCACACCGCGCAGCACAGCCGCTGGCTCGACCGGATATTGCTGGCGCTGGCGGCCGGCGGCGCGGCGGTGATGGTGTTGGCGCTGCTGACCAGCTACGCCGTGGCCCTGCGCCTGGCCACCGGTTTGGCGCTGGTGTTTACCGTGACCATCTTCGTCGCCGCCATCAAGGCCTGGTATTGCGGCCAGCGTATGGCGCGCTACTTCATCATCGCCTGGTCGGCGTTCCTGCTCGGTGGGGTGGTCAACACCCTGATGGTGTTGGGCTACTTGCCCAATATGTTCCTCACCATGTACGCCAGCCAGCTTGGCTCGGCGATTGAAGTGGCGCTGCTGTCCCTGGCCCTGGCCGACCGCATCAACGGCATGCGCGAGCAGCAGGCGCAGATCCTGTTCGACGCCAGCCAGAAGCTCGAAGTGCTCAACCAGCAATTGGCCCGCAGTAACCGTCTCAAGGACGAATTCCTCGCCACCCTGACCCACGAATTGCGCACCCCGATGAACGGCGTGATCGGCTCCTTGGAGCTGATGCAAACCGTACCGCTGGACGATGACCTGGCGCAGTACCAGCAAACCGCCGCCGGCTCGGCGCGGGACATGATGCGCATGGTCAACGGGATTCTCACCCTGACCGAACTGCAAGCCGGGCGCCTGAGCGCCCAGCCCCAAGTGTTCAGCCTGCGTGGCGCCCTCGACACCTTGCGACAGCAGTTCAGTGCCAGTGCGCAGAGCAAAGGCTTGGAGTTTTCCATCGACGTGGCGGATGAACTGCCGGACCGGGTGATCGGCGACGCCGACAAGCTGATCCAGTGCCTGGACTGCCTGCTCGACAACGCCTTCAAATTTACCCACAAAGGCGCCGTGCGCGTGCGTGTGGTGGGTGTTCCACACAGTGATGGCAGCTTGCGCCTGAGCTTTATCGTGACCGACAGCGGGATCGGCTTTGCTTTCCTTGACGAGGCCACGCTGTACCAACGCTTCTTCCAGCTCGACGGCTCGACCACCCGCGAATATGGCGGCATGGGCATCGGCCTGGCGATTTGCCGGCAGCTGATCGAACTGCTCGGTGGGCGCCTGACCCATCATTCCGAACCGCGCAAGGGCAGCCGCTTCCAGTTGGAGGTGAGCGTGAACCCGGTGCCGCCCGAGCCCAAGGCGGCGACCCACGGGCCCTTCACGCAACGTGCGCCCCACGAGTGCACGGTGCTGTTGGTGGACGACAACAGCGTGGGCCAATTGGCAGTGCGTGGCATGTTGCTCAAGTTGGGCTACCGGGTGAAAGCGGTGGATAACGGCCCGTCCGCGCTGGCGATGTTGCAGAGTGAACCCTTCGATGCGGTGTTGTTGGATGTGCCTGAAGGCGGTTTCTCGTTGTGCTGTCAGATACGAGCGTTGCCGGGCTGTGGCGAACTGCCGGTGATCGCCCTGAGTACGTCACTGAATGTGTCGGAGCGTGAGCGCTGCCATGGCATCGGTATCACTGATCGGCTGGCCAAACCCGTGCGTTTCGACGCGTTGCAAGCCGTGCTGGAGCGGCGCTTGCTGTGCCCGCTCGAGGGCGAAAGCGCCGAGCTTTAGGCGGCTATGCCACTTTTTTAACGCCGATGACGGTGCTTAACTGAAATTCAGGCCTCAACTGCACGCGGCCTTTTTTCAGGAGCCCCGTCATGAACCTGCACCCGTTCGCCGAAACCCACGACGTCACCAATCAGCCACCGTCCTTGGACGGCACTAACCTGTACCGCATCGACTTGCCCTTGCAAGACTGGTCGCGCCGCTTCGGCGCCGGCTGGGCCGAAGCGCGTATCGAGGCTTATGGGGCGCTGGCGGGTGGGCCGCTGATGGAGGCCGGGTTCCTGGCGAACCAGAATAAACCGGTGTTCAACAGCCATGACCGTTATGGCCATCGCATCGATCGGGTGGAGTTTCACCCGGCTTACCACGATCTGATGCGCACCGCCGTTGAGCATGGTCTGCCGTCGTTGCCGTGGGCGCATCCGCAGTCCGGTGCCCACGTGGCCCGCGCCGCCATGACTTACCTGCACAGCCAGGCCGAAGCCGGCACCGGCTGCCCGCTGACCATGACTTTCGCCTGCGTACCGGCCCTGCGCCTGCAACCGGATCTGGCGCAGACTTGGCTGCCGAAAATCCTCACTACCGAATACGACCCGCGCAATGTCGGCATCGCCCACAAGGCTGGCGCCACCATCGGCATGGCCATGACCGAGAAACAGGGCGGCACCGACGTGCGCGCCAACACCACCCGTGCTTATCCCGTGGGCACGGGCGGCCCCGGGCAAGCCTATGAACTGGTGGGGCACAAGTGGTTCTGCTCGGCGCCGATGTGCGATGCGTTCCTCACGCTGGCGCAGACCGACAAAGGCCTGACCTGTTTCTTACTGCCACGGCACCGCCCGGATGACACGCGCAACGAGTTCTACATCCAGCGCCTGAAAAACAAACTCGGCAATTGCTCCAACGCCTCCAGCGAAGTGGAGTTTCGCGGCGCGCTGGCCTGGATGATCGGCGAAGAAGGCCGTGGCGTGCCGACCATTATCGAAATGGTCGCCATGACCCGCTTTGACTGCATGGTCGGCTCCAGCGCCTTGATGCGCCAGGCGCTGACCCAGGCCAGCCATCATTGTGCGCATCGCCTGGTCGGCGGGCGCATTCTCAACGAACAGCCGCTGATGCAAAACGTACTGGCCGACCTGGCCCTGGAAAGCGAGGCGTCCCTGGCCTTGAGCATGCGCATGGGCCGCGCGCTGGATCACCTCGATAACGAGCAGGAAGCCAAATTCGCCCGGCTGGTGACGGCGGTGGGCAAGTATTGGATCTGCAAACGCGCGCCGGCAATGATCAACGAAGCCGCCGAGTGCATGGGCGGTGCCGGGTATGTAGAGGACAGCATTCTGCCGCGCCTGTACCGTGAGGCGCCGGTGAATTCGACGTGGGAAGGCTCCGGCAACGTGCAGTGCCTGGACGTGCTGCGGGCGCTGTCCAAAGAGCCGGGTGTGCTGGAGGCGTTGTTTGTCGAACTGGGCGATGGGCAGGGCGACAAGCAACTGGCGCGGCATATCGAGCAGCTTAAGTCGGCGTTTATGGATACCCAGGATATTCAATACCGCGCGCGGCAACTGACCGAGGATATTGCCGTGGCGTTGCAGGCCAAGTTGTTGCTGGAGGCCGGGAACGCGGCGGTCAGTGATGGGTTTATTGCCAGCCGCTTGGGTGAGTCGTCCGGCCGGGTGTATGGCACCTTGCCGCGAGGTGTCGATGTGGAGGCGATCGTCGCCCGTTCCACGCCCCATATTTCTGAATAAACACGGTTCAAAATGTGGGAGCTGGTTTGCCTGCGATAGCGTGTCACCCACATCGCGGGCAAGCCCGGCTCCCACAGGGATTGCACGCCTCTTGAGAAAAGTACTCCAATTCAAAGTTTGCGTCTGGCCGGGATACAGGCAAGATAAAGGCCTGCAAGTCAGAACACAGGATGCTTACCGTGACCGAAGCTTTTGTTGTCGTTCAAACCGCCGAAGAAGCCGTGGACCGGCTGGCGGCTCTTCATGAGCGTGCTACCGGCGCGCTCAATCAAGCCCTCAAGCAATACCTCAAGGACCGCGTCGAACCTGATGCCGCACAACGCGCACTGTTTCGCTACCCGGAGCTGCGCCTGACCTACCACTGCCACGGCGAAGTCCCACAGACCACTCGGGCGTATGCCAAGGTCCAATTGCCGGGCACCTACAGCGTCACCGTCACTCATCCGGCCGCGTTCCGTAAGTATCTGCTGGAGCAATTGGTGCCGCTGATGCACGACTTCACCGTGACGGTGGAAGTCGGCGTGAGCCAACAGAACATCCCGTACCCGTACGTGGTGGAGCAGGGCGACGAACTGGCCGGTTCCGGCGTGACCGCCGCGACCCTGGCCCGCGTGTTCCCCAGCACCGACCTGTCCGCCGCCACCGACGGCATTGCCGATGGCCTCTACGACTGGGAAAACACCGACCCGCTGCCGCTGGCGCTGTTCGATGCGGCCCGCGTGGACTTTTCCCTGCGCCGCCTGGTGCACTACACCGGCAGCGACTGGCGCCATGTGCAGCCGTGGATTTTGCTGACCAACTACCACCGCTATGTCGACCAGTTCATCTTGCATGGCCTGGAGCAGTTGCGCAGTGACCCACGGTTTATCCGCATGGTGCTGCCGGGCAACGTGATCATCGACAAAAGCATGGACCACGGCGAAGCCTCGGCGATTGCTGCCGGTGTGGTCTGGCACCGTTACCAGATGCCGGCCTACCACCTGCAGGCCACCGACGGCCACGGCGTGACACTGGTGAATATTGGCGTCGGCCCGTCCAACGCCAAGAACATCACCGACCACCTGGCCGTGCTGCGCCCGCATTGCTGGCTGATGATCGGCCACTGTGGCGGCCTGCGCCAATCTCAGACCATCGGCGACTATGTATTGGCCCACGCCTACATGCGCCGCGACGGGATTCTCGACCGCGTAGTGCCGCCGAACATCCCGATCCCGGCCCTGGCCGAAGTGCAGATGGCCTTGCAGCAAGCGGCGGCCAACGTCACCGGCGAAAAAGGCGAAGAGCTGAAAAAGCGCCTGCGCACTGGCACCGTGTTGACCTACGACGACCGTAACTGGGAACTGCGTTGGGCCCAGGAACGCCCGCTGATCAACCTGTCCCGCGCCGTGGCCGTGGACATGGAAAGCGGCACCATCGCCGCCCAGGGTTACCGCCTGCGCGTGCCGTACGGCACCTTGTTGTGCGTATCGGACAAACCGCTGCACAGCGAGATCAAGCTGCCGGGTTCGGCCAACGCGTTCTATGAGCGTGCGGTCAGCCAGCACTTGAAGATCGGCATCGAGGCGGTGGATTTGTTGCGCACCGAACTCAACTCGCTGCACTCGCGCAAACTGCGCAGCTTCGACGAGCCGCCGTTCCGCTAAGCGGTTGGGATGGTTATTTAGCGGTCAGGCCACTAGCATTGTCGGTCCTGACCGTTAGATGTTCCTTTGCCATGTCCCGTCCCACCCGTCCCGATTCGCGCCGCCCTGGCGTGAAACCTCCGCATTCTGCCGCGCGTCGCGTTGCCAAGGCGCCTCCGGCCGAGCCGAAATTGGTCCTGTTCAATAAACCCTTCGACGTGCTGACCCAGTTCAGCGACGAAGGCGGGCGCGCGACCCTCAAGGACTTTATCGACATCCCCGGCATTTACCCGGCCGGCCGCCTGGACCGTGACAGCGAAGGCTTGTTGCTGCTGACCAACGACGGCCAGCTACAGGCGCGGATTGCCGACCCCAAGCACAAACTGGCGAAAACCTACTGGGTGCAAGTCGAAGGCGAGCCGAGCGAAGAGCAACTGCAACGCCTGCGTGACGGCGTGGAGCTTAACGACGGCATGACCTTGCCCGCCGAGGCCCGGCAGTTGGACGAGCCTGAGTTATGGCCGCGCAACCCGCCGGTGCGCTTTCGCAAAAGTGTGCCGACGCATTGGCTGGAGTTGGTGATTCGTGAGGGGCGTAACCGCCAAGTACGGCGCATGACGGCGGCGGTGGGTTTACCGACCTTGCGTCTGGTGCGCGTGCGAATTGGTGACTGGTCGATTGATGGCCTGGACCAAGGCCAATGGAAGGAAGTGCCGGCGCGGTTATAGGGCGCCGGACTCGATCAGGCCGATCACCACGCTCTTGATGATGAACGCGGCCACGCCCAGGCCCAGCACGAAGAACAGGATGAACGAGCCAAAGCGCCCGGCTTTGGATTTCTTCGCCAGGTCCCAGACGATAAAGCCCATGAAAATGATCAGGAGGGTGACCAGGCCGGTCATCATCCATTCTTCAAACAGGGCGGGGTCGATGTTGTTCATGGGTTTTTTCCGACAAAGGCAGGCGGGCAAGTATACGGCAGCGTCACAGACGCAACATTGACCTGGGTCTTGACGCGGTCAATGTGGGAGCTGGCTTGTCGGATCGCCGCACCGCTGCGATGGCATCAACTGGGGCTGGCTGACACCCCGAGTTGTCTACATCGCAGGCAAGCCAGCTCCCACAGTTGATCTTCAGTGCTCTTGAGATCAGGTCCGCAGGTGCGTCAGCGGCAGCTCGGTGCTGTTGAGCACCTGGTTGAGCACAAAGCTCGAGCGCACGCTGGTCACGCCTTCAATACGGGTCAAATGCCCCAGCAGCAGTTTCTGGTAGTGGTCCATGTCCGGCACCACCACTTTCAACTGATAGTCAGCATCCATCCCGGTCACCAAACTGCACTCCAGCACTTGCGGAAGGGTGCGGATGGCGGCCTCGAAGTTCTCGAAACGCTCGGGTGTGTGGCGGTCCATGCCGATCAGCACATAAGCCGTGAGGCTCAGGCCGAGCATCTTGCGGTCGAGCAAGGCGACCTGGCGCGCGATGTAGCCGTCGTCTTCCAGCTGCTTGACCCGGCGTGAGCAGGGCGACGGTGACAGGCCGATGCGCTCGGCCAACTCCTGGTTGGAGATCCTCGCGTCGCGCTGCAATTCCGCCAAAATACTCAGATCGTATCGGTCAAGCTTGCTCATTGGGTTGGCCTTTGTCGTAACTATTGCGGTGAATTATCTATGAAGGGTTAAAAATTGCGCAAGCACTGTTTATTGACGCAATCTTCGCAATCATCTGTCGGCACGCCGAGCCTATGATTACCAACAGAATCACCGCCTGGACAACAGTCCACTTACAGCGAGCCCAATCAGGCCCGCTGCGGCCGCCGCCCCAACAGGGTTGAGCCGGCCTCCAGGCTGCACACTGTCCACAAGACGGCGTGAGGTGAGCCAACGTCAAAAGCGTTGAGCACGGACGAAATTCTCAAGGGGTGGCCGACGGGTCACCCCTTTTCTTTTGTGTGCGTTTTTTACCTACGAAAATAACGCTCGTGACTGATAACCTCTCTCAGAACCGGGCGGGGCTTTTCCAGTCTCATCTATGAGGCCGGACGTTCTAGGCCCTTATCCGCAGTGAGGAATAGCATGAAGCGCATCTGGCGTATGGCAGGTGTAGGTTTGCTGATGATGAGCGTCGGCACGCAAGTATTGGCCGACGACCCGCGCTCTGAAGGGGGCGGTCAGCATGAAAGAGGTCCCGAAGGCGGACGGCAAGGTAGCGAACAGCCGCGCCCGCAAAATAACCAACCACGGCCGCAGAACAATCAACCGCGCCCGCAGAACCAGCACGTTGACACAACCGCCAGAACAATCAACCGCGCCCGCAGAACCAGCACGTTGATCGCGCCGAGCAACAGCCGCACGGCGGCGGGCAGTGGCAAGGCCGCCCGCAAGGTGCCGAGCAGACCCGGCCAGCGCCTGCGCCTGCGAATAACCTGCCGATCCAAGGTCGCCCGGACACCGTGCGCCAGACCCAAGAACCGCGCCAGGGTTACTACCGCGACATCCCGCGACGCAACGACGGCAACCCGCATTGGGAGGCCGACGGCCCAGGTTCGCGCCCGGGTAATAACGGTGGCGGCTTCAACAATGGCCACCCCAATGACAACCACTGGCCAGGTCGCCCGAATGGGCATGGCAATGGCTGGGGCCCTGGCCCGCAATACCGTCCGGGCTACATGGTCGACCGTTTCCCCGACCGCAATTACCGCGTGCCTTACCGTGGCCAGGATTATTTCTTTTCCGGCGGCTACTGGTATCGCCCGCAAGGCCCGCGCTATGAGGTGGTGACGCCGCCATACGGCATCCGCGTGCAATACCTGCCCGACTACGCGCGGGAAGTGTGGGTGGGCAGCGCGCTGTTCTTCCTCGCGGCCGGTTCGTATTACACCTATGAAAACGCCACTCAGCAGTACGTGGTGGTGCAACCACCGACAGAAGTGCCGACGCCCCAGCCCGCGCCGCAAGGCAACGGTTATGACGTAGTGGCCTACCCGGCCAACGGCCAATCACCGGCTCAAGTGCAGCAGGACGGCTACGATTGTTATCGCTGGGCGGTGCAACAAAGTGGTTTCGACCCACGCACCGTCACCTACGCCCCGGACCCTGCGGTGGTGCAAACCTACCGTCAGGCCCAGGGCAACTGCCTCACCAGTCGTGGGTATCAGGTGCATGGGCACGCTTGCCCCTTGTGGCTGATCCGCAGGATCCGCATGCACCAGCACTTCGGCGCGCGGGTAGGCCTTGTGAATGGCATCGGCGGCCTGATCGCTGATGCCGTGGGCCACTGACAGCGACAATTCCCCCGGCAATTCCAGGTGCAACTGCACAAACCAGTGGCTGCCGGAAATGCGCGTGCGCAAATCATGCGCACCCAACACGCCCGGCACACTCTGCGCCAGTTCGAGCATGTGCTGGCTCACGTCCGGCGGCAGCTCCTCATCCATCAACACCGCAAAGCTTTCCCGGGCGATCTGGATGGCGCTCCATAGGATGTAGGCGGCAATCCCCAGGCCGAACCATGGGTCTACCTGATGGAAACCAAACGCTGCCAACACCAGCGCTATCAGGATGCTGCCGTTGAGCAGCAAATCCGAGCGGTAATGCAGCGAGTCCGCGCGCACCGCGTTGGAGCCGGTTTCGCGGATCACCCGGTGTTGCAGCATCAGCAGCGCCACGGTCATCACCAGCGAAAACACAATCACACCGATGCTCAGCCACGGCGCGCCGACCGGTTCCGGATGCTGCAAACGTTGGTACGCCTGGTACGCGATCAACGCCGCACTGCCGGCGATAAACAGCGCCTGGGCCATGCCTGCCAGTGATTCAGCCTTGCCATGCCCATAGCGGTGGTCATCATCAGCCGGGCGCAGCGCGTAATGCACCGCGAGCAAATTCAGCAGCGAGGTCACGCCGTCGAGCAGCGAGTCGGTCAACCCGGCGAGCATGCTCACCGAGCCACTGAGCCACCAGGCGATGGCCTTGGTGATAATCAGCGCAGAGGCCACGCCCACGGAGGCGCGGGTGGCCAGGCGCAAGAGCCTGGCGTGTTCGGGACTGGTCATAAACGGTCCTTAAGCGGCGGGTTGCAGGCCCAGGGACGCGAGTTGTTGCACGCTGCCCTTGAACTGGATCATGCGCGGGTCGTCCAGCGGCAGGGTGCGGCCGGTTTCCTTCTGGATGATGGTTTGCAGCTTGGCGTTGTCGACTTTGCCGTCGGCGCCGATGGCTTCGCGCAGTTTCTCGGGGGCGACTTGGGCGGTCTTGCCCGGCTCGAAATAGATGGCGCCGGTGGCGAAGTCCACGCCAAACGCGATCAGGCCCGGGATCACATAGAACAGCAGGCCCACGGCGTCGAGCACGGCAATGGTCGGGTCGATCTTGCCGTCGATCTGGCCCCGGCGGTCCGGGTAGAAAATCGAACCGCAGGCGGTCAGTTGGCTCAGCAGGCTGACGGCGAGGACACCGCCGATGACACGGGAAGCGATACGCATGAAAATCTCCTGAACACGGTTGATACGGGACTATATGACAATTCTGTGGAGCGTCGCCGCTCTAATGTGGGAGCTGGCTTGACGTGTATCAGTGCCACATTGGCTGGCTGACCCACCGCTATCGCAGGCATGCCAGCTCCCACCGTTGACTGCATTCACAGCCCAAGCCGGTGCAGGTGTTGAGACCAACACCGGCATCCGGCAGTTCGCCGTTATACTCGCCGCTCTGCTTTGGAGCCAGTATGAATTCGTTGCCAATCGATGATGTTTTACCCGCCTTGCGTGACGCCTTGGCGATTCGCCATGAAGCCGTGCTGGAAGCGCCGCCTGGCGCCGGTAAAACCACCCGCGTGCCCTTGGCCTTATTAAACGAGCCGTGGCTGGCCGGGCAGACCATCCTGATGCTCGAACCTCGGCGCCTGGCCGCACGCGCCGCCGCCGAACGCCTGGCCAGTGAGCTGGGTGAAAAGGTCGGTGAAACCGTCGGTTATCGCATCCGCCTCGACAGCAAGGTCGGCCCCAACACGCGCATCGAAGTGGTCACCGAAGGCATCCTCACCCGCCGCTTGCAGGACGACCCGGCGTTGGACGGCGTGGGCCTGTTGATCTTCGACGAGTTCCACGAGCGCAGCCTCGACGCCGACCTGGCGCTGGCCCTGAGCCTCAACGGCCGCGACCTGTTTCGCGATGAACAACCGCTGAAAATCCTGCTGATGTCCGCCACCCTCGAAGGCGAGCGCCTGTCCGGCCTGCTGGATGACGCGCCGATTTTGCGCAGCGAAGGGCGCATGTTCCCGGTGCAGATGCGCTGGGGCCGGCCGTATCAGGCCGGTGAGTTTATCGAGCCGCGCGTAGTGCAAACTATCCTCGACGCCGTGCATGACGAGACCGGCAGCATTCTGGTGTTTCTGCCTGGGCAGGCGGAGATTCGCCGCGTTAACCAGCAGTTGGTCGACGCCTTGGGTGATCGGCCCGATGTGCTGCTGTGCCCGTTGCATGGCGAGTTGGACCTCAATGCGCAACGCGCCGCCATCGACCCGGCACCGGCCGGCAAACGCAAAGTGGTGCTGGCCACCAACATCGCCGAGACCAGCCTGACCATCAATGGCGTGCGCGTGGTCATCGACGCCGGGTTAGCGCGGGTGCCGCGTTTCGACCCCGGCAGCGGCATGACCCGCCTCGACACTCAGCGTATCTCTCGCGCCAGCGCCACCCAGCGCGCCGGTCGGGCAGGGCGCCTGGAGCCCGGCGTGTGTTATCGGTTGTGGTCCGAGGACCAACATGAAGGCTTGGCGGCCTACGGCAGCGCGGAAATCCTCGCCGCCGACCTCGCCGGCTTGGCCTTGCAACTGGCGCGCTGGGGCGTCACGCCCACGCAGCTGGTGTGGCTGGACGTGCCGCCGACTGCCGCGTATGCCCAGGCCCAGGATTTGCTGGTGCGCCTCGGCGCTTTGAATGACGACAAACTCACAGCCCATGGCCAGAAGATGGCCGAGCTGCCGGCGCATCCGCGTATTGCCCACCTGTTGCTGCGCGGGCAGGACTTGGGGCTGGCGGCGACTGCCTGTGATGTCGCCGCGCTGTTGGGTGAGCGCGACATCATGCGCGGTGGCGGCGCGGATTTGCACAGCCGCTTGGCGCTGATGTCCGGCGAAGAGCGCGCGCGTGGCACCCAAGGTGGCGTGCAACGAGCCAAGCAACTGGCTCGGCAATACCGTGGCTATTTAAGAGGTCACGCGACTCAGTCCGTCGCCGACCCGGACCACCCACGCTGGCTCGGCGCCTTGCTCGCGCTGGCCTACCCGGACCGCGTCGCCCAGCAACGTCGCCCCGGTGGCGCCGAATACCGCCTGGCCAACGGCCGCGCCGCGCTGTTCGCCGAGGCCGACAGCCTGATGAAACAACCCTGGTTGGTCATCGCCGACCTCGGCAGCCGCCAGGGCCAGCGCGAAGAACGCATCTACCTCGCGGCTGATTTTGATCCAGCGTTGTTCGATAACGTACTCGCCGAGCAGGTGCGCAATGTCGACCAATTGGACTGGGATGAGCGTGAAGGCGTACTGCGCGCTGAACGCCAGCGCAAAGTCGGCGAACTGGTGCTGAGCCGTGAACCATTGACTGGGCTGGACGAGTCCGCACGCAGCCAGGCGCTGGTGAACCTGGTGCGCCGCAAAGGCCTGGAGCTGCTGCCGTGGACGCCTGAACTGCGCCAATGGCAGGCCCGCGTCATGCTGCTGCGCCAGCTGGACGCCGGCAAAACCAGCGAATGGCCAGATATCAGCGACAAAGCCTTGCTCGCCAGCCTGGAGCACTGGCTGATGCCCTACTTGGGCAAAGTCTCGCGCCTGAGCCATTTCGCCAACCTGGATATCTCCAGTTTCCTGCACAACCTGCTGCCGTGGCCGCTGCCCCAGCGCCTTGACGAGCTGGCGCCGCAGCATGTGAAAGTGCCGTCTGGCTCCTCGGTGCGCCTGGACTACAGCGAGCAGCCGCCGATTCTGGCGGTGCGCTTGCAGGAATTGTTCGGGCTGGCGGACACGCCGCGTATTGCCGGTGGGCGTCAGGTGGTGAAGTTGCACCTGCTGTCCCCGGCGCGACGGCCGGTGCAGGTGACGCAGGATCTGGCAAACTTCTGGCGCAGCACGTATGCCGAGGTGAAGAAGGATTTGAAGGGGCGGTATCCGAAGCACTATTGGCCGGATGACCCGTTGGTGGCGGAGGCGACGGCGAGGATCAAACCCCGCAAATAGCCACGACAAAGAACAACTGTGGGAGCTGGCTTGCCTGCGATGCAGACGATGCGGTTTTTCAGTTACACCGCGGCGATGCTATCGCAGGCAAGCCAGCTCCCACACAAGCCAGCTCCTACATAGATTTTGTGGTGTTGGTTATTGCGCAGCCGGCAGCAGAAACCGCGCAATCACCGGCAAATGATTGGAGATACGCAACGTATCCGCCTGCCGCACCTTCGCCTCCACCCGCTTGATCCGTGGGCTGTAAAACAGGTAATCCAACGTACGATCCGGGCCTTCCAGGCTCGGGTCATTCGGGAAGTTCGTCAGCCATTTCTCACGGTCAATCCCGCTGGACTCACTGTTACTCGGGATCATCGGGTATTTATCCCACAACAAATGCAGCTCACTGTCCGGCGAATACTGCCCGCGCTTACTGGCATCCAGGCGCAGGAACTGCCCCAGTGGCAGCAAGTTGAAACTCCCGCCGATCAGCCAGGGCGTGCCACGGCCTTCGAACTTGTCCAGCAACTTCACCGTGGCCTTCGCTTGCTCCTGCACTGCTGAGCGCCCCGGCACGTCGCCATCCAGGCGGGTATTGAGCACGGCCAGTTGGCCGCCATCGCTCAGTGGCAGGTAGGTCAGCAACAAGGCAGGCTTGGGTTGGAACTGGCGGCTGATGAAGTTGGCCGGGGACACCGGCAGTTGCAGGCGTTCGGCGTGTTCGATCTGGTAGCGGCTGAGGGTCACCAATTTGCGGCCGACGCTGCCGAAGATATGCAGGTCTGGCACAAAGTCGGCTTTCCAGTCGAAGGCCTGGGCGCTGCACGGGTAGAGGTCGACCAGGCGTTCCTGCAGCAGTGCGATTTGGTCCTGGTAATGCGACGGTTTGGCGTTTTCGTCGAGCTCCTGCAACAGCAGGATGTCGGGTTGTTCGTCGCGGATCACCCGCGCCACTTCGTCCAGGCTTGAGGCCATGTCTTCCACGGTGGGGCGGTCGTCCGGGCCGCTGCCGTTGGCGGTGTCGTACCTGAACACGTAGTTCTTGCCGGCCAGGTATTGCACGTTCCAGGTCATGACCTTGAGCGCCTGCCCGGGCAGCAAGGTCGGCGCACGGGGCGCGACGCAGCTCACGGGCAGGGTTTCTTTGTCGGCGGGGCGCCAGGTCAGGCTGTAGATCAGGGCCGTGAGCAGGGCCGCGATGATCAACAGGCTAAACAGGGTGATGCGCAATAAACGGGTCATCGGCTCGGCTTATGGCGTTTCAGGAGTGGCAGGAGCATATCACCGCGCGTCGGCATCGCCACCGATCAGCATGAATAAACGGAATAGCACCACGCTGGTAAACAGTTGCAGGAAGCTGTGGGCGCTGTCGATCAGTACGCCCAGCAGCGGCGCAGGATCAGGGTAGGCCGCTACGCTGGCGCCTTTGAGCAGCCACAGTGGCGTCATCACGCACAGCAGGCACACCAGGATTCGCCAGAAATGCCCACGGGTCAGGCGAAAGCTTTCCTTCATTGCCTCCAGCGCCGGCATGCCGCGCAGCACCAATAGGTATTCGGCAAACGCCAGCACCACCATCAGCCACAGGCCCGGCAGGAAATACAGCGACAGGCCCAACAGAATCAGCAATGTGCTGAGTGCCGTCAGCAGGGCGTAACGTGGCCACAGGGCCAAGGCCATGGCCCACACAGCTTTAGTGCTTGGCGACTCGCCACGGGTACGTGCATCGAGAAACAGGATCAGCGCGCCGGTGTACAGCGGGTACACCAACAACCCCACGATGACGCTGTAACCGGGGAAGGCATCCGGGCCGAGCGTGTGGTCGAGCACTTGCTGCAGCAGGGCTTCGAGGATCACCAACGGCAGGCACAGCTGGACGATGGCGCCCAGGTTGCGTTGGGTGAAACGGAAGGAGTCGCGCAATACGTCTAACGGATTCATCAGGTTCATCACAGGCCTAAAAGCAAGGCCCACACTTTAACCGATCATGACTAGCCGTAAGCAAACGTAAACCTTGCGTAAAGACCATTGAAACGTCTGGTAACAGCCCCATAACTAGCGCGTAGCTCGCTTGAGTACAGGCGGGCCCATGATTTTTACCGGCAATCTAACGAGGTCGCCATGAACAGCGAAGAGCAAACCCTGATCGATGGACTGTTTTCACGGTTGCAGCAAGCCGAAACGGACTCAGCCCCCCGCGACGCCCTGGCCGAAGCGCGGATCAAGGAGCACATGACTCGCCAACCGGCCGCCGGGTATTACATGACCCAGTCGATCCTGGTGCAAGAGCACGCGATCAAAAGCCTCGACGCGCAGAATAAGCAACAGGCGCAGCAGATCCAGCAGTTGCAGGACGAGTTGCAGCAGGCCAAATCACAAACTGCGCAGCCTGCACCGAGCAGCGGCGGGTTTCTGTCGAGCATCTTTGGCGGCGGCGGTTCTCGCGATTCGCAGCCCGCACAAAGCGCCCCGCCTTCATCGGGTGGCTGGCGTGAACCGGCGCGGCCTCAGTTTGGCCAGCCTGCGCCGCAGCAGCAGAACTACGGCGCCCCGCAGCAGAATTACCAGCAACCACCCGCAGCGCCCATTGGCAGCGGCTTCCTCGGTGGCGCGCTGAAAACCGCCGCTGGCGTGGCCGGTGGTGTGATGCTAGCCGAAGGCATCAGCAGCTTGTTCAACCACAACTCGCAACAGCCGCAAGTGGTGGAAGAAATCATCCGCGAAGAGCCGGCGCCCGCCAGTGACAACAGCAGCGGCGGCAACGATGACCAGCAGTTTGCCGGCAATGACAATTGGGGCAGCGACAACTCCGACAGCTTCGCCGACAACGACTATGCCGACGATTCCTCCTCTTTTGGCGACGACGATTCCTTCGTCTGACCCGCACTCAACCGGGGCGCTTCGTCGCCCCGGGCTGATTTTTCGCTGAAACTTTCCCATGGCTGGCATACTGGCGCCTTTCCGGGCGCTGGCGCCTGGCTGTCATGAGGAAGTGCGGTGAAGAAAATTGCGGTGTTCGCCGATGTACAAAACCTCTACTACACCGTGCGCCAGGCCTACGGCTGCCACTTCAACTATGCGGCCCTGTGGGCTGACATCAGTTCGCGCGGCCAGATCGTCGAGGCCTATGCCTATGCCATCGACCGCGGCGACAGCAAGCAGCAGCAATTCCAGCAGATCCTGCGCAACCTGGGCTTTACGGTAAAACTCAAACCGTACATTCAGCGCGCCGACGGCTCGGCCAAGGGCGACTGGGACGTGGGCATCACCCTCGACATCATGGACGCCGCCGACCACGTCGACGAAGTGGTGCTGGCCTCCGGCGACGGTGATTTCGACATGCTGCTCGACCGCATCATCCAAAAGCATGGCGTCGAAGCCGTGGCCTACGGCGTGCCGGGGCTAACGGCCAACTCACTGATACGCGCGGCCAGCCGCTACGTGCCGATCGAAGGCGCGCTGCTGCTCAAATAAGCGCGGTGGCTCAATAAATTGTTAGACGGAGTTGGAACAGGTTTGGAACGTATAGCGGTCATCGACTTTGAAACCACCGGCATCACCCCGAGCAACCACTGCCGGGCCACGGAAATCGCGGTGGTTATCCTCGAGCGTGGCCAAATCGTGGACCGCTACCAGAGCCTGATGAATGCAGGCGTGCGCGTGCCGGGCTTTATCGAGCAACTCACCGGCATCAGCAACGCCATGTTGCGCAGCGCGCCACCGGCCGAGCGGGTGATGAACGAAGTCAACGAATTCGTCGGCACCACGCCACTGCTGGCGCACAACGCCGCGTTCGACCAGAAGTTCTGGGACTTCGAACTGGGCCTGATCCGCCGCACCCGTCTGCAAAAATTCGCCTGCTCTCTGTTATTGGCCCGTCGCCTGATGCCGGCGGCGCCGAACCACAAGCTCGGCACCCTCAACAGCTACGCCCAACTGCCCCACACCGGCAAGGCTCACCGGGCGATGGCGGATGCGGAAATGGCGGCCAACCTCACGGCGCACCTGGCCGAGCAATTGCGCGGTACGCATGGGTTGCGCGAACTGTCCCACGACCTGCTGTGCACCTTGCAGAAAGTGCCGGCGGCGAAGATCAATGAACACCTGAAGAAGCATCGCGGGTTCTAAACCTTGCGATGATCGTTCCCACGCTCTGCGTGGGAACGCCTCCTGTGACGCTCCGCGTCACGACTTCAAGAGCGTCCAGGGCGGCATTCCCACGCAGAGCGTGGGAACGATCGTTCAGCCACCATTTTTCCCGTTCCCCTCCAACTGCCCCAGGGTTCTAAACCTTGCGATGATCGTTCCCACGCTCTGCGTGGGAACGCCTCCTGTGACGCTCCGCGTCACGACTTCAAGAGCGTCCAGGGCGGCATTCCCACGCAGAGCGTGGGAACGATCGTTCAGCCACCATTTTTCCCGTTCCCCTCCAACTGCCCCAACGGCACCCGTCGCTCTATCGCGCTTGAGAGGATGATCGAGGTCTTGCTGAACCCAAACTTCGCGATCCGATTAATCAAATTCTCCAATTCCGGCATCGAGCCCACCGCCGCCTGCATGATCACGCATGGGTCGCCCGTCACCCGGTGGCACTCGGTCAGCTCGGGGATTTCAGCCAGGGCGTCGTACACCTTCTGGCTGCCATGGTTGGTCAGCCTCAGTTCGATGACGCACTGGATCGGCAAGCCGATTTTGGACAGGTCCACCTTGGCCTGATACCCGGTGATCACGCCGCTGGCCTCAAGCTTGGCCACGCGTTCAGCCACGGCGGGGGCGGAGAGGTTTACGGTGCGAGCCAGTTCGGCGTAGGACGCGCGGCCATCCTTGAGCAGGGCGCTGAGGAGCATGCGGTCGTATTTGTCCATGATAAGGCTCCATTTGCGCGTGGCTTTCGAATACACGGGTTATAGCGTTCATAACCATGTTTTGAAAAGTGTATGGGCGCTTTAAACAGGTTTTGTAACTTAAGTTTATCGGGCTGCCTTTCTAGAATAAGCCTCCAATTTCCTGCCGCAGAGCTACCCAATGCCTGGCCCACGTCGCTTTCCCTTGCCGTTGATCGCCGCTTTTTTTGCGCTGTATGTGATCTGGGGTTCTACCTACCTGGTGATTCGAATCGGTGTTGAGTACTGGCCGCCGCTGATGCTGGGCGGGATTCGATTCCTGGTGGCGGGGTTGGCCATGTATGGCTTTTTGCGCTGGCGCGGCGCACCTGCGCCGACATGGGTGCAGTGGAAGGCCGCCGCCAAGATCGGCGTTTTGCTGCTGACCTTTGGTAATGGCGCGGTGACGGTGGCCGAGCACACGGGCGTTGCCTCGGGTGTGGCCGCACTGGCGGTGGCGACGGTGCCGTTGTTCACCTTGTTGTGCGGCTATTTCTGGGGCGCGCGCAATACCCGCCTGGAGTGGGCCGGGGTGGTGCTGGGGATTATCGGCATTGCCATGCTCAACATGGGCTCAAACCTGCAATCGAGCCCAACCGGTGCGATGTTGTTGCTGTTTGCCGCGGCCTCCTGGGCCTTCGGCTCGGTGTGGAGCCGGCATTTGCCGCTGCCGCCGGGCGCCATGGCCAGCGCGGCCGAGATGATCATTGCCGGTGTCTTGTTGCTGGTGGGCAGTGCACTGACCGGTGAGCGACTGCATTCCATCCCGCCGATTGAGGGCTGGCTCGCTTTGGCGTATCTGGCCGTGTTCGGCTCGATCATCGCCTTCAATGCTTATATGTATTTGCTCAAGCATGTGCGCCCGGCGGCAGCGACCAGTTATGCCTATGTGAACCCTGCGGTGGCGGTGTTGTTGGGGATTGTGTTCGTCGGCGAGACCATCGGCATGGAAGAAGCCTTGGCCATGCTGGTGATCATCAGCGCGGTGCTATTGATCAGCCTGCCTCAGTGGCGCAAGCCCAAGCCCAAGCCGGAAATAAGGTAAACTGCGGCGCAATTGCGACTTGCGCTGAATTTTTCCTACGGTAAACACATGACTTTCGCCACCCTTGGCCTGATCGAACCCTTGCTGCGCGCCCTTGAGACGCTTGGCTACCAGACCCCGACGCCGGTGCAGGCGCAAGCCATTCCGGCGGTGCTGGCCGGTCGCGACCTGATGGCCGCGGCCCAGACCGGCACCGGCAAGACCGCAGGTTTCGCCCTGCCGCTCCTGCAATTGCTGACGATGGAAGGGCCGAAAGTCGCCGCCAACTCGGCGCGTGCGCTGATCCTGTGCCCGACCCGCGAGCTGGCCGAGCAGGTTCACGCCAGCGTCGCCGAATACGCCCAACACCTGCCGCTGACCACTTACGCCGTGTACGGCGGCGTGAGCATCAACCCGCAGATGATGAAGCTGCGCAAGGGCGTCGACATTCTGGTCGCCACGCCTGGCCGCCTGATCGACCTGTTCCGCCAGAACGCGCTGAAACTCAACCAGCTGCAAACCCTGGTGCTGGACGAAGCCGACCGCATGCTCGACCTGGGCTTCTCGGAAGAACTGGCGAACATCTACCGCATGCTGCCGAAAAAGCGCCAGACCTTGCTGTTCTCCGCGACCTTCTCCGATGAAATCCGCCTGCTGGCCGGGCAGATGCTCAACGACCCGCTGACCGTCGAAGTCAGCCCGCGCAACGTCGCCGCAAACACTGTGAAGCAGTGGGTGGTGCCGGTGGACAAGAAGCGCAAGGCGGAGCTGTTTGTGCACCTGATGCGCAAAGGCCGCTGGAAGCAGGTGCTGGTCTTCGCCAAGACCCGTAACGGCGTGGATGCGCTGGTAGATAAGTTGCAGGGCCTGGGCATCAATGCCGACGGCATCCACGGCGACAAACCCCAAGCGACCCGCCAGCGCGCACTGGACCGCTTCAAATCCAGCGACGTTCAGATTCTGGTGGCCACCGACGTGGCGGCCCGTGGTTTGGACATTGAAGACTTGCCGATGGTGGTCAACTTTGACTTGCCGATCGTGGCTGAGGACTACATCCACCGTATCGGCCGTACTGGCCGCGCGGGCAACACCGGCGAGGCAATTTCGCTGGTGTGCGCCGATGAGGTGAACATGCTGTCGGCCATCGAGATGCTCACGCGTCAGACACTGACCCGCAAGATGGAGCCGGACTTTGAGCCTGAGCACCGCGTGCCGGACACCGATGCCAGTGGGCAAGTGGTGAAGAAGCCGAAAAAACCGAAGAAACCTAAGGCGTCCGGTGGCGGCGGTAAGCGCAATTTGGGTAAGTGGGTGGACAGTGGCGAAGTGGCGCCGTCGGAACCGTCGATTAAACCGGTGCGTAAAGTGCCTGTTTTTAATACGGGGCCACGTAAGAAGAAGTAAGTTTTTCGTTAATTAACGAAGGCTTGGCGAGCTAGTGGGGGCGGATTGAGCGTTATCAACAAACGGCGGAACATTTACCGGGGTTGATAACGCCTTAAAGGCGTTCTATTGCTGAGTGGGTCGAGGCCAGCCACTCTAGAACGCTTCGCCCGGCCGCCCGCCCGCTGGCAAAACACCCCGTCAGCAAATACCCGCCTGTCGGCGCTTCCCAATCCAGCATCTCCCCGGCACAAAACACGCCGGGCAATTGCTTGAGCATCAACCGCTCATCCAGTGCCTCAAATGGCACACCACCCGCCGTGCTGATTGCCTCATCCATCGGCCGTGTCTTCACCAGTGTCAGCGGCAGCGCCTTGATGTCCACCGCCAACTGCGCCGGATCATTGAAGTGCTCGGCGGGCGCCAGTTCACGCAACAGCGCCGCCTTCACCCCATCCAACCCCAACTGACTGTGCAAGTGCTTGCTCATTGAGCGTGAGCCACGCGCCTTGGCCAATGCTGCCTGGACTTTATCCAGCGGCTTGCTCGGCAGCAGGTCGATATGCACCGTGGCCGAGCCGTTGCGGTTGATCGTTTCACGAATCGGCGCCGACAGTGCGTAGATCAAACTGCCCTCGATCCCGGTGGCCGTGACCACACATTCCCCCAGCCGAGGTTTGTCATCCGCCAGGCCAATGGCGACGTTTTTCAACGGCGCCCCGGCGAATTTGCTCACCATCAATTCGCTCCAGGCCGACACCTCGAAGCCGCAATTGCTCGGTTGCAGTGGGGTGTAGGGCACGCCTTTGTCTTCCAGCACTTTGAGCCAGGCGCCGTCGGAGCCCAGACGCGACCAGCTGCCGCCGCCCAACGCCAGCAACACGGCATCGCTGTGCACAGTTTTTTCGCCGTCCGGGCTGTGGATAAGTAAACCGCCGTCTGCTGTCCAGCCCAGCCAGCGATGCCGGGTGTGGATAACCACGCCTTGATCGCGCAGGCGCTTGAGCCAGGCGCGCAGCAGCGGGGCGGCTTTCATGTCGGTAGGAAAGACGCGCCCAGAGGTGCCGACAAAGGTTTGAATGCCCAAACCATGAATCCACTCGCACAACGCTTCGGCGCCAAACGTGCGCAGCAACGGCGCCATCTGCGGTGCGCGTTCGGCGTAGCGCGACAGAAAGGCCGGGTACGCTTCGGAGTGGGTAATGTTCATGCCGCCCACGCCCGCCAGCAGGAATTTGCGCCCCACTGACGGCATGCCGTCATACAGCTCCACCCGCACGCCCGCCTGGCTCAAGACTTCAGCGGCCATCAGCCCGGCGGGGCCGCCGCCGATGATAGTGACGTGATGAGCAGGGTGCTGAGGCATGGGCAAGGCTACGGTCGCTGAATAGGCCGAGCATTCTACCCGACGACGGCGGAGCTGCCTGATCAAAAAACGTACACTTTCCTACAGGCCATATGGCTACTCGCTTTCAGGCCCTTACGCTCAAGTTATCCACAGGCCGTTCCACAGGCATTGTGGGTAACGCGCACAGTTCAATGACAACCTGATGACGTCCATACCCGTTGTGCGCTGTGGTGCAGGATGCCGTGGCGGCGGGCCAGGGCAGGGCGGTCTTTGCTGTAACCGCCGCCGATCACGCCCATCACCGGAATGTCGCGACCCAGGCAGTGGCGCATCACGCTTTCATCACGGGCGGCGACGCCTGCGTCTGTTAGCTTGAGGTAACCGAGGGCGTCATCTTTATGCACATCAACGCCGGCGTCGTACAGCACCAGGTCGGGTTGGTAGAGCGGCAGTAGGTAGTTGAGCGCATCGTCCACGACTTTAAGGTAATCGGCATCGCCCATGCCCATGGGCAGCGGGATGTCCCAGTCGCTCTGGGCTTTGCGCGCGGGGAAGTTCTTTTCGCAATGCAGCGACACGGTGATGGCATCCGGCGTGTCGTGGAGGATGCGTGCGGTGCCATCGCCCTGGTGCACGTCGCAGTCGAAGATCAACACGCGGTTGACCCGCCCGCTGGCCAGCAGGTAATGGCTGATCACCGCCAAGTCATTGAAGATGCAAAAGCCGGCGGGGTAGTCGTAGTGGGCGTGGTGGGTGCCGCCGGCCAAGTGGCAGGCTAAGCCGTGTTCCAGCGCTTGTTCGGCGGCCAGTATCGAGCCGCCGACCGCGCGCACTGTGCGCCGGGCCAGGGCCTCGTTCCAGGGTAGACCGAGGCGCCGCTGGTCTTCACGGGACAACGCGCCGCTCATGTAGCGTTCGATATACCCAGGTTCATGCGCCAGGGCCAGAATCTCTGCCGGGCACAGCTCGGGGCGCAGCAATTGGCCGTCCTCGGTCAGGCCGCTGTCCACCAAGTGGTCGCGCAACAGGCGAAACTTGTCCATCGGGAACCGGTGGTCCGCCGGGAACTCGGGGCTGTAGTCATCGTGGTAGATCAAGGGCAAGGGCATGGGATTTTCTGACGGGAACCTGCGAAGGATCTTACCAGCGCTGTACACTCACGCACATGGCAAGGGAGGGGACCCATGGAGCCGATACTGGAATTGGAAAGCGCACGCTTGCTGATGCGCCAATGGCGCGACAGCGACTTGCCGGAATTTGCACGCATGTGCGCCGACCCGCAGGTGATGCGTTATTTCCCGGCCAAGCTCAACCACCTGGAAAGCGCCGCGCTGATCGGCCGGATTCGCGGGCATTTCGCCGAATACGGCTTTGGCCTGTGGGCCTTGCAGCGCAAGGACACCGGCGAATTTATTGGCCTGACCGGGCTGCTGAATGTGAGCTTTGAAGCAGACTTTACCCCGGCGGTAGAAATTGGCTGGCGCCTGGCCCGCGAGCATTGGGGCCTGGGTTACGCCAGTGAAGCGGCCTGGACTGCGCTGCGCTGTGGTTTCGACCGGTTGCAATTGGATGAGATCCTCGCCTTTACCACCGAAACCAATCTGCCATCACAAAAAGTCATGCAGGCCATCGGTATGCATTACGATCCGCAGGCAGATTTTGAACACCCCAAGGTCGCAGCCGATGACCCGCTGCGCCATCATGTTTTGTACCGCATCACCCGCGCCCAATGGTTGGACACGCTGCACGGATAAGCAGCCCGGAATGCCCTATCGATTGTTGTAGGAGTTGCTCTATGAGCCAAGTATTGGAAGATCTGGTGGACTTGCTGACCCTGGAGCCGATCGAGGAAAACCTCTTTCGCGGCCGCAGCCAGGACCTGGGTTTTCGCCAACTGTTCGGCGGCCAGGTGCTCGGCCAGTCGCTGTCGGCCGCCAGCCAGACCGTAGAAGCAGCGCGGCATGTTCACTCCCTGCATGGCTATTTCCTACGTCCGGGCGACGCTTCGTTGCCGGTGGTGTATTCGGTGGACCGCGTGCGCGATGGCGGCAGTTTCAGCACGCGCCGCGTCACGGCGATCCAGAAGGGCAACCCGATTTTTACCTGCACCACCTCGTTCCAGTACGACGAACAAGGCTTTGAGCACCAGACCACCATGCCCGTGGTGGTCGGCCCGGAAAACCTGCCGTCGGAGCTGGAGCTGACCAAGCAGCGTGCGCACCTGATCCCGGAGCACATGCGTGAAAAACTGCTGTGCCCCAAGCCGATCGAAGTGCGCCCGGTCACCGAGAAAGACCCGTACAACCCGCAGCCGTCCGACCCGGTGAAGTACGTGTGGTTTCGTGCCGACGGCGCCCTGGCTGACTCACCGGCGCTGCATAAATACCTGCTGGCCTACGCCTCGGACTTCGGCTTGTTGACCACCTCGCTGCTGCCCCATGGCAAGACCGTGTGGCAGAAAGACATGCAGGTCGCCAGCCTCGACCACGCGCTGTGGTTCCACGCCGACCTGCGCGCCGACGACTGGTTGCTGTACGCCATGGACAGCCCGTGGGCTGGTAACTCGCGCGGTTTCTCGCGCGGCAGCGTGTACAACCGCGCCGGGCAACTGGTGGCGTCGGTGACCCAGGAAGGGTTGATTCGCCATCGCAAGGATTGGGCATGAGCCTGTCGGACGTAACGCATTGGGTATTTGATATGGACGGCACCCTCACGGTGGCCGTGCATGACTTTGCAGCGATCCGCGTGGCCTTGGAGATCCCACCCGAGGACGACATTCTCACCCATTTGGCAGCGTTGCCGGCTGAGGTGGCGGCGGCCAAGCATGCCTGGCTGCTTGAGCATGAGCGCGAGCTGGCGCTCGGTTCGGTTGCCGCTGTGGGTGCGGTGGAGTTGGTGCGCGAGTTGGCTGGGCGCGGTTATCGCCTGGGCATCCTGACCCGCAATGCGCGGGAGTTGGCGCATATCACCCTGGAAGCGATTGGCCTGGCGGATTGCTTTGCCATCGAAGACGTATTGGGCCGCGATGATGCGCCGCCCAAGCCGGATCCGGGTGGATTGTTGAAATTGGCGGAAGCTTGGGATGTTTCTCCCGATGCGATGGTGATGGTCGGGGATTACCGCTTTGACCTGGATTGTGGCCGGGCGGCAGGGGCCAAGACGGTATTGGTTAACTTGCCGGAGAACCCGTGGCCCGAGTTGGCGGATTGGCACGCGGCGGATTGCGCGGTGCTGCGCCAGATGATTTAAACCAAACACCACAAAACCAATGTGGGAGCGGGCAAGCCCTCTCCCACATTTTGCTCCGGTTTCGTCAGCTATTTTTACTTCGGATAACCAAACACCACAAAACCAATGTGGGAGCGGGCAAGCCCTCTCCCACATTTTGCTCCGGTTTCGTCAGCTATTTTTACTTCGGGAACAACGCTTTCTCGCCCTCAGACGAAGTAAACATCCCATCCCCGTCATGCCCAACCCTCGGCACTTCCACCAGCTTCTGGGTCAGTTGCGGATGGCGCGCTTTGAGGTAGTCAAAATAGTTGTGCCCACGAATCAACCGATACGCGCCCTGGGTTTCGGCTTCGCAGCTTTTATCCAGGGCCGGGTGGTTGGGGTCGGTGTCTTGCTGGCCGAGCAGGTAGGTGATGTCGCGTGACACGTAAGCCCGCTCAAGCTGCTGGGCACTCTGGCCCTTGGCGTAGTCCGGCAGGTTTTGCATGCCGTACTTCCAGTCGTTGAAGCCTGGGCAACTGGCCGCGTCGAATTTCACCGGGCGCTGTGGGCTGAAATAGGCGTAGGACGATGGATTGGCCACCACGTAACGCAGGCTGATGCCTTCGGTTTGCAGCATCGGGTGGTCGTGGCCGGTGAGGGCGAAACGCTGCACCACTTGGCCGCCGCCGGAGTGGCCGGCGACTACGATTTGTTTCAGCGCCGGGAACAGTTTGCGGTTGCCCAGGTGCTTGATGATCTGGTCGAGCGCGTCGTAGGAACTGACCTGGCCTGGGCCGGTGGACGGCTCGCCGGCCATCCAGCCATTGCCATTCCAGCGCAGCACCTGATTGCCCAGGTGGTTGCGCTTTATGTCTGACTCATTGAGAAACTGCGGCGCGATCACCAGGGTATTGGCAGCAACCCCGGCGTGTTCGGCTGCATCTTCGCCGCTTTGCAGGTAGGTCTGTGCGTTACGCAGGCGGCCGTGCACGATGATCAGCGCGCGGGTGACGTTGGGCAGTGGCTGGTTCCAGTCTTGGCTCAAACCCAGGCTGAGGTCGCCGGCATCCAGGTGAAAACGATCGGGGCTGACCACCTTGACGCCATGCTCTTTCTCGGCGGCCCAGGTGGAGGAGGAACAGGCAATCATCAAGCCGAACAGCAATCCCAATCGTTTATTCATCTAAAGACTCTTCGCTGTAAACGTGTCGCATTGAGTGATCTGGCCCTGGGCGAAGCCGGTCTTGAACCAGCGAACCCGCTGTGCCGAGGTACCGTGGGTAAACGAATCCGGCACTACGCGGCCCTGACCCTGTTGCTGCAAACGGTCATCACCGATGGCGTTGGCAGCATTCAGTGCTTCTTCAATATCGCCGGGCTCCAGCCAGTTCAGGCGTTTTTGCGCACGGTTGGCCCACACCCCGGCGAAGCAGTCGGCTTGCAGTTCCTGGCGCACCAGCAGGCCGCCGTCGCCTTGCATCTGCCGGCCCTGTTGGCGCGCGGCTTGAATCTTGGCCGAGATGCCCAGCAGCGTTTGCACGTGGTGCCCGACTTCGTGGGCGATCACGTAGGCCTGGGCGAAATCGCCGGCGGCCTGGAAGCGTTGCGACATTTCCCGGAAGAAATCCAGGTCCAAATACACTTGTTGGTCAGCCGGGCAGTAAAACGGGCCGCTGGCCGAGGTGGCGCCACCGCAGGCGGAATTCACCCGGCCACGGAACAAAATCAGTTTCGGGTTCTTGTAGGCCAACCCGTTTTCCTTGAACACCTGGCCCCAGGTGTCCTCGGTATCGCCCAGTACCGCGCGTACAAAATCGGCCTGCTCATCGTTGGCCGGTGGGGCCTGGCGCGATTGCGTGCTTACCGAGGGCGCTTGCTCCACCTGGCCGGTCAACTGGCCGAGGATCTGCAACGGGTCCTGCCCGGTCAGCCAGCCAATCCCGACGATCAGCACGATGGCCGTGAGGCTCAGGCCCTTGCCGCCGCCAAACCGCATGCCGCCACCACCACCGCCGCCACTGTCATCGCGGGCATCTACCACGTTGTCGCTGCGTCGGCCTTTTTTCCATAGCATGGGGCAATCCTCTCGTTGATCCTGTGCTCACTTTTCTAAGAGCAGTGTTGTTGGTGCGTTTGAATGGCGCCAGCCCGGCTGTCCGACAAGAGACGAGAGTTACCTAGTATCGCTGCTGTCAGGCCGTGCAGGCAGGGGCGCCAGATGAACGTTGTGTCAGCAACGCCTAGTCAGTCGCGGCAGTAACCTTCGCCGGTGTCGACGATCAGGCAATCCTTTTTATCCGCCAGCCATTTCAGGCCGGTGGCTTCACCGTCGCCGGCGCTCAACTGCTGCGGGCCGTCCGGGCGGGTAAAGGCGATGCCGTCTTCGTTGGCTTCACCCTTGAAGGTGCCGGAGTCGTCGGCGTCGAGGCCGTATTGCATGGTTAAAAGGTAATGGCCACGGCCGATGCTGTCGTCTTTGGCGATGGTCAGGTTCAGGCCTTCGACACCGATCCACTTGCCGACCCATTTGTCGGTGGGCGGGGTGGCCGGTACCAGGGTGGCTTGCACCGAGGCCGGAGCGGGTTTGGGCGCTTCCTTGGGCTCTTGGTTACAAGCGGTGAGCAGGGCGAGGGCAGAAAGCACAAAGAGTGTTTTTTTCATAGCAGCAAGGCCTTGGTTAAAAAGTGTGCAACGCACGGGTGAACGTGCAGCGTTGGACTCAAATCCCTTGATTTAGTGCGCTGTTCGTACGGTGTTTGGTTATGCTCTTGGGGCGCACGTAGGCCCGGCTGCTAGATTACCGGGTTGAGCGCCGCCGCGTTCAGTGCTCTGGGTTCAACCCGCCATGCAAGAGAATTCAATGACTGTCAGCACACCTCTTTCCGGCGTCAACCATCCCTTCAAAGGCATTCTGCTGATTGTGGTGGCGACATTCCTTTTTTCCAGCCACGACGCCTTGTCCAAATACTTGGCCGGGTTCTACCCGATTGTGATGGTGGTGTGGGCGCGTTACCTGGTGCACACCCTGTTGATGGCCGGCATTTTCCTGCCGCAATCAGGCTTGCGCGTGCTGCGCAGCAAGCGGCCGGGCATGCAGGTGGTGCGGGCGTTGTGCCTGCTGGGCACCAGCCTGTTTTTTACCGCGGCGCTGCATTTCATCCCGTTGGCGGAAGCCACGGCGGTGAACTTCCTGGCGCCGATCCTGGTGACGGCGCTGTCGGTGCCCTTGCTCGGTGAACACGTGACGCGTGGCCAATGGCTGGCGGTGATCTGCGGGTTTGTCGGGGTGCTGATCATCATCCACCCCGGCGGTGAGCTGTTCACGCCTGCGGTGCTGCTGCCGCTGTGTTCGGCGCTGTTCTTCTGCTTCTACCAGTTACTCACGCGCATCCTCAGCCAATACGACACGCCCACCACCAGCAACTTTTTCGCCGGCCTGTGCAATACCTTGGTGATGAGTGCGATGGTGCCGTTCTTCTGGCAGTTGCCCACGGTGTGGCATGGCGTGCTGATGCTGGCGCTGGGCACGTGCGGGATGACCGCCCACTTGATGTTGACCCAGGCCTTCCGCTTCGCGGCGCCGGCTTTGCTGGCGCCGTTCGGCTACTGCCAGATCGTGTTTGCGGGGTTGTTGGGCTGGCTGGTGTTCAACCATACCCCCGACTTGACCACGGTGGTCGGCATCGGGGTGATCTGCATGAGCGGGTTGGCCGCTGCCTGGCAGCAGCGGCGGCGTTGAATCACAGGTCGACGGTAGGAATCTTGCGCGGCGCCATGAAGTACATCCAGATCAGCGCAGTGAAGTACATCGCCGGGATCAGGGTGAACAGCACGGTGTAATTGTTGTTCGTGACCGTGAGGATATGGCCGACGATCTGGGTCATGAACATGCCGCCGATGGCCGCACACATGCCGCCGAAACCGAACACCGTGCTCATCATGTGTTTGGGCGTGTAGTCCATCACCAGGCTCCAGATATTGGCGGTCCAGGCCTGGTGTGCGCCGATGGCCAGGGAGATGGCAAACACCGCGACCCACAGTTGGCTGGAACCGGCCGCCATGATCACGCCGACGATGCAGCAGGCGAACAGCAGCATCGACAACAGCCGCGCCTTGATCGGATTCATCCCACGGCCGATCAGGAACGACGACAGAATCCCCCCACCCACGCTGCCGAAGTCGGCTGTCAGGTAAATGATGATCAGTGGGATGCCCATCTGGGTCACGTTAATGCCCAGGTTGTATTGCTGGTTCAGAAACGGTGGCAGCCAGTACAGGTAGAACCAGAACACCGGCGCGGTCAGAGAGTAGGCGATGGCGAAGGCCCAGGTGCCGCGCATGCGTAGGATTCGGCTGAAGGGGACGCTCGGTTGTTCCGGTTCGACTTCCTGTTGCAGATACTCCAGTTCGCTTTGTTTGACCGTGGGATGGTCTTCCGGGTTGTAGTATTTCAAGCCCCAGAAGATTAGCCAGATCCCGCCCAGCGATGCCATGCCCAGGAACGCCGCCTGCCAGCCCCACACGTGGAGGATCAGCGGCAGCAGCATCGGCGTCATCATCGCGCCCACATTGGTGCCGGCGTTGAAGATACCGGTGGCCACTGCACGCTCACCGGCCGGGAACCACAGCCGCGTGGTCTTGACGCAGGCCGGGTAGTTGGCGGCTTCCGTCAGCCCGAGGATAAAGCGACACACCATAAAGCCTACGGCCGACGTGGCCAGGCCGTGGGCGCCGGTGGCCAGGCTCCACAGCAGCACCGCGCAGAAGAACACGCGCTTTACGCCGACTCGATCAATCAGCCGGCCTTGCAGCACAAAGCCGATGGCGTAGCCGACCTGGAACCAGAAGTTGATGTTGGCGTAGTCCATCGCCGTCCAGCTCATTTCCTTGGCCAGGATCGGTTGCATCACGCCCAGGGCGGCGCGGTCGATGTAGTTCAGGGTGGTGGCGAAGAACACCAAGGCCAGCATGCCCCAGCGCGTCTTGCCCACGGCCATGGCGCCGCGGATTTTGTCGCCGATGCCGGCGTGCGGATTGCTGTGGCGCCCGGCCACGTTGGGAGTTTGCGAAGGCATGAGGTTGTACCCGTTTTTTGAAATTTTTATGGTGTGTTCTGGGTCTTTTTTTCTATGAGGCTGCGTAGTCGATGGTGCGCAGTGGTTAAAAACTCGTCAATTCACTGGGGGTCATTTTGTTCGATAATCGCCCATAAAACTAACCGGTTCGTACATTTCAATTGCTGTGAACAATTTAGCGGCGAATAATTTGCCGTAAATAAGACGAGCTTCATATGCCGGGAGTCGCCCCATGCAACGCTCCATTGCCACCGTTTCTTTGAGTGGAACCCTGCCGGAAAAACTCGAAGCCATCGCCGCCGCCGGGTTTGATGGCGTGGAAATCTTCGAAAACGATCTGCTGTATTACGACGGCAGCCCCCGGGAAGTTAGGCAAATGTGCGCCGACCTCGGCATCGCCATCACCTTGTTCCAACCGTTTCGCGACTTTGAAGGCTGCCGCCGCGACCGCCTGGCGCGCAACCTGGAGCGCGCCGAGCGCAAGTTTGACCTGATGCAGGAACTGGGCACCGACCTGGTGCTGGTGTGCAGCAACGCCTCGGCTGATTGCGTCGGCGATGAGCGCATTTTGCTCGATGATCTTAGCCTGTTGGCCGAACACGCCGGCCGCCGTGGCCTGCGAATTGGCTATGAAGCGCTGGCCTGGGGCAAGCATGTGAACACCTGGCAACAGGTGTGGAACCTGGTTCGTCAGATCGACCACCCGAGCCTGGGTGTGTTGCTCGACAGCTTCCACACGCTGTCGCTCAAGGGCGACCCAAGTGGGATCGCACAGATTCCCGGCGACAAAATCTTCTTTGTGCAAATGGCCGATGCGCCGATCCTGGCCATGGATGTGCTGGAGTGGAGCCGGCATTTCCGCTGCTTCCCGGGGCAGGGCGAATTCGACCTGGCGGGGTTCCTGGCGCCGATCATCCAGAGTGGTTACACCGGGCCGTTGTCCCTGGAAATTTTCAATGATGGCTTCCGCGCGGCACCGACGCGGGCGAATGCAGCCGATGGCTTGCGTTCGCTGTTGTACCTGGAAGAGAAAACCCGCCAGCGCTTGAAGCAGGAAGCGCCCGCTCACCCCGTCGACATCCTGTTTGATACGCCCGCCGCCAGCGAATACGACGGCATCGAATTCCTTGAGTTTGCCGTGGATGAAAACCTTGGCGCCAAGCTCACGCAATGGCTGGAGCGCCTGGGTTTCGTCAAGGCTGGGCAGCACCGCTCCAAGAGCGTGAGCCTGTTGCGCCAGGGCGATATCAACCTGATCCTTAACTGTGAACCCTATTCCTTTGCCCACAACTTCTTCGAAGCCCACGGGCCGTCGTTGTGCGCCACCGCGATTCGGGTCAAGGACAGCGCCAAGGCGTTGCAGCGGGCGGTGGCCTACAAAGGTCAGCCTTATCGCGGCCTGGTCGGGCCCAATGAGCTGGAACTGGCCGCCGTGCGTGCGCCGGACGGCAGCCTGATTTACCTGGTAGACCAAAGCGAAGGCGGGCTGTACGACACCGACTTCAACTTGCAACCGGCCAACGCCTCAAGCGGCGGGCTGCTACGCATCGACCACATGGCCATGGCGCTGCCGGCCGACAGCCTCGACAGCTGGGTGCTGTTCTACAAGAGCCTGTTGGATTTCGAAGCGGATGACGAAGTGGTGCTGCCCGACCCTTACGGCCTGGTCAAAAGCCGTGCGCTGCGCAGCCGTTGCAGCTCGATCCGCCTGCCGCTGAATATTTCCGAGAACCGCAACACCGCCATTTCCCACGCGCTGTCGAGCTATCGCGGCTCGGGCGTGCACCACATTGCCTTCGACTGCGCGGATATTTTTGCCGAAGTCAGCCGGGCCAAAGCGGCGGGCGTGCCGTTGCTGGATATCCCGCTCAATTACTACGACGACCTGGCGGCTCGGTTCGATTTCGACGACGCATTCCTCAGCGAGCTGGCGTACTACAACGTGCTGTACGACCGTGATGCCCAGGGCGGTGAGTTGTTTCACGTGTACACCGAGCCATTTGAGGGGCGGTTTTTCTTCGAGATCATCCAGCGTAAAAACGGCTATGCCGGGTACGGCGCGGCCAACGTGGCGGTGCGCCTGGCGGCGATGGCCAAATCACGCAGTGGCGCGGTGCGCCAGGCGCGGTTATGACGACGCGGCGAGGTGCTTCCTTCGGGGAGCGCCTCGGCCCATAATCGCGGCCTGCACAACAAAAATGGCCGTGAGCGCACCATGACCCTGACCCCCGACCTCTCCGCTGTGTCAGACGCACCGCGCAAGAGTCGTAAGAACAACCCGGAAAAGACCCGCGAAAACATCCTCCAGGAAGCCATCGTCGAGTTTGTCCAGCAGGGCTTGGCCGGCGCTCGCGTGGATGCGATCGCCGAGCGCATCCACACCTCCAAACGCATGATCTATTACTACTTCGGCAGCAAGGAGCAGTTGTACGTCGAGGTGCTGGAGAAGCTCTACGGCGACATTCGTAACACCGAAACCCGCATGAACCTTACCGCCCTGGAGCCGCGCGAAGCGATTCGTCGGCTGGTGGAATTCACCTTTGATCACCATGACCAGAATGTGGATTTCGTGCGCATCGTCAGCATCGAAAACATCAACAACGCCGAGTACGTAAAGCGCTCGGATTCGATCAAAGCGATGAACAGCAATATTCTCGAAGGGCTCGGCGCCACGTTGCGTCGGGGGGCTGAGATGGGGTTGTTTCGCCAAGGGTTGAACCCTTTGGACGTGCATCTGTTGATCAACTCCTTCAGCTTTTACCGGGTGTCCAATCGCCATACGTTCAGTGAGATCTTTCAGATCGAGCTGTCTGATGAGGTGGTTAAACAGCGGCATCGGGAGATGATTTGTGAGTCGGTGATGCGTTACCTGCAGGCCTAATCCTGTGGGAGCTGGCTTGCCTGTGATAACGCTGTGTCAGTCAGATCAATATTGACTGCTCAACCGCTATCGCAGCCAAGCCAGCTCCCACATTTCTTGGATCGGTTTTCTAGAGTTAAGTATTCATGCTCTGGAAGTGCGCCAGCATTCTTTGCGCATCCGGCGCTTGCCCACTGAACAACTCAAACGCCTTCACCGCTTGAAATACCGCCATATTGCCGCCATCCAGCGTGCGGCAACCCAAGGCGCGGGCGTTACGCAGCAGCTCTGTTTCCAGCGGGAAATACACGATTTCCGCCACCCATAACTCAGCCCGCAACAAGGCCGGCGGCACCGGTGTGCCAGGCAGCTTGGCCATGCCCATCGGCGTGGTGTTGACCAGCCCATCCGCCTCGGCCATAGCGTTTTCCAGGTGGTTGCCGACTTGTGCGCGACCGGCGCCGAAACGTTGGGCGAGGTTGTCCACAAGGTCACGGGCGCGGGCCACGTCCACGTCAAAAATGCTCAAGTGTTCCACGCCCTCCGCCAGCAGCGCGTGGGCCACCGCCGCCCCCGCACCGCCTGCGCCCATTTGCACGACACGCTGGCGGGGGACGTCATTCAAATTGCGCCGGAACCCTTCGGCGAAGCCCAGGCAATCGGTGTTGTGGCCGATGCGTTTGCCGCCCTTGAACACCACGGTGTTGACCGCGCCAATGCCTTGGGCTTCGTCGGACAACTCATCGAGCAACGGTAGGATGGCCTGCTTGCACGGGTAGGTAATGTTCAACCCGGTGAACTGCATCATCTCGGCGGCGTCCAGCAGGTCGGGCAGGGCGTTGATGTTCAATTGCAGCGGTTCCAGATCGATCAGGCGATACAAATAACGCAGGCCCTGAGCGTCACCTTCCTGTTCATGCAGGGCGGGAGTACGGGAGGCTTGGATGCCCGAGCCGATCAGGCCGGCGAGGATGCGCGGTTTCATCGGGCTCATCCCTTGAAAGTGTGGCTGAAGTGTTCCAGGGCCAGGTGGTAGCCGTGGCTACCGAACCCGGCGAGCACCGCCTTGGCGATGGGCGACACAAAGGAGTGATGCCTGAATGCCTCACGTGCGTGCACGTTGGATAAATGCACTTCGATCACCGGCACTTCACTGGCTACCAGCGCGTCGCGAATCGCGACCGAGGTGTGGGTCCAGGCCGCTGGGTTGATCACGATACCGGCGCAACGGGCGCGGGCGGCGTGGATCCAGTCGAGCAATTCGCCTTCGTGGTTGGTCTGGCGGAATTCGATTTTCAGCCCGAGCTTTTCGGCGCTGCGGCCACACAGGGCGGCAATGTCGGCCAGGGTTTCATGGCCGTAGATGGCGGGCTCGCGGGTGCCGAGCAGGTTGAGGTTGGGGCCATTGAGCACCAGCACGATGGGCGGCATTTTGGGGTATCTCCACACTTATTATTGGTTGTGCGGATAAAATGTACTGGTTGGTTAATTTGGTCAATTGATGGCGGCGGATGTGTTCGATTATCGAACCGATATTCGCAACCGCTGAACAGCAGAATCAGATTCAATATCAATTGAAGCATTCCGTTGTTCGTCGTTACTAATCTGTGAAACAGCTTCGGGATTTCGAAGCCGGTTGTCGGGCTGCACGGGGAAAAGTGTAACTTGACGGAAAATAACCTAACGGATGGGTTACGATGAAAGTAGGTGCTTACAAAGGATATGTAATCTCGGTGTTTCTCAGGGATGAGCATTGCCCGCCTCACGTGCATGTCAGGGGCAAGGAATGGGATGCACGGTTTCGTTTCAGTTTTCTGAATGGGGACGTGGAGTTGTGGGATATAGAGCCTGAACGGAGGCAGCCACCCACGGTGGTCCTGAGGGAAATACGTGAGGCAATAATGCAGCGGCACTACTTGGCGCGGGCACGCAGGATTTGGTGGGAGAAACTGCAAACGGTTTGCCTGGAGAATCATTCCTGGGATTGGGACGCTGGTGAGTTGGTTCAAGGGTTGGTCATTCGACGTGGTGTCTATGTCATCGCAAGCGCCCGGCACGACGTCGTAGAGCAACGGACAATTTTGAATCTGGTAAGAGCGCCAGATTGCGTGGGGATTAATTTATGAAAATCGTAAAAGCCAAAACTGTGCCCTATAAACCGCTCACTGAGGCGGATGTCGACAAGGCAATAGCCCGTGGGCGCAAATTGAAGCGTCTGTACGCCAACGCCAGCAATGTGCGTTACGAAGACAACTGCATTTCCATCGGCTTCAGCGACGGCAGCCGCATCGTGTTGCCGGTGGCTGGCCTGCCGGAGTTCGACGGGTTTTCCTTGGAGGATTTCCAGCAGTTGGAAGTCGGTTTTGGCGGCAAGGCACTTTGCTGTGAGGCCCGGGATCTGGATGTTTCGATCACGGGCCTGATCGCCACGAGCCAACCGTTGATGGATTTGGCGGCGAGCCTGGTAGCATCGCGCAACGGCCGCAAAAGCAGCGCTGCCAAGTCGGCGGCCGCCCGAGCCAACGGCAAGAAGGGCGGTCGACCACGCAAGAAGGAAGAAGAGGGCGTTGAATTACCGCCGGGTCAATAACACCCCGGATTCCATATGGTGCGTCCACGGGAACTGGTCAAACATCGCACACTGGGTAATCTGGTGCGTGTCATGCAGTTGCGCAATGTTCGCCGCCAACGTCTCCGGGTTGCAGGAGATGTACAGGATGTTATCGAAACGCCGGGTCAGCTCGCAGGTGTCCGGGTCCATGCCGGCACGCGGTGGGTCGACGAAGACGCTACCGAACGCGTAGCTTTTCAGGTCGACGCCGTGCAGGCGGCGGAACGGGCGCACTTCGTTGAGTGCCTCGGTGAGTTCTTCGGCAGACAGGCGCACCAGGGTGACGTTATCCACAGCGTTCTCATCAAGGTTGCTCAGGGCCGCATTCACTGAGGTCTTGCTGATCTCGGTGGCCAGCACGTTGCGCACACGGGTCGCCAGCGGCAGGGTGAAGTTGCCGTTGCCGCAGTACAGCTCCAGCAAATCATCCGGGCGATCGCCCAAGGCTTCATATGCCCAGTTGAGCATCTTCTGGTTTACCGTGCCGTTGGGCTGGGTAAATGCGCCTTCGGGTTGGCGATAGCTGAACGTACGACCGCCCACCTCGAGTTTTTCCACCACGTAGTCGCGGCCGATCACATCGCGCTTGCCCTTGGAGCGGCCGATGATGCTGACATTCAAGTCGGCAGCGAGCTTGTTGGCGGCCGTGTGCCAATGCTCGTCCAGCGGGCGGTGGTAGCACAGGGTGATCATCGCGTCGCCAGCCAAGGTGGTGAGGAACTCCACCTGGAACAGCTTGTGGCTCAGGGCGGCGCTGGCTTGCCAGGCGGCCTTGAGTGGCGGCATCAACTGGTTGATGCGTGCACTGGCGATGGGGAATTCCTCGATCAGGATCGGCGTGCGCTTGTCGTCCTGGGAAAACATCGCGTAGTGGCGCTCGCCGCCTTCGCGCCACAGGCGGAACTCCGCCCGCAGGCGGAAGTTCTGCAGCGGCGAATCGAAGACCTGTGGCTCGGGTGCGTCGAACGGTGCCAGCAGGTCACGCAAGCGCGTGACCTTGTCTTGCAGTTGAGCGGTGTAGCTTGCGGCGTCAAAAGTCATGCGTTGAACCAGCCCAGCTTGATCACAAACAGAATCGACAGGATCACCAGTGCCGGGTTCAGCTCACGGTAGCGGCCCGAAAGCAGCTTGATGGCGGTCCAGGCGATGAAACCGAAGGCGATGCCGTTGGCGATGGAATAAGTGAAGGGCATTGCCAGGGCGGTGATCACCACCGGCGCTGCAACAGTAATGTCGTCCCAGTCGATTTCGGCCAAGCCGGAGGTCATCAGCACGGCGACGAACAGCAAGGCTGGCGCGGTGGCGAAGGCCGGAACGCTGGCCGCCAGTGGCGAGAAGAACAGCGCCAGCAGGAACAGGATAGCGACCACGATGGCGGTTAAACCGGTACGGCCACCGGCGCTCACACCCGCAGCGGACTCGATGTAGCTGGTGGTGGTCGAGGTGCCCAGCAGGGAACCGGCCATGGCCGCGGTGCTGTCGGCGATCAGGGCACGGCCCATTTTTGGCATGTGACCGTCTTTGCCCATCAGGCCGGCGCGCTTGGCGACGCCGATCAGGGTGCCGGAGTTGTCGAACAGGTCAACGAACAGAAAGGCGAAGATCACGCTGACCAGGCCGATATCCAGCGCGCCTTTGATGTCCAACTGCAGGAAGGTCGGGGCCAGGGACGGTGGCATCGAGATCACGCCGCCGAACGGGGTGACATTCAACAGGATCGAGACAATGGTCACCGCCAGAATGCCGATCAGCACTGCGCCGCGAACGGCCAGGGCTTCCAGCGCAACAATGAGCATAAAGCCCAGCGTGGCCAGGATAGGCGCCGGCTTCTTCAGGTCGCCCAGGCCCACCAGCGTGTTCGGGTTGCCGACCACGATCCCGGCGTTGTGCAGGGCGATCAGCGCCAGGAACAGGCCGATACCGGCGGCAATCGCCGAGCGCAGGGGCAAGGGGATGCTGTTGATGATCCACTCACGGATGCGGAAGATCGACAGCAGGAAGAACAACACCGCCGAAATGAACACCGCGCCCAGCGCCACTTGCCAGGTGTGGCCCATGTGCAGCACCACGGTGTAGGTAAAGAAGGCGTTGAGGCCCATGCCCGGTGCCAGCGCGATCGGGTAGTTGGCGATCAGGCCCATCACGGTCGAACCGATGGCGGCCGCCAGGCACGTCGCGACAAACACCGCGCCCTTGTCCATGCCGGTCTCGCCGAGGATGCTCGGGTTCACGAACAGAATGTAGGCCATGGCCAGAAAGGTCGTGATCCCCGCGAGAATCTCGGTGCGCACATTGGTGTTGTGTGCCTTGAGTTGAAACAGCTTTTCCAGCATGCCGGCTCCCTGTGACGCTATTTTGCGTCGTTATTTGTTGACCTCTAAGTCAAAGCACAAACTGCGCCAAGCGCCTGTGGTTTCAGAGAGGATCGGAAAAAGCGGCGCATCATACCAGCAGCCGACGGCCAGTGGCGCATAGGCTTGGTTTTGATGGTGCATGGCCTTGAGGCATACTGCGCCGACGTTTAATTCAGGGTCGTTAACAGCATGAAAAAAGCCAACGCCAGCAGTCTAGCTCTGTTCGCCGTTATCGGCCTGGGGCTGGTGGCACCGGCTTGGGGCGCGACTGCACCGCCCTTGAGCGAGGTGCGCGTATTCAAGGTTGAATCGGCCGGTTGCACTGAGACCATCCCTGAGCGGGCGAGCAGTACCCAGATGTGCACGCACCGTGGGCCAACCCAGGTTTCAGTGATGGAGGTCGGCCTGGGCAAAAGCCCGATGGGCCGTTTCGATGGCGCGCAGTTGAACGGGCAGCGCACGCCGGTGTGCCAGGTCGGCACCATCAGCGAAGTGTGCAATGGCGCCGGCACCGTGATGGGCTACATCTATGTGTTCGACGTGAATGTCCAAGCGCCTGGCTGGTTCGAATACAGCAATGCCTCGATCAACGGCCCGCAAAACACCCTGAAGACGCTGCTCAATATCCGCTGATCAATTGCCTTGAACGCTCAATACCCCGGGAAGTCGTACCCCTTGAGACGGCGACTTTCCTGAACGCCGCGGATGGATACCAACCCGTGAGGTGTTTATGAGCGCAACCCCCAATGGCGCGGCGGCCAAGTCGTTCGCCAGTCACCCGATACGCTTGACCCTGAACGGGCAAGACCGCCACCTCGATGTGTTGCCCTGGACCACCCTGCTCGACCTTTTGCGCGAGCAGCTTGATCTGGTCGGCAGCAAAAAAGGCTGCGACCACGGCCAATGCGGCGCGTGCACCGTGTTGCGCGATGGTAAGCGCGTGAATGCCTGCCTGACGCTGGCGGTGATGTGCGACGGCGCCGAGCTGACCACCATCGAAGGCCTGGCCGACGGCGACGTGTTGCACCCGATGCAGCAGGCCTTCATCAAGCATGACGCCTTCCAGTGCGGCTACTGCACCCCCGGCCAGATCTGCTCCGCCGTCGGCCTGGCTAATGAGGGCCGTGCCCACGACACCGCACAGATCCAGGAATTGATGAGCGGCAACCTGTGCCGCTGCGGCGCCTACACCAACATCCGCGATGCCATCGAAGACGCCTTGCCCGCCTGCCGCGTGCGCGGAGGTGAGCAATGAACCCCTTCCAGTACAGCAAGCCGGCCGATGTGCACGAGGCCGTGCACCTGAGCAGCGCGGCGTCACGCTTTATCGCCGGTGGCACCAACCTGCTGGACCTGATGAAAGAAAACATCAGCCGCCCCGAACACTTGATCGATATCACTGGCCTGCCGCTGCAAGGCGTTGAACAAACCGCCAGTGGCGGCGTGATGATCGGCGCCTTAGTGAGCAATGCCGACCTGGCCTGGCACCCGCTGATCGAGGCGCGTTACCCATTGCTGTCCCAAGCAATCCTGGCCGGCGCCTCACCGCAACTGCGCAATATGGCCAGTACCGGCGGCAACTTGTTACAGCGCACCCGTTGCTACTACTTCTACGACGCCAGCGTGCCCTGCAACAAGCGCGAACCCGGCAGCGGCTGCCCGGCGCGCACCGGCTTGAACCGCATTCACGCGATCCTCGGCGCCAGCGAACACTGCGTGGCCACGCACCCTTCGGACATGTGCATAGCCTTGGCGGCGCTGGAGGCGCGGGTGCATGTAGAGGGCCGTGGCGGCGCGCGGGTCATCGAGTTTGCCGACTTCCACCGACTGCCCGGCGACACACCGCAGCGCGACAACCTGCTGGCTGATGATGAATTGATCACCGCCATCGAACTGCCCGCCGACCAGTTGGCCAGTCACAGCCATTACCTGAAAATCCGCGACCGTGCGTCCTACGCCTTCGCCTTGGTCTCCGTCGCGGCCGCCCTCGAACTGGACGGCGACCAGATCATCGACGCCCGCCTGGCCCTTGGCGGCGTGGCGCACAAACCCTGGCGTGACCGTGCAGTGGAAGCCTCGCTGATTGGCCAGACGGTGAGCCGCGAAACCTTCAGCAACGCTGCCGACGCCTTGCTGCATGACGCCGAACCGCTGGAACACAACGGCTTCAAGATCAAACTCGCGCGGCGCGCGATTATCCGCGCCCTGAGCGATGCCGCGACTGCAGGAGAACGCCCATGACCGCTATCGGCAAACCCCTGGACCGCGTCGACGGTCTGCTCAAGGTGACCGGCCAAGCGCGCTATGCCGGTGAATTCCCAGATAAAGACTTGCTGCATGGCAGCGTGGTCTCCAGCACCATCGCCAAAGGCCGTGTCGTAAAAATCGATGCCTCCAAAGCCCTGGCCCTGCCGGGCGTGGTGAGGGTGCTTGACCACCTCAACCGGCCCCAACTTGCCAGCTACGACGATGCCTTTGCCGACGCCGATGCGGCCGACGGTTCCCCGTTCCGCCCGCTGTATAACGACCGCGTCCTTTATAGTGGCCAACCCTTGGCCTTGGTGATCGCCGACAACCTGGAACTGGCGCGGTATGCCGGTTCTCTGGTCGAGATCGAGTACGCAAGCGAAGCCTTTGAAACCGACCTGGTGGCCATGCAGGAACAGGCGTACCCATCGCCGCAAACGCCCCCCAAGCCACGCGGTAACTTCCAGGCCGAGTGGGCCACTGCGGCCGTCAGCCTCGACGTGCACTACAGCACGCCCATTGAGCACCACAACCCGATGGAACCCCACGCCAGCACCGTGCTGTATCAGCCGGACGGCACCCTGCACATCCACGACAAGACCCAAGGCCCGCAGAACTGCCAGGCCTATGTGCAAAAAGTCTTCGGGCTGGATAAAAGCCAGGTGCGGATTTTTGCCGCGTTCGTTGGTGGCGCCTTCGGCTCGGGCCTGCGCCCGCAGTACCAATTGCCCCTGGCAGTGATGGCCGCGCTGGCGCTCAAGCGTTCGGTGCGCGTAACCCTGACGCGCCAACAGATGTTCACCTTCGGCTACCGCCCGCGCACTTTGCAGCGCTTGCAGATGGGCGCCGCTGCCAATGGCCGCCTGCTGGCATTGGGGCACACCGCGATTGGCCAGACCTCACGCTTCGAAGAATTCAGCGAACACGTGGTGGAATGGAGCGGCATGCTTTACCACTGCGACAACGTGCAGTTGACCTACAACCTGGTGCCGCTGGACGTGTTCACCCCGCTGGATATGCGCGCGCCAGGCGCCGCGTTGGGCGTGATCGGCCTGGAGTGCGCCATGGACGAACTGGCCTGTGCGCTGGGCATGGACCCGGTGCAACTGCGCCTGATCAACTACGCCGAGCGTAACCAGAACGAAGACAAGCCCTGGTCGAGCAAAGCCCTGCGCGAGTGTTACAGCGAAGGCGCCGAACGCTTCGGCTGGAGCCAGCGCAACCCGGAGCCGCGCAGCATGCGTGACGGCAACCAGTTGATCGGCTGGGGCATGGCCGGTGGCGTGTGGGAAGCCTTGCAGATGAAGGCCAGCGCCAAGGCGCGGATCGACGCCGAGGGCAAATTGACGGTGAGCAGCGCCACCACCGATATCGGCACCGGCACTTACACGGTGATGACCCAGATTGCCGCCCAAGCCAGTGGCGTGCCAATGGCTGATATCAGCTTTTTGCTGGGGGACTCGTCATTGCCCACGGCGCCGTTGCAGGGTGGCTCGTTTACCGTGTCGTCGGTCGGCACCGCCGTGCAGCAGGCCTGTGAAGCGCTGAATGCCAAACTGCTGAAAGTCGCCCGCCAGACTTACCCGGTATTCAAGGATGCTGAAGCGGTGCGCTTTGAAGACGGCCAACTGCATACCGGTGACGTGCGTGTATCGCTGGCGCAACTGGTTAAAGACAGCGGCGACGACGCCTTGCAAGTGCAGGTCGACAGCGAGCCGGGCAAGCAACGCGAGGGTTACGCCTCGGCGACGCACTCGGCGGTGTTTGTGGAAGTTCGGGTCGACGAAGACCTGGGCATCATCAAGGTCAGCCGAGTCGTCAGCGCGATTGCGGCCGGGCGCGTGGTCAACCCGAAGATGGCCCGCAGCCAGATTCTCGGCGGCGTGGTCTGGGGGATTGGCATGGCGCTGCATGAAGAAACCCAGATCGACCATCAACTGGGGCGCTACATGAACCACAGCCTGGCTGAGTACCACATCCCGGTAAATGCCGACATCGGCGACATTGAGGTGATTTTTGTCGAAGAACATGACGCGATCGTCAACGCCTTGGGTTCCAAGGGCGTAGGCGAGATCGGCATAGTCGGCGTGGCGGCGGCGGTGGCGAACGCGATTTATCACGCCACCGGCAAGCGGGTACGGGACTTTCCCATCACCCTGGATAAGGTGCTGTAGCGCACACCTTCAAACCACTGAAGAACCCATGTGGGAGCCGGGCTTGCCTGCGATAGCGGTGGGGCAGCCATCAATCCGGTGCTGACCCACCGCTATCGCAGGCAAGCCAGCGCCCACATTTACTGTATTCCAACATCAGACCAGGTGGCGGGGCTTATTGCTTTGCCTCTTCCACCGGCACATGCATACGGTCGCGATTGGCCAGGGTCGGGAACAGTTTTATCCACACCCCAGTCACCAGCAGCGTGCCGATCCCACCCATGACCACGGCGGGCACGGTGCCGAACCAGTGGGCAGTGATGCCCGATTCGAACTCGCCCAGTTGATTGGATGCGCCGATAAATAGGCCGTTTACCGCGCTGACGCGGCCACGCATTTCATCCGGGGTTTCCAGCTGCACGAACGACGCGCGGATGACCATGCTGATCATGTCCGCTGCACCCAGCACTACCAGCACCGCCAGCGAGAACCAGAACGATGTCGACAGGCCGAAGGCGATGGTCGCTACGCCGAACACCCCCACGGCGGTGAACATCACGCGGCCGACCTTGCGGTCCACCGAGAACCGCGCCAGCCACAACGACATCAGCAAAGCGCCCACCGCCGGCGCCGAGCGCAGCAGGCCCAGGCCCCAGGCGCCGGTCAGCAGGATGTCCTTGGCGAACACCGGCAGCAACGCGGTGGCGCCGCCCAGCAGCACGGCGAACAGGTCCAGGGAGATCGCGCCGAGAATGTCCGGGCGGCTGCGGATAAAGCGAATCCCGGCCAACAGCGAATCCATAGTTGCCTTGGCTTTGTTCAGCGGGGTCTGGCGGGCGGGCAGATTAAGGGTCAGCACGCAGGCGATCAGGTACAGCGCCACTGTTGGGCCATACACCCACACGCTGCCAAATGCATACAGCAAGCCGCCGAGTGCTGGCGCGACGATGGTCGCCAGTTGCTGCGCCGATTGTGACGAGGCCACGGCCCGTGGGAACAGCGCGCTGGGCACGATGCTCGGCAGCATCGCCTGGGTGGTGGGCATTTCAAACGAGCGCGCGGCGCCAAGCAAGAAAGCGAGGATAAAGATCATCTCGCGGGTCACGTTGCCGGTCAGGCCGCCGATGGCCAGGGACAGGGCAATCAACGCCTGTACGGTCTGGCAGAGGGCGGCGACTTTGCGCCGCTCATAGCGGTCGGCCACATGCCCGGTGTGCAGCATGAACAGCACGCGCGGTATGAATTCCACCAGGCCGACCAAGCCCAGGTCCAGCACATTGCCGGTCAGTTGGTAGAGGTTCCAGCCGATCGCCACGGTGAGCATCTGGAAGCCGCTGGCCGTAAAGATCCGCGCCAGCCAGAACGCGATGAAAGGGCGGTGGTGACGCAACAGCAACGCAGGTTCACTAGGCATCGGCAATGGAGATCAGGAGCGGAGGGAATGGCGAGATTAGCATTAAGTTGTAACAAACAGTTGCCAGCTTTTGAATAAGGGCGCGCAGCTGAGACAAGCTGTCACGCGGCAAAACACCACACAGTTCGATCCTGAAAATAGGACTACTCTTTCAGCAATGCTTGATCCAGATCAAAACCAGCCCCGGGATTGTTCTGGCGGCCGAAAGGCCAGATTCCCTGCGTGGTTGGTTAAAAAAAGAAACGAATTGAAATTCGCCACACTCCATATCCGTGGGGGCAGTGGGTGCAGGCTCCCAGCCAGCAGCCGGTATTACCTGACAGAGGAAGACTTATGTTCGGTTTGGAGGCGCTAGATCTCGCCCGAATTCAATTCGCGTTCACCATTTCGTTCCACATCCTGTTCCCGGCGATCACCATCGGCCTGGCCAGTTACCTTGCGGTGCTGGAAGGCTTGTGGCTCAAGACCCATAACGACACCTACCGTGACCTCTACCATTTCTGGTCGAAGATCTTTGCCGTCAACTTCGGCATGGGTGTGGTCTCAGGCTTGGTCATGGCCTACCAGTTCGGCACTAACTGGAGCCGCTTCTCGGACTTCGCTGGCGCCGTTACCGGGCCGTTGCTGACGTACGAAGTGCTCACGGCCTTCTTCCTCGAGGCGGGTTTCCTCGGGGTGATGCTGTTCGGCTGGAACAAGGTGGGGCGCAAGCTGCACTTCTTTTCCACGGTGATGGTGGCCGTCGGCACGTTGATCTCAACCTTTTGGATTCTTGCCTCCAACAGCTGGATGCAGACGCCGCAAGGCTTTGAAATCATCGACGGTCGCGTGATTCCTACCGACTGGCTGGCGGTGATCTTCAACCCGTCGTTCCCCTACCGCCTGATGCACATGGCCACGGCGGCCTTTGTCGCCACCGCGTTCTTCGTCGGTTCTTCGGCGGCCTGGCATTTACTGCGTGGCAAGGACACCCCGGCGATCCGCACCATGCTGTCGATGGCGATGTGGATGGCCCTGATCGTGGCGCCTATCCAGGCGGTGATCGGCGACTTCCATGGCCTCAACACCCTCAAGCACCAACCGGCGAAAATCGCCGCGATTGAAGGCCACTGGGAAAATATCGGCAACGAGCCGACGCCGCTGATCCTGTTCGGCTGGCCCGACATGAAAGCCGAGAAAACCAAATACGCGGTTGAGATCCCGTACCTGGGCAGCCTGATCCTGACGCACTCCCTGGACAAACAGGTGCCGGCGCTCAAGGATTTCCCGCCTGAAGACCGCCCCAACTCGACCATTGTGTTCTGGTCGTTCCGGGTCATGGTGGGCCTGGGCTTCCTGATGATCTTCACCGGTTTGTTCAGCCTGTGGCTGCGCCGTGGCGGCAAGATGTACACGTCCAGGCCGTTCCTGTACCTGGCGTTGTGGATGGGCCCGTCCGGCCTGATCGCGATTCTCGCCGGTTGGTTTACCACCGAAATCGGCCGCCAACCGTGGGTGGTCTACGGGCTGATGCGCACGGCGGACGCTTCGTCCGGGCATAGCCTGGCGCAGATGACGATCACCCTGGTGCTGTTCGTGGTGGTGTACTTCGCGCTGTTTGGTGCAGGGTTGGGCTACATGATGCGCCTGGTGCGCAAAGGGCCGCAGACCCACGAAGGCAGCGAGCCGACCCACGGTGGGCCTGGCCAGAAACGCACACCGGCGCGTCCGTTGTCCGCCGCCGATGATGGCAGCGATGACGAGCACACCCACATCCAGCACAAGGGGAATTGAGATGGGTATTGATCTTCCGCTGATCTGGGCTGTGATCATCATCTTCGGCATCATGATGTACGTGGTCATGGACGGCTTCGACCTGGGTATCGGCATTCTCTTTCCGTTTATTCCGGGCAAAGTCGACCGTGACGTGATGATGAACACCGTCGCCCCGGTCTGGGACGGTAACGAAACCTGGCTGGTACTGGGTGGCGCGGCGTTGTTCGGCGCGTTCCCACTGGCCTATTCGGTGGTGTTGTCGGCGCTGTACCTGCCGTTGATCCTGATGCTGATCGGGCTGATCTTCCGGGGCGTGGCCTTCGAGTTTCGCTTCAAGGCCAAGGACGATAAACGTCACCTGTGGGACAAGGCGTTTATCGGCGGCTCTATCGCGGCGACGTTCTTTCAGGGCGTGGCGCTGGGGGCGTTTATCGACGGCATTCCGGTGGTGAACCGTCAGTTTGCCGGTGGTTCGCTCGACTGGGCCACGCCGTTCACGATGTTCTGCGGCGTTGCGCTGGTCGTCGCGTATGCCTTGCTCGGTTGCACCTGGCTGATCATGAAGACCGAAGGCAAGTTGCAGGAGCAGATGCATAACCTGGCGCGGCCGTTGGCCTTCGTGGTGTTGGCGGTGATCGGTATCGTCAGCCTGTGGACGCCGCTGGCGCACCCGGAAATCGCTTCGCGCTGGTTCACCCTGCCAAACCTGTTCTGGTTCCTGCCGGTGCCGATCCTGGTGCTGGTGACCATGTACGGTTTGATCCGTGCGGTGGCGCGTAATGCGCACTACACGCCGTTCCTGCTGACGTTGGTACTGATCTTCCTCGGCTACAGCGGCCTGGGCATCAGCCTGTGGCCGAACATCATCCCGCCGTCGGTTTCCATCTGGGACGCCGCTGCGCCGCCGCAAAGCCAGGGCTTCATGCTGGTGGGTACCTTGTTCATCATCCCGTTCATCCTGGGCTACACCTTCTGGAGCTACTACGTGTTCCGCGGCAAGGTCACCCACGAAGACGGTTATCACTAGGAGGGTTGTTTCATGTCCGGCAAACCGTCGTTGCACGAGATCGAACAGGCCGAGAAACAGCCGTTGTGGCGGCGCCTTGGGTGGCTGGCGATGATCTGGACCGGCAGCGTGCTGGCCCTGTTTGTCGTGGCCAGCCTGATGCGCATGTTCATGAATGCGGCCGGCTTGACCACTCACTGACATCCCAATCCGGGCCTTGCGGCCCGGCTTTTCAGCCCTGCCTTTTGCAAGAATGGCAGGGTTTTTTTATTTGCGCGCTTTGAGAATCACGAACTTCGGCGTGGCCGCGACCTGTTCGACGCCACGGAATAAACGCGCCAATTTGCTGTGATAGCCCAAATGGCGGTTGCCGACGATATACAGCGCACCGCCCACCACCAAAGCTTCGCGAGCTTGTTGGAACATGCGCCAGGCGAGGAAGTCGCCGACCACTTGCTGCTGGTGAAACGGCGGGTTGCACAGCACCACGTCCAAGGAGTCGGGGGCCTGGCCGGCCAAGCCATCGTCGGCGCGCACGAGCACATCGCGTGCACCGAGGGCCGCCTGCCAGTTCTCGGCCGCTGACTGCACGGCCATGTAAGACTCATCCACCAGCGTGTACTGCGCATCGGGGTTTTGCAGCGCACTGGCGATCGCCAATACGCCATTGCCGCAGCCCAGGTCCGCCACGCGTGCGTTGCCGAGGTTTTTGGGCAGGTGTGGGAGGAAAGCGCGGGTGCCGATGTCCAGGCCTTCGCGGCAGAACACGTTGGCGTGATTGAGCAATTCGATGGCCGCAGTGTCCAGGGTGTAACGGGTCGGGTAGGGCGACACGGCGGTTGGGCGGTCTGCAACCGTCGCAATCAGCAGCCGGGCTTTTTTCACCGCCAACGAGGCGTGCATCGGGCCGATATAGCGCTCCAGCAATTCGCCTGCCGCCCGTGGCAGGTGCTTGACCATCGCCCCAGCGATCACTTCGGCTCCCGGCGCCAAGTGCCCCTGCAGGCGGATCAGCTGTTCTTCCAGTAAGGCGAGGGTTTTCGGCACGCGGATCAGCACGCGATCGAATGGACCTGTCGGCACCTGGCTGGCAGGGATAAACGCCACCGCATCAAACGCCTTGCCGTTGCGCACCAGGTTTTTCTCAAGGCCCTGGGCTGCGAGAAACGAGTCGCCACTGGACGTTACCTGCACTTGGCCTGCGAGGCTGGCCGCCAGGGCGCCAAAGCTGTCATTGAGCACCAGCACACGGGTTGCCGCGTTTGGCTGCTGCTCGGCCAAGTAGCTGAGCAAGTACTCGTCGGCGGCGTCGAAGGCCTGCAGCGGGTCATTGTGTTGCTCAGGCTGGCGGATCAAATCGAGTTGGGCGAAGGGGCTGTCAAGCAGGGGCATGGCGGGGCAGGCTCTGGGTCATCGATGGGCGTTGGGCGGGTGCGGGCATCCGGCGCAACCATCTGAGTGAACAGCGAGGCACTCCCGATGGGGCTGCATCAACACTCAGAATTGGGCGTAAATGTTACTTTTTTTTAGGCGGGATTACATGCGGTGATTCAACGCGGGCTAAAACAAGCCTGCTTTAGAGGCACAGAGCACAGCGGCGATCTTATTATTGACCCCCAGTTTCTTGAGGCAACTGCTGATATGAAAGCCCACGGTACGCTCTGACAGGCAGAGGATCGTGGCGATGTCCGAAGCCGTCTTACCCATGGCCGACCATCTGAGAATTTCTGTTTCCCGTGGGGTCAGCTTGCAAGGCGGCGTGAGGCTCGGCGTGTCGGCATATTTCTGTGCCACCACGGCGTGCATGGCGTGACACAGCCACAGCACCTGGCCGGCTTTTTCGTAAAGCTCATCAGGGGTGACTTCGCCGCTACTTCGGCCCAACGTCAGCATGCTGAACACGCCCTGGAAGTCGTGTACGGATTGGGTCCAGCCCAGATGCACCCCAAATGACTGGGCCAGCTCCCATAAGCTGGGCGTGGTGCTGAAGGCTTTTTCATCCCACACAATCGGCATTACGCTGCGTTTGCAGTGGGCGACTACTGGGTCTACATCGAAGAACTGCGCTTGGCTATAAAGAGTGTTCCATTCATTTGGATAGTTATTCAAATGAATAGGTTTAGTTGGATTGTTGGCTTGTTGTGAGCTCATCGTGAAAGAGCAGTATTCAAATCCGAGTTGGTAGGTGTGATTGATGAGCATCTCATAAACAGTGGTGATTTTGTTCTCACCCTCCAGTTTGGGGAGTCTTGTATTGCGCCAGTTAACCATCGGGAACTCTCCATGAGTGTGATGCGGATTGGGGACGTCCTGACTCCCAATGTGATTCGGAAAGAATTGTAGGATAAATCCTACGTGCAAAGTGTGAAATAAATTTGCCAGTCGTTCGTATTTCATTTGCCTAAAGTTGTGCAGGTAATCGTATGTTGTATAAGTGATGTCAGCGGTTGGAAAATCTTATTGATTTGAATGTTTTGATGGTGATGTTAATTTGATGGCGCCTGTCTGCACTGCACCCTCTAATAGCTGCCTGAAAGGTGCGAAATAGCTAAATGATTAGTTGGAAAGTGTTATGCCAAGCTTCGATGTAAAGGCCTCGAAACACTGACCCTTTCGCGTTCGATACGGTCTGTCAGCACCCGGGCAGCGGCATACCAGTACAAACCAGCGGTGTTTCCCTGAACGACTTTGAGGGACACTAGGGCACCTGTTCAACGGAGCCCCCCATGACGGCCAGTGCTGAGAAATTTACCCGCCAGACCTTGCTCGACGTGCAATCGCTGACCCCCAGCCTGTTTACCCTGCGTACCACGCGAGACCCAGGCTTTCGGTTTACTGCGGGCCAGTTCGTGCGCCTGGGCGTGGCAAAGGCGGACGGCAGTACCGTATGGCGGGCCTACTCCATTGTGTCCTCACCGTTTGACGAACACTTGGACTTCTTCTCTATCGTCGTTCCGGGGGGCGAATTCACCAGTGAGTTGAGCCGCCTGCAGGTGGGCGATACGTTGCTGGTTGAGCGCCAAGCCACTGGCTTCCTGACCCTGAACCGCTTTGTGGACGGGCGTGATTTGTGGTTGTTGGGCACCGGAACCGGGGTGGCACCGTTCCTGTCGATCCTGCAGGACTTCGAAGTGTGGGAGAAATTTGAGCGCATCGTGCTGGTGTACAGCGCCCGTGAGGCCAAAGAGCTTGCGTATCAGGCGCTCATCCGCGAGTTGGGCGAGCGTGAGTACCTGGCGGAGTACGCCCATAAGCTCACGTACATCCCCACCGTTACCCGTGAGCAGCACCCCGGCGCGCTGAATGGGCGAATCACTGCGCTGATCGAGAATGGCGAACTGGAGCGCGCTGCCGGCGTACCACTGACTGCAGAACACTCCCGTGTGCTGATTTGCGGCAACCCACAGATGGTCGATGACACACGCCAACTGCTCAAGCAACGCGACATGCAACTGAGCCTGAGCCGTCGCCCTGGCCAAGTGGCCGTGGAAAATTACTGGTAGCGGCTAATAAAAAAGGCGCCTGTCATAGGCGCCTTTTTTGCCAAGCCCTTGCTGGTTAAAGCGGCTTGTCGTTCTGCGCCTTGAGCAGATCGCGGATCTCGCCCAGCAGCAGTTCTTCCTTGGTCGGTGTCGGCGGCAAGCTTGGGGCCACAGCCTCTTCGCGCTTCAGGCGGTTGATAGCTTTTACGCCCATGAAGATGGCGAAGGCGACAATCACGAAATCAATCACGCTCTGGATGAACTTGCCATACGCCAAGACAACGGCCGGCACATCACCCTGCGCTGCCTTGAGTGTTATCGCCAGGTCCGCAAAGTCCACGCCGCCGATCAGCAGACCGATGGGTGGCATCACCACGTCGCCTACAAACGAGGAAACAATCTTGCCGAAGGCGGCGCCGATGATGATACCGACGGCCATATCGACCACATTGCCTTTGACCGCGAAGGCCTTGAACTCACTGATCACGCCCATAGGTTATTCCTTGTTACAGATTAGAAGGGTGGAGGTCAGTGTAAGTCAGTCGTAGAAGGCTTGCGCGACACAACCGTTAACACTGTCGATTTTTATCGACACATTAAATCGCAAATAGTTTGCACATTGCCACCAGTCGCGCGCGGATTACTCGCCATTTCAGTGGGTTACCACACTATTTTCTTAATCGACCTGGTGGTGTTTTTCTATTTATCTTCTGACTCGCGGGTCACTAGCCTCTGGCAAGCACGACTGAATGTGCACTAAAAAAACCAGAGGAACGGCGGTCTCAGGTCAGCGCGATTATCGCGCGACATGCGCTGATACTGGCGAGCGCCAGCCTGCTTTCGCTGTCCGTACACGCTGCCAACCTGACCCGCGATAACGGCGCCGCCGTTGGCGACAACCAGAATTCGCAAACCGCCGGCGCCAATGGCCCGGTGCTGCTGCAAGACGTGCAGTTGATTCAGAAGTTGCAGCGCTTCGACCGTGAACGCATCCCCGAGCGTGTGGTACACGCCCGCGGCACCGGCGCCCACGGTACCTTCACCGTCACTGACAACCTCAGTGACCTGACCAAGGCCAAGGTCTTCGCCGCTGGCGAGGCCACCCCAGTGTTCGTGCGCTTCTCGGCCGTTGTCCACGGTAACCATTCCCCGGAAACCCTGCGTGACCCACGCGGCTTTGCCACCAAGTTCTATACCGCCGAAGGCAATTGGGACTTAGTGGGCAATAACTTCCCGACGTTCTTTATCCGCGATTCCATCAAGTTTCCGGACATGGTTCACGCGTTCAAGCCTGACCCGCGCACCAACCTGGACGACGACTCCCGTCGTTTCGACTTCTTCTCCCATGTCCCTGAGTCCACTCGTACGCTGACCGAGTTGTACTCCGACTCCGGCACGCCGGCCAGTTACCGGAAAATGGACGGCAACGGCGTGCACGCTTACAAGTTGATCAACGCCAAGGGCGAAGTGCACTACGTCAAGTTCCACTGGAAGAGCCTGCAAGGCATCAAGAACCTCGACCCCAAGCAAGTCACCGAAGTGCAAGGGCGTGACTACAGCCACATGACCAATGACTTGGTTACCCACATCAACAAGGGCGACTTCCCCAGACTCAAGTGCTCAAGCCTGAAGACTTGGCCAAGTTCGATTTCGACCCGTTGGACGCCACCAAAATCTGGCCGAACGTGCCGGAGCGTAAAGTCGGGCAGATGGTGCTGAACCGCAACCCGGCGAATGTCTTCCAGGAAACCGAACAAGTGGCCATGGCCCCGGCCAACCTAGTGCCGGGCATCGAGCCGTCGGAAGACCGCCTGCTGCAAGGCCGGGTGTTCTCCTACGCCGACACGCAGATGTATCGCCTGGGGGCGAATGCCCTGCAATTGCCGATCAACGCACCCCGTGTGACCGTCAACAACGGTAACCAGGATGGCGCGATGAACTTCGGCAAAACCAGCACCGGCGTGAACTACCAGCCAAGCCGCCTGTTGCCACGCGAAGAGCCACAAACTGCGCGTTACAGCCAGTCGGTACTGTCGGGCAGCACCCAGCAGGCGAAGATCCAGCGTGAGCAGAACTTCAAGCAGGCCGGTGACTTGTACCGCTCTTACAGCAAGAAAGAGCGCCAGGACCTGATCGACAACTTCGGCGGCTCGCTGGCCACCACCGATGACGAGAGCAAGCACATCATCCTGTCGTTCCTCTACAAGGCGGACCCGGAGTACGGCACCGGCGTGACCAAGGTCGCCAAGGGTGATTTGGCGCGCGTGAAAGCGCTGGCAGACAAACTGACTGACTGACGTTGGTTCCGGTCGGCGCCCTTGCACGGGCGTCGACCCCTGGCAGGAGACACCCCATGCGTATTTCGATTGGTTTACTGATGGCGATGCTGGCCTTTGTCGCCCGTGCCGAGTCGCCCGACCCCGTCGCGCTCAAGGCGCAGTTGCAGGACTACTATTTCGACGCCGCCCGCCGTGGCGATATCGACATGCTCAACACCTTCATCGAGTCCGGCTACAGCCTCAACACCCAGGACGAGAAGGGCTACACCGCGCTGATCCTCGCCGCCTACCACGGCCAGGGCTCCTTTGTAGAACGCTTGCTCAACGCGGGCGCCGACGCCTGTGTGCAGGACAAACGCGGCAACACCGCGCTGATGGGCGCGATCTTCAAGGGCGAACTGAAAATTGCCCAGCGCCTGCTCGCCACTGACTGCAACCCCGACCAGCGCAACGGCGCCGGGCAGACGGCGGCCATGTACGCCGGGCTGTTCAAACGTGTCGAACTGCTCGATGAACTCAAAGCCAAAGGCGCCGACCTCAATGCCGAAGACCCGATCGGCAACAGCGCTTCACGATTAGCCAGTGGTGAAATTCGGACCCCGGCACCGCGCTGAGCTATCATCGCGGTTTTTCGGTTGGAGGTTCTCAAATGGCAAAGGCCAAGCGCATGTACGGCTGCACCGAGTGCGGCGCGACCTTTCCCAAGTGGGCCGGCCAATGCACCGAGTGCGGCGCATGGAACACCCTGACTGAAACCATGATCGAAAGCGGCGGCGCTTCGGCCCCCACCGGCCGCGCCGGCTGGACCGGGCAACAGGCGCAGATCAAGACCCTGGCCGAAGTCAGCGTCGAAGAAATCCCGCGTTTCTCCACCGCGTCCGGTGAGCTGGACCGCGTGCTCGGCGGCGGCCTGGTGGACGGCTCGGTGGTGCTGATCGGCGGTGACCCGGGCATCGGTAAATCGACCATCCTGCTGCAAACCCTATGCAGCATTGCCAGCCGCATGCCGGCGCTGTACGTCACTGGCGAAGAATCCCAGCAGCAAGTGGCAATGCGCGCCCGCCGCCTGGGCTTGCCCCAGGACCAACTGCGGGTGATGACCGAAACCTGCATCGAAAGCATCATCGCCACGGCGCGCATCGAAAAGCCCAAGGTCATGGTGATCGACTCGATCCAGACGATTTTCACCGAGCAATTGCAATCGGCACCGGGCGGCGTGTCCCAGGTGCGTGAAAGTGCGGCGTTGCTGGTGCGGTATGCCAAGCAGAGTGGCACGGCGATCTTTCTGGTCGGCCACGTGACCAAAGAGGGCGCGCTGGCCGGGCCACGGGTGCTCGAGCACATGGTCGACACCGTGCTGTATTTCGAAGGCGAATCCGATGGCCGACTGCGCTTGCTGCGGGCGGTGAAGAACCGCTTCGGCGCGGTCAACGAACTGGGTGTGTTCGCCATGACCGACCGCGGGCTGAAAGAAGTCTCCAACCCGTCCGCGATCTTTCTGACGCGCGCCCAGGAAGAAGTCCCAGGCAGTGTGGTGATGGCAACGTGGGAAGGCACCCGGCCAATGCTGGTGGAAGTGCAGGCGTTGGTGGATGACAGTCACTTAGCCAACCCGCGCCGGGTCACCCTCGGCCTGGACCAGAACCGCCTGGCGATGCTGCTTGCCGTGCTGCACCGTCACGGTGGCATTCCTACCCACGACCAGGACGTGTTCCTCAACGTGGTCGGCGGGGTCAAGGTGCTGGAAACCGCGTCTGACTTGGCGCTGATGGCGGCGGTGATGTCCAGCTTGCGCAATAAACCGCTGCCCCACGACCTGTTGGTGTTCGGCGAAGTTGGCCTGTCAGGCGAAGTGCGCCCGGTGCCCAGTGGTCAGGAGCGCTTGAAGGAAGCCGCCAAGCACGGCTTCAAACGCGCGATTGTGCCCAAGGGCAATGCGCCGAAGGAAATGCCGGCGGGGTTGAAGGTGATTGGCGTGACGCGCCTGGAACAGGCGTTGGATGCACTTTTCGAATAATTTATGGATCAGTCAGGGATGAGTGCAATGCATAACGCCAATCGCTGGGCAGCCATTGCCCTGTTCATGGCCTTGGCGGGATTGCCGGGGATCGCCTTGGCCGAGTCGGCCAAGCTGCCGATCGGTTACCGATCGGCGCAGAAATTGGCGACGCAGTACGGCAGCGTGTTGCAGGTGCTGGAAGACCAACGCATCAGCGCCCAGTTGCACAAAGACAGCTGGGGCAGTGGCCTGGATGAGGACTCGTTTGACGAGCCCGGTGATCTGGTTGAAAACCCGCTGCTCAAAGCCCAGCTGCGCTTGCTGTCGGCGTCCGGCGAGGTACTGGCGAGCAAAGATCTCGGCTACCCCTTGGCCAAGGTCGAAAAGGCCCCAATCAAAGGGCTGCCGGAACCTGTGTATTTTTTGACCATCGATCAGACGGCGCCAATGGGCAGCTATAGCGGCCCCGCGACGCAACTGCTGCTGCCGACCCAGCAGCAACTCAACCCGGTGAATTACAAGGGCGCCGGCGGTAAGGTCGAGCCATTGACCCTGGCCCAAACCGGCAAAGCCGCGTGGCAGATTGCAACACCCGCCGAGGGTGGCGCAGATGAATTGTTGCAAGTCTCTTCATTTATGGACGGTGACGGCGATGATGATTTCGCCACGCGCTTTGAAACCTACCGTTTTGTCGACGGGCAATGGCAGGCCACGTCGAGCCAGAAGGCGGGCTACTGGGACGCGGAAAACGAATTCCCTGCGCGTACGGCGTTTCCCTGAATCGTCACACCTGCAGCAGCGCGCCGAGTTCCCGTTCAAGTTCTTCCTGATCGCCGAGGTTCAACTCGATCAACCGCCGCAAATGGCTGATCGACTCCAGGTCGATGTACTCGCACACAAAACCCAACTGCCCATGGTCGTCATGGGCCAGCGTCCCCTTCATCTTTATATGCGCCTGTGGGTCCAGGCGGATATCCACGTCGAACGACTCTGCGCGATTGCCCTGCCAGTCATCCGGCCGTTGCACCAACAAGCCTTTGAGCGATAAATCCACCAATTGCACCGGCCAATTCCAGCCGTTTTGCGCAATGGTCGTTCGTGCATCGAAGGCGATACGCCGAAAACGGCGTCGATCAGACGGCTGTTCGCTCATGCTCAAATCCTCTGTGGGTAGAAGGATTGTAGCCGCGTGCCATCAACGGGCCTTTATTTCTGCTTTTTTTACGCTTGCAAGGCTCTAGACCAACGTAGGGGGGTGGCCTTTAAGGCCAGTAGCGCTAAACTCGGGCTGGCTGTCCTTTCTGTCCACCCTGGCTGGAATATAAAAATGAAAAATAATAATAGCCTGCTACGCCACTTACCCTGGCTGGTGCTGGCAATCGTAGGAGCGTGCGCCCTGGGCGTAGTGGCCTTGCGCCGCGGCGAGGCGATCAACGCCTTGTGGATTGTGGTCGCTGCTGTGGCCATCTACCTGGTTGCGTACCGTTACTACAGTCTGTTCATCGCTAACAACGTGATGCAGCTCGATCCACGACGGGCCACCCCCGCAGTGCTCAACAATGACGGTCTGGACTATGTGCCGACCAACAAACACATCCTTTTTGGTCACCACTTTGCGGCGATTGCCGGTGCAGGTCCGCTGGTCGGCCCGGTACTGGCGGCGCAAATGGGCTACCTGCCCGGCACCCTGTGGCTGATTGCCGGGGTGGTGTTGGCGGGCGCGGTGCAGGATTTCATGATCCTGTTCCTGTCCACCCGTCGCAACGGCCGCTCCCTCGGGGACATGGTCCGCGAAGAAATGGGCCGCATTCCCGGGACCATCGCGCTGTTTGGCTGCTTCCTGATCATGATCATCATCCTCGCGGTGCTGTCGCTGATCGTGGTCAAGGCCCTGGCCGAAAGCCCGTGGGGCATCTTCACGGTGATGGCGACCATCCCGATCGCGATGTTCATGGGCGTCTACATGCGCTACATCCGCCCGGGCCGCATCGGTGAAATCTCGATTATTGGTGTGTTGTTGCTGCTGGGTTCGATCTGGCTGGGCGGGCAGATTGCCGCTGATCCAGTGTGGGCAAAAGCGTTCACCTTCACCGGGATCCAGATCACTTGGATGCTGGTCGGTTACGGCTTCGTGGCTGCGGTATTGCCGGTGTGGCTCATCCTCGCCCCGCGTGACTACCTGTCTACGTTCCTGAAGATCGGCACCATCATTGCCCTGGCAATCGGCATCCTGGTCACCATGCCCGACCTGAAAATGCCAGCATTGACTCAGTTTATCGATGGCACTGGCCCAGTGTGGAAGGGCGGTCTGTTCCCGTTCCTGTTCATCACCATCGCCTGTGGCGCGGTATCGGGTTTCCACGCACTGATTTCCTCGGGCACCACGCCCAAGCTGTTGGCCAATGAAGCCCACTCGCGCTACATCGGGTATGGCGGCATGTTGATGGAGTCGTTCGTGGCCATCATGGCCATGGTTGCCGCTTCGGTGATCGAGCCAGGCGTGTACTTCGCCATGAACAGCCCGGCTGCCGTGGTAGGTTCGGACGTGGTGACCGTTGCGCAAACCGTCAGCAGTTGGGGTTTCGCAATCACCCCTGAAGCGCTGCAAGCGGTGGCTAACGATATTGGTGAAACCACGATCCTGGCCCGTGCCGGCGGTGCGCCGACCCTGGCGGTTGGTATCGCGCAGATCCTGCACAGTGTGCTGCCGGGTGAAAACACCATGGCGTTCTGGTACCACTTTGCGATCCTGTTCGAAGCGCTGTTCATCCTGACTGCAGTGGACGCCGGCACCCGCGCCGGTCGCTTCATGCTCCAGGATCTGCTCGGCTCCTTCGTTCCGGCGCTCAAGCGAACCGAGTCCTGGACCGCCAACCTGATCGCCACCGCAGGCTGCGTGGCGATGTGGGGCTACTTGCTGTACCAAGGCGTGATCGACCCATTGGGCGGCATCAACACCTTGTGGCCGCTGTTCGGTATCTCCAACCAGATGCTGGCCGGTATCGCGCTGATGCTCGCCACGGTTGTGCTGATAAAAATGAAACGCCAGCGCTACATCTGGGTGACCATGCTGCCGGCGGTCTGGTTGCTGATCTGCACCGTGACCGCAGGCTTCATCAAGCTGTTCGATGCGAACCCGGCGATTGGCTTCCTGTCGCTGGCCAAGAAGTACAGCGATGCGTTGGCCAACGGGCAGATACTTGCCCCGGCGAAGAGCATCGACCAGATGCAGCATGTGATCTGGAACGCCTACACGAACGCGACATTGACGGTACTGTTCCTGTTCGTGGTCTTCAGCATCCTGTTCTATGCGATCAAAGTCGGCGTGGCCGCCTGGGGTAACAAAGAACGTACGGATAAAGAATCCCCGTTCCAGGCCGTACCGGACGCTTAATCGAGGGTTGCAACCATGTTCAATGACATCAGTCGCCTCGGTAAATACCTCGGTCAGGCCGCACGCCTGATGGTCGGCATGCCCGACTACGATACGTACGTCGAGCATATGCAGACCAAACACCCGGACAAACCGATGATGGACTACAAGGCGTTCTTCCGGGAACGCCAGGAAGCCCGTTACGGTGGCAAGGGTGGGCCTAAGTGCTGCTAGCCCGATAAGTTGGGCGTGTGGTGATCCCCTGTGGGAGCGGGCTTGTGTGGGAGCTGGCTTGCCTGCGATAGCATCAGCTCGGTCTAACTGGAAGACCGAGGTGTCTGCATCGCAGGCAAGCCAGCCCCCACATAGGTCTGCTCCCACATTTGTTTCTGTGTTTCTTCAAGGAGAATATTTTGTCCTCTCCCATCCCCGTCACCATCCTCAGCGGCTTCCTCGGCGCCGGCAAAACCACCTTGCTGCGCCACCTGCTCAAAGCCGAACACGGCCTGAAAATCGCCGTGATCGAAAACGAATTCAGTGACGCCGGTATCGACACCCAGCTGTTAGGCGCCGAGCCGGTGCAGGTCATGACCCTGTCCAACGGCTGCGTGTGTTGCACCATCCACACCGACCTGACCAAAGCTCTGTACCTGCTGCTTGAGCGCCTGGACAGCGGCGAGATCGCCTTCGACCGCCTGGTGATCGAGTGCACCGGCTTGGCCGATCCTGCGCCCGTGGCCCAGACCTTTTTCATCGACGAAGAACTGCGCGAGCGCTACATCCTCGATGGCATCATTACCTTGGTGGACGCGGCCCATGCCGAACATCACCTGACCCAAACCATCGCCCAGGCCCAGATTGGTTTCGCCGACCGCCTGCTGGTGAGCAAGCGCGACCTGGTGGACGAAGCGACCTTCGATGCCCTCAGCCAGCGCCTGACCCGCATCAACCGCCGCGCGCCGATTCGGGTGGTCGACCACGGCGCCATCGACCTGGCCGAATTGCTTGATGTGCGCGGCTTTAACCTCAACGCCGGCATGAGCCTGCGCCCGGTCAGCGCTGCGCCGTCTATCGACCGCATTTCCAGCTTGGTATTACGCACTGACCAGCCGCTGGATATCGACCGCCTCAGCGCGTTCATGAACGAGCTGTTGGAAGACCACGGCAAGCAACTGCTGCGCTACAAAGGCGTGCTGAACATTGCCGGTGAAGACCGGCGCATGGTGTTCCAGGGCGTGCTCAAGCTTTACGGGTTCGATTGGGACACCGAATGGGCCGAGGGCGAGGCGCGCGAAAGTGTGATTGTGTTTATTGCTGACGAACTGCCAGAAGACAAAATTCGCGAGGGCTTTGCGAAGGTCTACCAATCCTGATTTGAAATGCGATCAAACTGTGGGAGCTGGCTTGCCTGCGATAGCGGTTTTTCAGCTGATACAGCTGTGACTGATACACCGCCATCGCAGGCAAGCCAGCTCCCACATGGAAGTGCATTTCAAGTTGGGAACGCAGTGATTTCAGGCATAAAAAAGCCCGGCTCTAAAGCCGGGCTTTTTGTTCAAGCAACTGCAATCAAGCGCCGTATACCGGCAGCTTTTTGCAGATGGCCTTGACCTTCTCACGTACCGCGTCGATCACGGCTTCGTTGTTCAGGTCCGCCAGGATGTCGCAGATCCAGCCGGCCAGTTCCTTGCACTCTGCTTCCTTGAAGCCACGCGTGGTCACAGCCGGAGTACCGAAGCGCAGGCCGGAGGTGACGAACGGCGAACGAGGGTCGTTCGGCACGGAGTTTTTGTTCACGGTGATGAAGGCTTTGCCCAGGGCAGCGTCAGCATCTTTACCGGAAATGTCCTGCTTGATCAGCGACAGCAGGAACAGGTGGTTTTCAGTACCGCCGGACACCACGTCGTAGCCGCGTTCGATGAACACACCGGCCATGGCCTTGGCGTTCCTCACCACTTGTTGCTGGTAAGTCTTGAACTCAGGCTGCAGGGCTTCTTTGAAGCAGATCGCTTTAGCCGCGATCACGTGCTCCAGCGGGCCGCCTTGGGCGCCTGGGAATACAGCGGAGTTCAGCTTCTTCTCGATCTCGGCGTTGGCGCGCGCCAGGATCAGGCCGCCACGTGGGCCGCGCAGGGTTTTGTGAGTCGTGGTGGTGACCACGTCAGCGTAAGGCACCGGGTTCGGGTAGACGCCAGCGGCGACCAGACCGGCCACGTGAGCCATGTCCACGAACAGGTACGCGCCGACTTTGTCAGCGATCTCGCGAAAGCGTGGGAAATCCAGGATCTGCGAGTAGGCAGAGAAACCGGCCACGATCATTTTTGGCTTGTGCTCAACTGCCAGGCGCTCGACTTCGTCGTAGTCGATCAGGCCGTTGGCGTCGATACCGTATTGAACGGCGTTGTACAGCTTGCCGGAGGAGGAAACGCTGGCGCCGTGGGTCAGGTGACCGCCGTGGGCCAGGCTCATGCCCAGGATGGTGTCGCCGCCTTGCAGCAGGGCCAGGTACACGGCGCTGTTGGCTTGGGAGCCGGCGTGTGGCTGGACGTTGGCGTAATCGGCGCCGAACAGTTCCTTGGCACGGTCGATGGCCAACTGCTCAACCACGTCGACGTACTCGCAACCGCCGTAGTAGCGCTTGCCTGGGTAGCCTTCGGCGTACTTGTTGGTCAGAACCGAACCTTGAGCCTCCATCACCGCAGGGCTGGTGTAGTTTTCCGAAGCGATCAGCTCAATGTGCTCTTCCTGGCGCACGGCTTCTTGCTCCATGGCGGCGAAGAGATCGGCGTCGTACTTGGCAATAGTCAAATCACGGCTGAACATGGCGGTCCTCAAGGATCGGGGGCAGAAAAGGAGGGCATTCTAACCCAATGGGTTTTAGATGGCATATGAAAGGACATCATGTCGCGGACAAGTGGGGCTCATCTGGGGATAGGCGGTGCCTGTACTGCCTGGCGGGCTTGCCCGCGATGGGGCCATCAGCACCCCTGCAAGGTTTCAGTCGAACAGAAAAAGCGCCTCGTTACTGAACTGCGCCTCAAACCGGTTCGCCGGCATCGGCCGCCCAAACAGATAACCCTGCACCTCATCGCAACCATGCTCCCGCAGGAAATCCAGCTGCTCATGGGTTTCCACACCCTCGGCGATCACCGCCAGGTTGAGGCTGTGGGCCATGGCGATAATCGCCCGGGCGATCTGCGCGTCCTGCTCACCGGACGGCAGGCCATCGACAAAGGTGCGGTCGATCTTCAACACGTCGATGGGGAATTGCTTGAGGTAGTTCAGCGACGAATAACCCGTGCCGAAGTCGTCCACCGCGATGCTCAGGCCGAGGTTTTTCAGGCTGGCGAGGATCTGCATGGCTTCGTTGACTTCGCGCATGAGGATACTTTCGGTCAGCTCCAACTCCAGGCACGCCGGCGGCAGGCCCGTGTCCCTGAGAATGGTGGCGATGCGCTCGCCTAGCTGGCCATCCGAGAATTGCCGCGCCGAGATGTTCACCGAGACTTTCGGCACGCGCACCTTGTTCTGGTGCCAGGTCTTGAGCTGGCGGCAGGCTTCGGCCAGCACCCAATCGCCCACGTCCACCACCAGCCCCAACTCTTCCAGCACCGGAATAAAGTCACCCGGCGGCACCAGCCCACGGCGTGGGTGGCGCCAGCGCAGCAGGGCTTCGGCGCCGGTCAAACGTTTGCCATCGCCGCTGAACTGCGGTTGGTAATACAGCACGAATTCGTTCTGATCCAGCGCGTGGCGCAGGTCGCTTTCCAGTTCCAGACGCTCAAGCGCACTGGCGTTCATGTCGGCCTGGTAGAACTGGAAGTTGTTCTTGCCGCGCTCCTTGGCGTGGTACATCGCGGTGTCGGCGTTTTTCATCAGCTGGCTCAGCTCGTTGCCGTCCTGCGGGCTTAAAGCGATGCCGATACTGGCGGTCACGAAGAACTCGCGGCCCTCCAGCACAAACGGCTTCACCAGGCTCGCCAGAATCTGCTCGGCCACGGTGATTGCGCGGTTCAGCGCCATCTCGCGGCTGGCCCGCGGTTGCAGGAGCAAGGTGAACTCGTCGCCGCCCATGCGCGCCACGGTGTCGTCTTCGGCCACGCAACCGAGCAGGCGCGTGGCCATTTCCTTGAGCATGCGGTCGCCGGCGGCGTGGCCCAGGGAATCGTTGATCGGCTTGAAGCGGTCGAGGTCGAGGAACATCAGCACCACCCACGACTTCTGCCGCTCGGCCGACTGCAGTGCGGTGTGCAAGCGGTCCTGGAATAGCGTGCGGTTGGGCAGGTGGGTCAGGGCGTCGTAATACGCCAGGCGGTGGATGCGCTGTTCGCTGGCCTTGCGCTCGCTGATGTCGCTGAAGAAACACACGTAGCTGGCCAGGTCGCCTTCGTCATCGAACACGGCTGTAATGCCGACCCACGCCGGGTAATGTTCGCCATTGCGCCGCTTGAGCCACACTTCACCTTCCCAGGTGCTGTGCTGGTGCAGTTGCTTGAGCACATAACGCAGGTGGGCTTCCTGCTGTTCGTCGACGGTGAGCATGTTCGGCAACTGGTCGAGCACATCCGCCACGGCATAGCCGCTGACGCGGCTGAACGCCTCGTTGGCCTGCACGATGTAACCGGCCGGGTCGGTGATCAGGATCGCTGAGGTTGAGTGTTCGAACACCGTGGCCGCCATGCGCAGGTCTTTCTCGGCGCGGCGTTGCTGGCTGATATCGCGGCCTACACCGAGGATGCCTTCAAACGCGCCGTGTTCGTCCCACACCAGCACCAGGCGCAGCTCGATCGGCACCTTGCGCCCATCGGCGCGCAGGCAGTCGAACAAGAACAGCTGGGTTTGCACGTCATCGCGCAGTTTATTCAACGCCGCAACGTCGCCCAGCGAACGGCTGACCTGTTCCACCAGGCTGTAAATGCCGGTCAGTTGTTGCGGGTTGGCAATGATCGACTGCCAGCCATTCTTGAACACCCAATCCACGTCATAACCCAGCACGGCGTTGACCGACGGGCTGATGTAGTTGAGGGCCAGCTGGCTGTCGGTGGAGCAGATCACGTCGCTGATGCTTTCGGCCAGCATGCGGTAGCGCTGCTCGCTGTCACGCAGGGATTCGCTGGCTTCGATCTGGTCGGTAATGTCTTTGGCCACGCCGATGATCCGCGTGACCGCCGCGGTCTTGTCGCGGGCCAGGGCTTGCTCGCGGATATCGAAGCGCCGCCATTGGTTATCGCGGTGACGAAAGCGCAGTTGGCATTGCAGTTGGGTGGTGTAGCCGACTTCGCGTTGCTGCTGGCGCAAGTCGTGGTAATGCTCGGCGTCGTCCGGGTGCAGCAGGATTTCCCAGAAGTACTCGCCCATTTGCTGCAATTCGGCCTTGTTGTAGCCCAGGGTGTGGCCCAAATGGTGGTTGCTGAAAATCATTCGCTGGCTGATCACGTCCTGCACATACAGGTGATCCGGCACGGTGCGCACCACGTCCGACCAGAAGCTTTCGCGCTCCACCAGCGACAGCTCGATCAGCTTGCGGCTGGTGATGTCGCTGATGCTGAGGATCACCGCCTTGAAGTCGTCTTGCTGCTCTGGCAGGCGCATCACCAGCCACAGGTATTGATCATTGCCGGCGACGTCATTGAACTGGATTTCCAGCTCCAGCTGTTTTTGCTGGGTCAGTACAGCTTCAAGCACCTGATGACCGATGGCCGTGGCGTTGCGCGGGCAGTCATCGATCAGGCGCTCCCAGGCTTGCTCGCAAGAACTGACGTTCAACAGGCGCACAGCCACCTGGTTGACTTCGGTAACGCGCAATTCCTTGAGCAGTTGCTGGCGTTCTTCGGCGTTGTTGTGCAGCCATGCCTGCAATTGCTCGCGGGTTTGCCCATGGGCTTTGTCGAAGAACGCCTTCAAACCCGACAGGTCGAGCACGCACAGCGCCACGCCGGTGCCTTCGAAAATATCCTGATAACGGCGGCGGCCCTCATGCACCTGGCGCTGGCGGCGGCGCATGTTCAGCAGCACGATCACCGGGATCAGCGAGAGGGCCAAGCCCAGCAGGCATTTGCCGATAAACGCCGGCAGCAGTTGCTCCAGCACGGCGCCGCGGTCGAACAGCCCGCGCAACTGCCAGTCGCTTTTGCTTAGCGGCGTGACCAGCACGCTTTTATTCAGTTCGTCCGGCGTGAGTGCAGAGGCCCATTGCGCCGGCATGCCGGTGTCACGGCCGACCACGCGGTGGTTCAGACGGTTTTCGATGGTCCACATCGGCCGCTGGCCCTGGCCGTCCTGGCGGGAAAGGTTGCTCAGGTAGCTGGGCGCCAGGCGCAAGGCCCAGTACATTTTTGAGCTGCCACTGGGCTGTTGCAGCAACAGGTAGATAAGCGTGCCGTCAGGGTTGTTGCTCAGGTAATAAGGCTGCGATTGGCTGCGCTGCACCAGTTCTTCCAGATAGGCGCTGTCCTGGCTGTCTTTGGCGGTGTCGCGGATCATCGCGCCGCTGGGGGCGAGCAGGGCGACACTGCGCAGCTCTGGCAACGAGCGTTGCAAGGTGCGCATCAAGGCCTGTTGCTGTTCGTCGTTGCGCGGCGGCTCGACCATCGGTAGCAAATTCAGGGCGATTTTTGCGCTCAGGGCCATGTTCAGGCTGATCTGTTCTCCCAGGTCGGCGCTGTAGTCGATGGTGTATTGCTGCTGGTTTTTTTGGTTCTGCTGCAATTGGTCCAGCAGTTGCCAGAACAACAACGCGAGCAGCATCAGGACAAGCGTCGCCAATGCGCCTTTGAGGGTGCCGTGCAGGGGCGCTCCCGGCGCTATATGAGCGGCGCGCAGGGGAGTGGGCGGCGTGACTTTGGACAAGCTATGATCCTGCGGTTTGGCTGGGTTGGCGCGCGACGTGCACTATAAGCCGGACGCCCGGAGGGCGGCTAGCATGCCTTGACTTGTGGCAAAGTGCCAGTCCCGGCTGGCTGGACTGACCAAGCGCATTGAGGTAGCTTTGCCGGTTACGCGGGGGCGTTCCAGCCCCAGACATTCAGGCTTTTTGCGCACGAAGGCATTGATTACCGTCAACGGCCCGTGCGGCGCATGGCCTGCACGGGCTTCGCCCGCTCAATTCATCAGTCACTGACGCTAGGTTCACCATGGCTCAATACGTCTTCACCATGCATCGGCTGGGAAAAGTTGTTCCGCCGAAGCGGGAAATCCTGAAAAACATTTCGCTGTCCTTCTTCCCTGGCGCCAAGATCGGCGTGCTCGGCCTCAACGGTTCGGGTAAATCCACGCTGCTGAAAATCATGGCCGGCGTCGACACCGAGTTCGAAGGCGAAGCCCGCCCGATGCCCGAACTGAACATCGGCTACCTGCCGCAAGAGCCGATCCTGGACCCGACCAAGACCGTGCGTGAAGTGGTCGAAGAGGCCGTGGCCGTGATCAAGAACGCCCAGGCTCGCCTGGACGAGGTCTACGCCGCCTACGCCGAAGAAGATGCCGACTTCGACAAGCTCGCCGCCGAACAGGCCAAGCTCGAAGCCATCTTGCAGGCCAGCGACGGTCACAACCTGGAGCGCCAGCTGGAAGTCGCCGCCGATGCGCTGCGCCTGCCGGCGTGGGACGCCAAGGTCGAATTCCTGTCGGGTGGTGAAAAACGTCGTGTGGCCCTGTGCCGCCTGCTGCTGTCGGCCCCCGACATGCTGCTGCTCGACGAACCGACCAACCACTTGGACGCCGATTCCGTCGCCTGGCTGGAACACTTCCTTCACGATTTCCCGGGCACCGTGGTTGCGATCACGCACGACCGGTACTTCCTGGACAACGTTGCCGGCTGGATCCTCGAGCTCGACCGTGGCGCCGGTATCCCTTACGAGGGCAACTACTCCGGTTGGCTGGAAGCCAAGTCCGACCGTCTGGCCGCCGAATCCAAGCAGCAATCGGCCCACGAAAAAGCCATGAAGGAAGAACTGGAGTGGGTGCGCAAAGGCGCCAAGGCCCGCCAGTCCAAATCCAAGGCACGCCTGCAACGCTTTGAAGAAATGCAGTCGCAGGAATTCCAGAAGCGCAGCGAAACCAACGAGATCTACATCCCGGCCGGCCCACGCCTGGGTGACAAGGTCATCGAGTTCAAGAACGTCAGCAAAGGCTATGGCGACCGCGTGCTGATCGATAACCTGTCGTTCTCGATGCCAAAAGGCGCGATCGTCGGCGTTATCGGTGGTAACGGTGCGGGTAAATCCACGCTGTTCCGCATGCTGATGGGCAAGGAAACCCCGGATTCGGGCACCATCGAAGTCGGCGAAACCGTGCAGTTGGCTTGCGTCGACCAGAGCCGCGAAGACCTGGATGGCAGCAAGACTGTGTTCCAGCAGATTTCCGACGGTTCCGACCAGATCCGCATCGGCAACTATGAAATCCCGTCGCGCACCTACGTCGGCCGTTTCAACTTCAAGGGCGGCGACCAGCAGAAGTTCGTCAAGGACCTGTCCGGTGGTGAGCGTGGTCGCTTGCACCTGGCCCTGACCTTGAAAGAGGGCGGCAACGTCTTGCTGCTCGACGAACCGTCCAACGACCTCGACGTTGAAACCCTGCGTTCCCTGGAAGAGGCCCTGCTGGACTTCCCGGGCGCCGCCATTGTGATCTCTCACGATCGGTGGTTCCTTGACCGCGTCGCGACCCACATCCTGGCGTACGAAGACGACTCCCAAGCGGTGTTCTTCGAAGGTAACTACACCGAGTACGAAGCGGACCGTAAAAAGCGCTTGGGCGAAGCGGCTGCCCAGCCGCACCGTGTACGCCACAAAAAACTGGCCTGATTTGGCGGGTTGTTTAAGAGAGCGGAGCCTTCGGGCTCCGTTTTTTTTGCGTGTTATTCAGGTGGCCCGCGGCGTCTGCATCGCAGGCAAGCCAGCGCCCACATTTTGATTTGTGAACACATGTCAAAAGTGGGAGCTGGCTTGCCTGCGATAGCAGTTTAACTGCTGGTGCATTCTCTAGAGTTGAATCTCTTTCTTGGTGCAAATAAACCGATTTATTTATATCCAATGCACCATTTAAATTCACAAAGGCGACATTTTGCGCTTTTCAGGTGCAGCATGAATTGCTAAGGTCCGGCTCAATCTCCTTTAAAAACAATCAATTTGCCGAGACGTTTCCATGATCGAATCTGTCGAATCCTTCCTCGCCCGCCTCAAGAAACGCGACCCCGACCAGCCGGAATTCCACCAAGCTGTAGAGGAGGTCTTACGCAGCTTGTGGCCGTTTCTAGAAGCCCACCCCCACTACCTGACCTCGGGCATCCTGGAGCGCATCTGCGAGCCGGAACGCGCGATTACTTTCCGGGTGTCGTGGGTGGATGATCACGGCAAGGTCCAGGTCAATCGCGGCTTCCGTATCCAGATGAACAGCGCCATAGGCCCCTACAAAGGCGGCCTGCGCTTCCACCCGTCGGTGAACTTGGGCGTGTTGAAATTCCTCGCCTTCGAGCAGACCTTCAAGAACTCCTTGACCTCGCTGCCCATGGGCGGCGGCAAAGGCGGCTCGGACTTCGACCCCAAGGGCAAGAGCGACGCCGAAGTGATGCGCTTCTGCCAGTCATTCATGAGCGAGCTGTACCGCCACATCGGCGCAGACGTGGACGTGCCCGCCGGCGATATCGGCGTGGGCGCGCGCGAAATCGGCTTTCTGTTTGGCCAGTACAAACGCCTCAGCAACCAGTTCACCTCGGTGCTGACCGGCAAAGGCATGGCCTACGGCGGTAGCTTGATCCGCCCCGAGGCCACCGGTTTCGGCTGCGTGTACTTCGCCGAAGCCATGCTCAAGCGCGACAGCCAGCGGGTTGAAGGCAAGCGCGTGGCCGTCTCCGGCTCCGGCAACGTCGCGCAATACGCGGCGCGCAAGGTCATGGACCTGGGCGGCAAGGTGATTTCCCTGTCCGACTCCGAAGGCACCTTGTACGCCGAAAGCGGGTTGACCGAGGAGCAATGGTCGGCCCTGCTGGAGTTGAAAAACGTGCAGCGCGGGCGCATCAGCGGACTCGCCGAGCGCTTTGGCCTGGAGTTCCGCAAAGGCAAAACCCCTTGGGAGCTGGCTTGCGACATCGCCCTGCCATGCGCCACCCAAAACGAACTCGACGCCGAGGTCGCCCGCACGCTGCTGCGTAATGGCTGCCTGTGCGTGGCCGAAGGCGCCAACATGCCGACCACCTTGGAGGCTGTGGATATCTTTATCGAGGCGGGGATCTTGTTCGCGCCGGGCAAGGCCTCCAACGCCGGCGGTGTGGCCGTGAGTGGCCTGGAAATGTCGCAAAACGCCATGCGCCTGCTGTGGACCGCAGGCGAAGTCGACAGCAAATTGCACAACATCATGCAGTCGATCCACCACGCTTGCGTGCATTACGGCGAAGAAAACGGCCGGGTCAACTACGTGAAAGGCGCGAACATCGCCGGCTTCGTGAAAGTCGCCGACGCGATGCTGGCCCAAGGCATCGTCTAAGCCTCGGGCTCGATGCGCAGCACTTCGATCACCTGATCACCGACGGGGCGCTTCCACAGCACCTCCTCGCCCACCTCGGCGCCCAGCAACGCACGGCCCAGCGGCGAGCCCCAGTTGATCAGGTTGGCCTGGGCGTCGGCCTGGTCTTCACCGACCAACTGAATGCGCTGCTGCTCGTCGTGTTCGTTGGCGAAGGTGACCCAGCTGCCGATCTGCACCTTTGCAGTGGAAGTGGCCGGCGCCACGACTTGGGCGCTTTGCACCCGCTGGTTGAAGTAGCGCAAATCGCGCTCCAGATCCGCCTGGCGCTGTTTATCGTCCTTGGCTGACTCGAGGCTGTAGGCCTGCTGCAACTGCGCGACCTTGGCCTGCAACTGCGCCAACCCTTGCGCGGTCAGGCGGTTGGGTTGCTCACTGATCAGGCGCTCCACCGGCGGGTCAGCCTGGGCGGCGGCGTTGTCTTCGTTAACAAAAGCTCGGCTCATGACATTCTCCCTCTATGGCGTTTGGGCCATGGTCGCCGCGCGTCTCCGCTTTCAGGAAGTCGACCTATTGCGAGCGATAAGCCCTGGCGGCGTCGCGGTCTTTCTCCTGCTGCCAGGCACGCTCACGGTCGTCCCAGTGATTGTCCTTGTAGTCGCGCAACTCCTCGCTTTCACGCATGGCCTTGCACTGGCGAAAGCCATCTTCCCAGCCTTCGGCGTACTCGCTGTCTTTCAGATAACGCGGCACGTTCTTGCGAAACTCCCCGCTGATCACGCCGGCGGCCTGGCGACCGCTGCTGCAACCGTCATCAAAGCCATCGGCGAAGGCCGGTGGATAACCTTTGGCGAGTAAATCTTGATGGGTTGACTGGCAACCCGACAGCCCCACTACCGCGCACAGCATTAACGCGTACCGCCACATTACGTACTCCCTGGCCGTTTCACGGCTGATAGGGGAAGTCTAGTCAGGGATTTGTCGGGGCGGCGTGAAAGGGAGGTGAGAAAGGTGTTGGGTTAAAGGGCCATCAACGACGATTCTCTTTAAATTGCAGGACGTTTCCTAGAGAATCCTTGGCCTATTGTGCCTTAGGGTTTGGGCCACTAGTCTCCTGGCTTCGCTGTAAAAACAGCGACCGGGTTTAGCGACCCGAACCATCGAGACTCATCCTCTTTACACACTAGGCAGGCGGTTTTTACACCTGTCATACCGTGTTATGGCGGCTGTGCGCGGGAGATCTTCGGATCTGCCGGGTGTCTAGGTGACCGGTTCGCTAACCTGCGTACAGCTGCCACCCCTTTATGTTTAGCGACGTGCTGTGGTGGTCCTTTATCTCACTTAGTAGGTACACCATGTCTAAAGTCGTCCCCGATCCACCCCTTTCCTCAATCACCACCCTCGGCGTCGTCACCTTCGGCGACTACGGTGAAAACGAAAAACCGCTGTTCCGCGTCAATTCTGGCATGCCGATCGACGAAGCCTTGGAACACGCCTCCACTTTGCTTTTTTACTCCAAGAAACTCGCCATGGAAGCCGCCATGGATGTGCGCGGCGAACAATACGCCTGGGCGGCACATTATCTGTGTGAGATGGGCAAGGCCGTCGTGGACGACCTGACCCAAGCGATGACACCCGCCACCTAAAAGGCTGACACCGCTCTTGTGGCGAGGGAGCTGCTCCCCGCCACAGGGGTTATGTCGCCTGGTGGTTCTTCAGCGAAGCATGCTCGGCCAATTCCTGCTCAATAAACGCCGCAATCATTGCGCGATACACCTGCTCAGTGACCTCAGGGTTGGCGCCCACCGCCTCTGATAAACCCCGCACCTTGGCGATCACCTGTTCAACCCGCTGCGGTGCCTTCACACCATCGGCGTCTTTTTTAAAGCGCGCCGCTTGGGAGACGTAGTGGCCGCGTTCGGCCAGCAGGGTGACGATTTGTTGGTCGAGGCGGTCGATGTTTGCGCGGACTTCTTCAAGGGTGGTGCAGTTAACGGCCATGTTGATGAAACTCCTGATGGGGTGGGCAATGCGATGTGTCTGAATATACGCGAGCCAAATGTGGGAGCGGGCTTGCTCGCGAATGCGGTGGGTCGATCAATACATCATTGCCTGAAGGACCGCCATCGCGGGCGAGCCCGGCTCCCAGCTTTGAACTGCAGCGGGCGCAGAGTTTAGGCCGGGCACAAACACATGTGGGAGCTGGCTTGCCTGCGAAGGCGGTGGGTCAGTCAGCTTGGCCGATACTGACACACCGCCCAGCTTTGAACTGCAGCGGGCGCAGAGTTTAGGCCGGGCACAAACACATGTGGGAGCTGGCTTGCCTGCGAAGGCGGTGGGTCAGTCAGCTTGGCCGATACTGACACACCGCCTTCGCGAGCAAGCCCGCTCCCACATTTTGATCTTTGTCTGGATCATTGCCTGAAGGACCGCCATCGCGGGCGAGCCCGGCTCCCAGCTTTGAACTGCAGCGGGCGCAGAGTTTAGGCCGGGCACAAACACATGTGGGAGCTGGCTTGCCTGCGAAGGCGGTGGGTCAGTCAGCTTGGCCGATACTGACACACCGCCTTCGCGAGCAAGCCCGCTCCCACATTTTGATCTTTGTCTGGCTTTGGTTAGTAGTGATACCACTTCACTTCGAGCATCACTTCATTGACTGGCGTGGACAGGTGGCTGTACTCGCGCTGGGCGCTCAAGCGTAGGCCCAGGTTGCGCGACAATTCCCACTGCTGGTTCAGGCTGATACTGCGGCGCACTTCACCATTGGTGAAGAAATCACCCTTGGCTTCCACGCTTAAATTGCCCAGCGGGTTTTTCCACAGCACACCGGTATTGAACCCGGCAGCCGGGGAGATGGCTTCGCTGAAGTCGTTGTTGTGCTCCACGCGCACGGTGCCGAGGGCGAAGCCGAGCATGTCGTCGGTGAGTTGCCAGGTGCCGCCGGCGCCGCCGTTGACGTGGGCGACGAGGGTTTCGTCGTCGTGTTTGCCCGGTACGCGTTCCAGGCCGCCGGTCACTTGCCATGACCAAGGTTGCAACAGGGCGTTGCGTGGGGTCAGGGAACGGATGGTCGCCAGGTCCAGTTGCTGCAGCTGCCAGTGGTTGCCTTCGTACTGGCGCAGTTTCATCTGCAGGATTTCGATCTGCGCACCCAGCGGGAAGCCTTCGGTATTGTCGTTGAGGTCGTGATAGGCCATGCGCAGGCCGTATTCGCCAAAGGCCTTGTCGCCACGGGTGCCGATGCCGGCTTGCCAGGTGCGTGACTCATGACCGTTCTCAGGCAGGCCGGGACGTTCGACGTTGAGGTCGGGCGCAGGGTTCTGGTTGATCGCGCGCAGCAGTTCGAAGCTGCGTTGTGAGCGTTCGGTGTCGCGCTCCAGGCCATTGGCGCGGTAGCGGCCCAGGCGATAAGCGGCGTCGATGATCAGGGCTTGGCGGTCGCGAGGCAGGGCTTTAAACGTCGGTTCCTGCAATTGCTTCTGGTCATCGCTGATTTTCAGCACCCATTGTTGCTCGTCGCTATCCAGCGGCTTGGCGCGTTCCAGCAGTTCGCGCTCACGAGACGGGCGATAGTCGATCTTCTCGACCAAGCCTGCCTCTTTCACCGCTTTGACCGTGTCGGTGGGGATCGCGGTCAGCGGGAACTGCTCGGTCAGGCGCAGGCTCGGGCGGGCCACTTGCAGCAGTTCCAGCAGGCGGTAGGAGCAGTTTTCGTCGAAGAAGAAGTAGTCAAACTGGATCTGCTTGAGTTCCCACACGTGCTCGACCATGCGCTCGGTCTCGACTTGGGTGAGGTTCAGGCGGTATTCCCACAGGTCGCGGTTCTCGAGGCTACGGTATTCCGAGAGTTTTTCTTGGTACGGCACCAGGGCGAACAGGCCGGGATAGCCGCCCATCAGGCCTTTCCAGGCGTAGAGAATGCTGTTGTCGGAGCCTTCGATGTAGGCGCCGAAGTTGATCGCGTAGCTGAGCAGGGCGGTGTTGTTGCTCTGCACGTCGGCCTGGTCGATACGCAGCAGGGTGTGGCCGAACATCGACGACGGGCTGTTGAGGTAGGCCGCCGGGAAGATCATCACCGCGCTGTGCGGCGCGACGTCCTTGAACCATTGGGTGAATTCTTTGCAGTCCAAGGCGGGCAGGTCGGTCAGGTGCAACTGATCCTTGAGCCAACGGGTGCGTGCGGGGTAAACGCATTGGACGTGCTTTTCGCCGAGGCTGGCCGGGGCATACAACGCCGCTACGGTCGCCTGCAGTTCCTGGTCCGGATGGTGCGCGCCATCGGGGGCGAGGAAGAATTTTTTGTCGCTGACATAGCTGCGCCAGCCACTGATCTTGCCGGCTTCGTAATGGCCCAAAGACAGCCAGAACGGATCGTTGGCCAATTGCTGCAAACGTTGATCATCAATATGCGGGCCGCGTACAGCGGGGCGCAGGCGAAGAGTGCCAACCAGGCAAAGCGTTTGAGCATAGGGGCAACTTAAGTCGGAATTAGTGAGACCCAAAGGGGAGGCGGGTCCAAAATAGAGCCCGCGCCTCGAAAGGCGCGGACGGTCGAGCTTAAGCCTGGGTAGCGTATTTGGCCAGGCGGGTGTCGCTTTTCAGTACAGCCAGGGTGTTGTTGTGCACGTCGTCAGCGGTCACGTCAGCTTTGCTGAAGATCTGCTGGAAGTGCTCGTGAGTCACGGCAGCGAAGTGCTCGCGATCTTCAGGGGCAACGCCCAGAACCACGGCATAGGTGGTCAGTGCTTCGCCGTTGCCTTTGGCCATGTCTTCGGACAGCTCGTTCATCATGCCATTCATGGCAATCCAGGACTTGCCGCCGTAGGTCAGGGCGCTGTTGGTGTTACAGCCGTTGGTGCCGGAGGTCATGCCGAAGGTGGCGTTACCCGAGGTACCGTTGGTGGTGGAAGCCAGGAAGTGCGCTGGAGTACCGCGCTGGCCTTCGAACAACATGTTGCCCCAACCGCAGTTCGGGCCACCTGGTGCTTCAGCCATTGCATTGAGGGAGACGACGGTGAAGAGAGTACCAAGAAGGATCCGTTTCATAGCTTTGTTCTCTTTGTGTGCAAACCAATGGACAAGGGTTCAGGCACTTCATAGCGCCCTAGGGGCCAGTTATTAGTCTAACCCGCGCAGTTTGGAGTTTAGGCACGTTCCAGGGGTTGGCGGTTTTAAACAATCAGTGTTTTTGTGCAGAGCTGCCGCGATTATTTTGTAAGACCTGTCCCCTGGCTATGCTTTCCCAAAGTCGCGCCTTGCCAGAGCGCGTAACCGGGAGCCAGAATGCCGTCATCTGCCCCGCCTGATGTAAGGAAGCCCGATGCCTGATCCTGTTGCTGCCAGCTTGCGTCTAGCGCCCGAAGCGCTGACTCGCCCTTTCTCCGCTGAACAGTTCAGCTTCTCGACCACCAATGATTTGGAGCCCTTTCGCGGTGTGCTTGGCCAGGAACGTGCGGTTGAAGCCTTGCAGTTCGGTGTGGCCATGCCACGCCCTGGTTACAACGTGTTTGTCATGGGCGAGCCGGGTACCGGCCGCTTTTCGTTCGTCAAACGCTACCTGAAAGCCGAAGGCAAGCGCCTGCAGACCCCGGCGGACTGGGTCTATGTGAATAATTTTGATGAGCCACGCGAACCGCGTGCCCTGGAATTGCCGGGCGGCGGCGCGGCGGCCTTCATCGCCGATATCAACGGTTTGGTCGACAACCTCGTCGCCACCTTCCCGGCGGTGTTCGAACACCCGACTTATCAACAGCGCAAAAGCGCCATCGACCGCGCCTTCAACCAGCGTTACGACAAGGCCTTGGACGTGATCGAACGCCTGGCCCTGGAAAAGGACGTGGCGCTGTACCGCGACAGCTCCAACATCGCGTTCACGCCGATGCTCGATGGCAAGGCGCTGGACGAGGCGGAGTTCTCGCAACTGCCGGAGGCTGACCGCGAGCGTTTCCACACGGATATTTCCGAACTGGAAGAGCGCCTCAACGAAGAATTGGCCAGCCTGCCGCAGTGGAAGCGCGAGTCGAATAACCAACTGCGTCAGTTCAACGAAGAAACCATTACCCTGGCTCTGCAGCCTTTGCTGGCGCCGCTGTCGGAAAAGTACGCGGAAAACGCGGCGGTCTGCGGTTACCTGCAGGCCATGCAGGTGTACTTGCTCAAATCCGTGGTCGAGCAGTTTGTCGACGACGCCAAGACCGACGCCCAGGCGCGCAAGCTGCTCGAAGAGCAATACTGCCCGAGCCTGGTGGTGGGCCACTCGGTCAACGGCGGCGCGCCGGTGGTGTTTGAGCCGCACCCGACGTACGACAACTTGTTCGGCCGTATCGAGTACAGCACCGACCAAGGCGCGCTGTACACCACGTATCGCCAGTTGCGCCCGGGCGCGTTGCACCGTGCCAATGGCGGTTTCCTGATTCTGGAAGCCGAAAAAATGCTCAGCGAGCCGTTTGTGTGGGACGCGCTCAAGCGTTCCTTGCAGTCGCGCAAGCTGAAGATGGAATCGCCGCTGGGCGAGCTCGGCCGCCTGGCCACCGTGACCCTCAACCCGCAAATGATCCCGTTGCAGGTCAAGGTCATCATCATCGGTTCGCGCCAGCTGTACTACGCGTTGCAGGATGCCGATCCAGACTTCCAGGAGATGTTTCGCGTCCTGGTGGACTTCGACGAAGACATCCCGATGGTCGACGAGAGCCTGGAGCAGTTCGCCCAGTTGCTCAAAACCCGTACGTCGGAAGAAGGCATGGCGCCGCTGACGTCGGACGCGGTGGCGCGCCTGGCGACGTACAGCGCACGCCTGGCCGAACATCAGGGGCGTTTGTCGGCACGCATTGGCGACCTGTTCCAACTGGTCAGCGAAGCGGACTTCATCCGCCACCTGGCGGGCGATGAGATGACCGATGCCGGCCATATCGAACGCGCGCTCAAGGCCAAGGCCACGCGCACCGGGCGGGTGTCGGCGCGGATTCTCGACGACATGCTCGCCGGGGTGATCCTGATCGACACCGCCGGTGCGGCGGTCGGCAAGTGCAACGGGCTGACGGTGCTGGAGGTGGGTGATTCGGCCTTCGGTGTGCCGGCGCGGATTTCCGCCACGGTGTACCCGGGCGGCAGCGGTATTGTCGACATCGAGCGCGAGGTTAACCTCGGTCAGCCGATTCACTCCAAGGGCGTGATGATCCTCACCGGTTACCTGGGCAGCCGTTATGCCCAGGAATTCCCGCTGGCGATTTCGGCGAGCATCGCGCTGGAGCAGTCCTACGGTTATGTGGACGGCGACAGTGCGTCCCTGGGCGAGGCGTGCACCTTGATCTCGGCGCTGTCGAAAACGCCGCTCAAGCAGTGCTTTGCCATCACCGGCTCCATCAACCAGTTTGGTGAAGTGCAGGCGGTGGGCGGGGTTAACGAGAAGATCGAAGGCTTCTTCCGCCTCTGCGAAGCACGCGGCTTGACCGGCGAGCAGGGGGCGATCATTCCGCAAGCCAACGTCGCCACGTTGATGCTCGATGAGAAGGTGCTGAAAGCCGTGCGCGACGGGCAGTTCCACATTTACGCCGTGCGTCAGGCGGATGAGGCGTTGAGCTTGTTGGTGGGAGAGCCTGCCGGTGAGCCGGACGAGGAAGGGCAATTCCCCGAAGGCAGCGTGAACGCGCGCGTGGTCGAGCGTTTGCGCGCGATTGCCGAGATGATCAGCGAGGATGATTTGAAAGAGGCGGAGAAGGAGCTGGCGCAGCAGGCGTTGGCGGAAGCCAAACCGAGCTGATTTTTTGTGGTGGCGCAGTAAGTACGGGAGCTGGCTTGTTGGGCTAGCGAGCGTGTTGTGGCGAGCCTACTCGCCACAATTTTGACTCGGGTGTAGGAGACCAACGCGTGTTAGCGAGCGTGTTGTGGCGAGCCTACTCGCCACAATTTTGACTCGGGTGTAGGAGACCAACGCCCGTTGGTCCCTATAACCTTGGTTTGTACCGGTTTTCTTCTATTCTGAGTGCTAGGGATATCCACAGGAGTCGCAGGATAGAGACAGCCTTGCCCTGCGCGAGGTTGAACACCGATCTACCGAGGGTCGCCGCCATGTCGCGCAACCTTTGCCTTACCCGCCAATGCCTGGGCCTGGTCACCCGTATCGAATGCTCCATTCGCCCTCTCGCGGGGGATAACGGGATGTGGACGTTGTTGTTTGCCGCCGGAATGACCGGCGAACAGCCCGCCACCATCAAGTCCGAAGGCCCGTTTCATGGGCCCTTTGTGGCAGAAACCGTTCTGGGATCAATCGTCGAAAGCCTGACGCTGCACGGCTATGAGGTGGCGGCCGATCCGCAGATATGGTGCCTGCATATGCAGGCCCATCTGCGACAACTCAATGGCCTGGCTCGTAGGAACGATCGGCCGTAGGCGGCTATTTTGTCTCGGGCTTGTCCAGCTTTACCTCGAAACCGTATTGCACGGTGTCGAGGTCGGTGCGCTGGTAGCTTTCCAGGCTGGTCGGCTGGCCGTAGAAGTAATGCACATCAAACAGCGCCGTGCCGTACTCCTCGGCACGGTGGCTCACGCCGAGGATCTCCTTGAGGTAGTTGCCGCTCGCGTCCTTGGCGTAGAAGCGCCAGCTGTCGGCGGGAAAGTCTGTTTGATCGACGATCAGCGCGTTGTCCTTGAGTGACAGGCCTTTGGGCAGCTTGGCCACGTCAATCGTGGCTTTCTCGATGGTGGCCAGGAACAGCGGCACCGAGCCCACCACAAACGCTGGGGTTTCCGGGAACAGGTTGAGGTCGTACGTGAGCGTGCCGCTGCCCGCATTCAACTCAAAGGCCTCGGCTGGCAGCTCGATGGGCTCGCCGCGCTCGCCCTTGTCGTCCGCCGTGAAGAAGGTGATTGGGGCATCGCTGTTGTTGCGCTCGGCGCCAACCAGGTCGTCATTGAAGGTGAACGGGTGGTCAAACACGATCTTCGCGGCGCTGGAGTCTTCGGTCGATTGGCTGATGGTGACGCTTTTTTTCAGCTGCTCCTCAGTCATTGACGCATCTTTAAGCCAGCTGGCGGCGCCGTCGTCATACACGGTGACCGGCATCGGCAAGGCTTGCACGGTCTTTTGCAGGCTGTTCTTGTCGAAGCGCATCACCGGCAGGTCGAGGTCCTTGCGGGTGAGCGTGGCTTTGGAGAAGTCCAGCACGTTGACCTGCAGGTTTTCGATCAAACCATTGAAATACACCTTGGCGTAATGGCTGCTCTGTTTGTGTTCGAAGGCTTTCTGCTCGTCGGTCAGTTGTTTTTCAAAGGCGTCTGACCAAGCCGTCTGCTTTTGCATCTCGGCCAGTTGCTTCTTGTAGAACGCCACCTGCTCGGCGTTTTCGTTGATCGAGCCCGAGCGGGTGAGAAATTGCCCCGTGCTGTCGCGTGCCTGCACCAGCAATGGGTTCGGCGAGTCGTCGCCGACTTCCGGCGCCAGCGGCTCGCTGTTGGTCAGTTCGATTTCGGCGTAGTTTTTCTCAAGCAGCAGCAGGTTGAGCGTGATATTGCCCTCGGTGCGTTTGTGGCCCACGTCTTTTTTCGACAAGTCGAACGTTAGCACCTTGCCGGGCGCAACCACCTCAACCGCGCCCTTGAGGCTGACGGGCTGTGGCTGGCTCTTGTTCTCGGTCTCCAAGCCCTCGATGAACGGGTAGGTTACCGTCAGGTCATCGGGGTTGGTCAGGTTGGAGCTGCTCGGGCTCAGTTGGATGCCCGGGTCGGTTTCCGACCATTCTGGCTGGAAGGGGATGACTTTGTTGTTGCTCAGGGTCACCGACTGCCATTCCAGGCCGTGGGTAAAGGGGAACTGGTCCGGGGTGTTGAAGTTGAACGGGGAGACCGGTTGCAAATCCGTCAGGTAGTCGGAATGCGAGGCTTTGCGCAGCACGAACAGGCCATTGATGTAGGTATCCACCAAGGCTTGGGGCGTGGGGTAGTGCTTGAGCAGCGCCAGGGTGTCTTCACCGTATTCGGCGTCGATTGGCTTAACGGCGAGCTTGGTCTGCGCGCGTTCCAGCAACAGTAGCGAGCCACCGAGGTCGGCGATGGCGTCGCGCAGTTTGGGGTCTTCAATGGCGTCCAGCGATTGTTCGAACTTCGCGGTTTTCTCTTCGAGGGTGGCCTGCTTCTGCTCTTCTTTGGGGGAGCAGCCGCTGGCCATCAGCAACACCGCACACAGGCCGACAGTGGCCAAAGGGGATCGCACATCCATCATCTGAGTTTTCCTGTTCCACAGCATCGAGCTGATTTGATGGGCTCGACACTAGCAGAAAAATTCTCTCACAGATGCCGTCCGGGTCAGTTTTCTCACGGATACAGGTGTTTGGTAGCGGCTGATATACTCGCGGCCATTTTTAGCCTAGCTGTGTGAGATCCAATGGAACGCTTTATCGAAAATACTATGTACGCCTCACGCTGGCTGCTGGCGCCGATCTATTTGGGGCTTTCCCTGGGCCTGCTGATTCTGGCGCTGAAGTTCTTCCAGGAAATCATCCACGTTATTCCGAATATTTTTACCATGCTGGAAGCTGACGTCATCCTGCTGCTGTTGTCGTTAATCGACATGGCGCTGGTCGGCGGCTTGCTGGTGATGGTGATGATTTCCGGCTACGAGAACTTCGTCTCGCAGCTGGATATTGACGATAACAAAGAAAAGCTCAACTGGCTGGGCACCATGGACTCTTCATCGCTGAAGATGAAAGTGGCCGCCTCCATCGTGGCGATTTCGTCCATTCACCTGCTGCGCATCTTCATGGACGCCAAGAACGTCGATCCGCAGCATTTGATGTGGTACGTGATCATCCACATGACCTTCGTGATCTCGGCGTTCGCCATGGGTTACCTGGACAAGCTCACCAAGCACTGATGCTTTGCACCGGCCTTACTGCTCGACGAAGTAGTAAGGCTGGCGACCGATTGCCATCTGCTTGATCACGTTGACCTTCTCCGCCAAGTCGTCGGGGCGGTCCAGCAGCGCGATGTTGCCGGGCTTGGCGGCGAGAAAACTGCGCAGCTCCTCTTCGCTTTGCAGGATCGGCAAGTAGGCCTGCAGGTAGAACACACTGGCCCCGGCGATGCGCTCGTTGGGCTGAAACAACACCACCGCTTTGCCTTCGGTCTGAAAGGCCTTGGCCTGGCTGATCACCGGTACGAAGGACTCACGTTTGTCGGCCTTGGGGGCAAACCAGAAGGCGGCTGTCATGTAGCTGACGATCAGCAGCGCGAACACGCCGCTGATCACGCCGCGGTGATACCGGAACAGCGCCGGTTTGTTCGCTTTGAGCCACGTCAACAACACCCCAGCGTATTCTGCTGCGAGTACGGCGGCAGCGGGTGTGAGTGCCATCAGGTAGACGGTACGCTTGCTCGAAGCCAGGGTCAGTAACGTGAACTGCGCCACCAGCCACACGCTGAAAAACAGGCGGTAGCGGTTACGCACCAGGCTTTTGCGGAAGTGCCAAAGGCCCAGGTACACCAGAATGTTCCAAGGCAGGAACGCCTCGGGCAGCTTCGCGATGTAGTAATAGAACGGTTCGTAATGCCCAGCCTCGACAAACGAGCCGCTGAAGCGCCCGACACTGTTGGTCCACAACACTTCGGCCACCGCTTGCATGCCACCGCGCTGGAACAGAAAGCCCAGCCAGATCAGCAGCGGCACCAGTGCCAGCAGGGTGAACAGCGCTGGCTTGAGCCAGTCGCCGATGCGCAGGCGTTTATCCAACAGGCTGGTGCTGAGCAGGTACACAAAGATCACAATGCCCGGCATCGCCAAGCCCAGTACGCCTTTGCTCAGGGTGGCGATGACCATGCCGACGGTAAACAACGCCCAGGCCCAAACGCTGGAACCTTCGCGATCGGGTCGCACGGCCTGGTAAAACCCGAGCAGCGCGGCGGTCACGCCGAGGCTGAGCAACGAATCCTCACCCACGCCGCGCACGTTGCCCCAGTAACTGGCCATGGTCGCCAGGATCAACGCCGCGCAGAACGCCATCGTCTGCGGTCGCCCGAACTTGCGCAGCATCCCGTAAAACAGCATCACGCTGAACAGCCCGGCAAACGCCGACGCTAGGCGCACGGCCCAGGTGGTGCCGCCAAACAGCCGAATCGCACCGGCGTCCAGCCATAGGCTCAGGGGCGGCTTTTCCAGGAAAGGTTCACGAAACAGACGTGGGATCACCCAGTCATTGTCCAGGTGCATGGCCATGGCGATCCCGGCGACGCGGGCTTCGGTGGAGCCTTGCAGCTCATGGCTGCCCAAGGCAAAGAAGAACAACACAGCAACGAGAAGGAGCAGCAGAGGAACGGGGCGCGTCATGGGTTCTGGCTACCGAGCAGGGGACCGCTCGGGGGAGCGGCCATGTTGATCGGTCAGTATATGTATCCGTTTCTTAACATTTCGTGAACGAGTGTGGGGTTTTTGTAAGGCGGCCAAACCCGCTGCTCAGGGCAGTTTCAAGCTGGGTAACGCCGCTTTGCCTTGCTCGGTCAGTACCGGCTCCAATTGCTCCCAGGTGAAGCTCAAGTCGTTGTCGCAGCCATCTCCCGTGGCGCGGGTGGAGAGTTGCAGGCCTTGGGTGTTGAAGCTCAAGTCAAAGGAGGAATAGCTGGTGATCGCCGGGCAGCCCTCATCGGTGGCGGTTTGCTTGGCCAGCCAGGCGCTGAATGTGGCCGGTAACTCCACGTGGCCGGAGTAAGCGGAGTACCACTCCTGGCGCCCGCCGAGCCACGTCCACGGGTCAACACTTTCGCCGGTTTGCAGGTTCCAGGAATGCAGGCCCCAATTGATACCCCTGGCGCCGGTGCCCGCCGCCCAGCGGTAGAACCTGACGGTAATAAATTGCGACGACCAATACGTGGGCTCAACGTCGATTTCGCTGGTATGCGCTGAGCCGTTTCGACCGAGGTATTCGCGGCGCTCGTGAAAATAGTCAGCCTGATCCTCATCGCTGACGGCCAAGGCGGCGAGTTGCCGGTTGATCTTCTGAATCGCCGGGCCGTCGCCTTCTAGCTTGACGGTGACCTGAGCGCCTTGGGTCTTGAGTAGATACGCGTGGTTTTCGAAACTTTTCTTCTCGGTCTTGACCGCCAGAGGCGCGGCTTCCATGGGCGCGTTGTAGGCGTCGCTGCCGCAGCCGTCCGTGCTGATGCGTTGCAAGGTGAGTGGCAGCGGCTTGCCGCCCTTGGTTTTGCGCCAGCCGCCGGAGAGTGTATCGCCCTGGGGTTTTTGCAATGCCCAGAAACCGGTGTTGTCTTCCTCCACCCACGGCGCGTTATCGCTGGCTTGGGTCAGTTGAATCGGTGTGAGGATGCGTTGGTAGTAATAGCTGCCGTGCTCACCGTCGGCGCCGTTGAAACAGGCGGTGACAGCGGACTTGCCCAGCGTGCCCTGCCAGACGCCCGCGAGATCGGCGGCGGAGGCGAGCAAGGGCGTGACGGCGAGGGTAATGACAGCGAGGGGCTTGAACACGGGTATCTGACTTCCGGTTGTCTGATAAAGGCCGTCAGGGTAATGGGAAGTGTGGGGGGATTCCAGGGGGCGAGGCGTTGTGAGGCGGCTCGCCCTATTTCGTTTCTTAAGACTGAGGCGGTTCGCTGTGGAAGGGCTGCGTATTCAATACGCGGTTGATTAACAGCTCGCCGAGTACGATTAACTGCTGCGGAGTTGAAGCATGCCGTTAAATCAAGGGGTGTGAAAGGTTACACTTTTCGGCCTGTCAAAGCCGCTCGCTGATGAGCAGCGACGGGGGAAAGTCAGCGTTGTTGATGGGGTTTCGCCAGTTCACCAACAGCGCGACATGTTGAAGGAAAATTCCGAAGGCCCACCGGCCGGGCTTTCCAAACCCCAGAAACAACAAAACCCGCACTAGGCGGGTTCTGTCGATGCTTCTAATTGGTGGGCCGGGGTAATCTGAACAGGTCATATAACTTATTGATTTTAAACGAATTTACCGGTTTCGTTTTTCTATTGGAATGCCATTTGGAATGCCAACAGAGTTTGCTTGGTGCCGTCGAGCGAGTTGATGGGCGCTATTGCTATATCACTCATCTACCACTTGCTAGACATTGACCATAGATCTTGGGCTCATGATCTCATGCTTCGCCACAGAAGCACCGCAGGCCTAACTCTGCCCCCCTTAAAGTGGCTTAGAGGGAAGTCAGTCAGAACGATGCCCTCATGATCTTTCCACGTCGAAACCAGCCGCTTGCCAATGACTGCTCCTGGCCGACTGTTGCCTGTTGCCTGTTGCGACCGACGAGTAGGTTATTAATCAGCGGATCGAAACGACTTTTCTTTCCCTGTTTTCAGTTATTGCTGACACTGACAGATTGCCGGTAGCTGCTTCCTGAATGTGCTCACTCCACCAAGCCATCATTGGGCGTCTGCGTTCGATGTAATCCGCCCGGTTGTAAGCGCTCCGCACCTCGTCTTTGTCCACGTGGGCAAGTGCTACCTCGATCAGTTCAGGGTCCCAGCCGTGCTCGTTGAGAATGGTGCTCGCCATTGAGCGCAGGCCGTGGCTTACCAGGCGACCTTCGAAGCCCATGCGTTTTAGAGCCATGTTCGCGGTCTGGCTATTGCAGTGAGTGCGAGGATTGCGGTCTGCAGGAAACACGTATTCCCTGTGCCCGCTGTAGGGTTTGATTGTCTCCAGAATCGCCAGTGCTTGATCGGTGAGCGGCACGATATGTATGCGGCGCTTTTTCATGCGTTCAGCTGGGATCGTCCAGATACGCTTTTCTAAGTCGATATCGGCCCAGCAGGTAGTAGCTGCTTCTGCTGGACGTGTCATGGTGGTGAGCTGCCATTCGATCAGGCAGCGCGTAGTTCGTTTTATGCTGGCATTGGCAATTGCCACCATGAGTTCTTTCAGCTCATCCGGAGCAAGCGCTGCCATATTCTTCTTTTTCGGTTTCTTGAAGACTGCGCGAATCCCGCTGAGAGGATTTACGTCAATCAGTCCCGAGTTGACCCCGTAGGTCATGATCTCGTTGAGGCGCTGTGATAGTCGTTTTACGGTTTCAAGGCTGCCTTTGGTCTCGAGTGGCCGAAGCAGGTTGATGACTTTTAGGGGGCTGATGGCTGAGATAGGTGTGGTGCCTAACTCCTGAAAAACGTGCAACGTCAACGAGCGCCAGATGTCCTCAGCGTAGGCCTGTGTCACATCATCTTTTTTCCGCTCAAACCAGGACGTCGCCACATTCTGGAATGTGTGTTCAGTCGCAGCTTGTTTGGCTTGTAGTACAGCATCTCGTTTCTCTTTTGGGTCGAGGCCTTGAGCAAGAACTTCCCTCGCTCCAATGGAACCCTTTCTTGCCTGCGCTAACGAGACTTCAGGGAAGGTACCCAAGCCCATATTGATCCGCTTCTTCGTCACAGGGTGTCGATAGTTAAAGTTCCATAGCTTAGAGCCATTGCTTCTCACTCGCATTTGAAGTCCGCCGCCGTCAAATAGCACGTAGTCTTTTTCAGCAGGTTTGGCAGACTTGATTTTGAGTTCAGAGAGACGGGTAGCTTGAGCGCACATTGGCATTCCAGTATGAGTTTTGGCATTCCAAAAATTAGCACCTATGTGCTTGGAATGCCATTTGGAATGCCAGAAGATGTGGCTGCTGCTGGACGTTCATGGACGCTGGTGGAGCTGTAAGCCCCGTATTTACTGGATTGCAGGCACAAAAAAAGACGTCCTGGGACGTCTTTAGATGTATGGGTGGTGGAGCCGGGGGGATTTGAACCCCCGTCCGCCAGTACTCCGCTGTCGGTACTACATGCGTAGCCGTTTCTATTAAGTTAACCCTCAGCGACCCGAAGGGCAGGGTGCTTTGGGCGAGTTGTGTAAGTTTTAGCCGCTTCGTCCACAACGTACTGCACGGCGATTCTGTTCTATATGACAATCACTTTGGGTTTACAGACATCCCCTGGTGATTGCTGGACCCGAAGGTACCAGAAGCTCAGGTCTAAGGCTGCTTACGCAGCGATAGCGAATTCCTGGCCGTAGTTTTCGTCATTGGCAACTATAAGAAGTTGCAACAGTGGATTTACGAGTTCTGTTACCAACTCGGCATGCACCTAAAGTTTCGCGACCGGCGTCGAATCCTAAACGGCCCCGTGCTTGTAACTCGTTGTTTCTTAGTGAGTGACAAGCCTGTGCAGTGTACGCCAAACGTTCGCAGAAGGCCAACCCGAAGGTTGGCCGCGAGCTCGTCAGGGGCTTACTGGCCGCCTTTCTCGCTGTTCTGCAAGTCCTGGATGGCTTTGGAGGTGATCTCGATGCACTTCTTGTCATCGCCAGCCGCGTGGGCAGCCTTAGCCTGGGAGACGGCGGTGTCGATTTCGCCGCTTTTACCACTGGTGTCGGTGGCCAGTAGCGCTTTGCCGTTGTTGATTTTGTCCAGGTTGATTTGGCAAAGCTCGTCTGTTTTACCGGCTGCAAACACCGGGGAGGCCATCATCGCAGCGGTAATAAACAAGCCAGCAAGAGCGGAACGCTTCATAGGGTATCTCCTTGCGAAAAAGGGCTCGACGCTGCTGGCGTTCAAGGCCTGCCAGCGACATCACTGATGAGCCTCGTTCACCGAGGCCTATGCAGATGACTACGCCGGCACGCAGGGGTTCGGTTTTGTTGGCTGATTAATGCGCCCGCGCCTGGGTTACCCGGTCCACCAGGTACACCAGCCCGTGGTAATCAATGCCTCCATGTTGGCTCAGGCCGATCTCGCAGGTGCGGCTGGTGGAGATGCCTTCGCTGCAATATTGCACGGCGTCCTTGAGCGAGCGCAGGGCGTGGGCGTTGAGCTCCGGCGTGGTAAAGCCTTTGTCGCCGGCAAAGCCGCAGCAGTGGATGCCTTCCGGGATCACCACGGTTTTTGAGCAGCGTCGCGCGAGATCGATCAATGCCTGGCTTTCACCCAGGTGCTGAGTGCTGCAGGTGACGTGCACGGCGATGGGCGCTTCCTGGGGCGTGAAATCGAGGCGGTCCATCAGGTGGGTGCGGATAAACCGTACCGGGTCGTAGAGGTCCAGGCGCGTTTCGCCGAGGTCTTGCACCAGCCGTAGGGTGCAGGGGCTGGTGTCGCAGTAGATCGGGTCGAGGCCGCCACGGCTGGCGTGAAGCAGGGCGCCGATCAGTTCTTGGCGTTTGTGTTCGGCCTGTTCGGCATAGCCTTTGGAGGCGAAAGGCTGGCCGCAGCACAGGCTGTCCTGGTTGTCGGGGATGACGACTTGGTAACCGGCTTTTTCCAGCAGGCCACGGGTTTTGTCGTACAACGACATCTGTTCTTTATCACTCGCCGCAGGGCCCATGGCGCGTGAGACGCAGGCCGCCAGGTAGACCACGCGTGGTCGCTCATCGTTAACGGCCGGGCTGAATCGGATAGCTTTCTCCGGCTGCGGCATGGCGCTGGTCCATTGAGGGATTTGCCCTTTGGACAGTTTGGTCACCGTGGCTGACAGCTTGGCCAGGCGCGGCGCGCCCAGAAGCATGCGCGCACCATTGGCGACATGCAGAGTAAAACGTGCGCCTTGCAGTGCTGTGGCGAAATGGCTGGCCAGCCAGTCGGCGGTTTTCGTACGGTCGGCGTCGCGGGCGCGCAGCTTTTTTACCAGGTCGCCGGTATTGATGCCTACAGGGCAGCGTTGGGCGCATAACCCGGTGGCGGCGCAGGTGTCGATGCCTTGGTAGTGGTAAGCCGCTTCCAGTTCGGTGGTGTCGGCGCCCGCGCGCTTCTTCGCCTGGATGTCGCGCCAGATCACAATGCGTTGGCGTGGGCTCAAGGTCAGGCCCTTGGAAGGGCAAACCGGCTCGCAGAACCCGCATTCGATGCACTTATCCACAAGCTCGTCGGCGGCGGGCAATGGTTTGAGGTGCTTGAGGTGGATTTGCGGGTCTTCGCTGAGCACCACGTCGGGGTTGAGAATGCCGGTGGGGTCGAGCAGGCGTTTTAGCCGCCACATCAACTGATAGGCATCGCTGCCCCATTCCAGCTCAACGAACGGCGCCATATTGCGGCCAGTGCCGTGCTCGGCTTTCAGAGAGCCACCGAACTCCACCGCCACCAGTTGCGCGACGTCGTCCATGAACGCTTGATAGCGTGCGACTTCTTCGCTGCTGTTGAAGCCTTGGGTGAACACAAAGTGAAGATTGCCTTCCAAGGCATGTCCGAAAAGGATGGCTTCGTCGTAGTGGTGTTTATCGAATAACTCGATCAAGCGGTTCACGCCGATGGCCAGTTGCTCGACCGGGAAGGTCACGTCTTCGATGATCACCGTGGTGCCGGTTTTACGCACGGCGCCGACGGCGGGGAAGGTGTCTTTGCGGATGGCCCACAGGCGTGCGTTTTCGACCGGGTCTTCGGTGAAGTCGACCTGTTTTTCCACTGGGAAGGGCGCCAGGGCCGCCATGATCAGCGCCAGTTGCTCGTGCAGCAAGGACGACGATGCTGCGCGGGATTCGATCAATAGCGCGCAGGCATTTTCCGATAGCTGCTGTACGAAAGCAGGCATGCCCGGCTTGTCCTGTACCGAACGCATGCTGCGCCGGTCAAGCAACTCGACGGCCGAGACCGGTTGGGATTTCAACACGGTCACGGCGTTGCAGCAGGTCTCGACATCAGGGAACACGATCAGCGCCGAGGCTTTGTTCGGGTGATCGATCACCGTGTCGTAAGTCACTGCGCTGATGAATCCCAGAGTGCCTTCGGAACCCACAAGCAGGTGGCTGAGGATATCCAGCGGCTCATCGAAATCGACCAAGGCATTGAGCGACAGGCCGGTGGTGTTTTTCAGACGGTATTTGTGGCGGATTTTGGCGGCTAATTCAGCGTTTGCCCGCGTCTCGCGGCCCAGTGTTGCCAAGCGCTCAAGCAGCGCACAGTGCTGTTCACGAAAGGCAGCGACGCTGGCTGCATCTTCGGTGTCCAGGCGGCTGCCATCGGCCAGTACCAAACGGATACCCGCGAGGGTGTGATAGGTATTTTGCGCGGTGCCGCAGCACATGCCGCTGGCGTTGTTGGCGACGATGCCGCCAATTTTGCAGGCATTGATCGACGCCGGGTCCGGCCCGATCTTGCGCCCGAACGGTGCGAGCCACGCATTGGCCTGGGCGCCAATCACGCCAGGTTGCAGGCGGATCTGTGTGCCTTGCCCGCGAATCTCACGGCCGTTCCAATTGTCACCCAGCACGATCAGCACCGAGTCGCTGATGGCTTGGCCGGACAAGCTGGTGCCCGCCGCGCGGAAGGTCACGGGCACGCGATCACGCTGGGCCAGTTGCAGCAGCGCCACCACTTCGTCTTCCGACTCCACGCGAATCACCAGCTGTGGGATCAGTCGGTAAAAGCTGGCGTCGGTGCCGAAGGCGAGGGTGGAAAGTGGATCGTCGAAGCGACGATCTTTCGGGATCAGTTGTGCGGCGTCGCTCAGGAAAGCAGCAGGCAGGCTCATCGGTCCTCCAGAAATAGCTGACGCCGGCATGGTTGTCCGGCGTCGATTCTTACCCTATTACGTGCAGGTTTTTAGTGCACCAGCATACCGGTGAACCAGTAGGCCTGCGCCAGCGTGATCAGCCCGACGATAGTGGCAAAAAACAGGCTGTGCTTGAGGGTAAAGCGGAACAGATCGGATTCCTTGCCCACCAGCCCGGTGGCGGCGCAGGCGACGGCGATCGACTGCGGCGAGATCATCTTGCCGGTCACGCCGCCGCTGGTATTGGCGGCGACCAACAGCACATCGCTGACGCCGATCTGATGTGCAGTGGTGGCTTGCAGCGAGCTGAACAGTGCGTTGGACGAGGTGTCGGAACCTGTCAGGAAAACCCCCAGCCAGCCGAGGAAGGGCGAGAAGAATGGGAAGGCAGCGCCGGTGCCAGCCAACACCAACGCCATGCTCGAGGACATGCCGGAGTAGTTGGTGACGAAGGCGAACGCCAGCACCATGCCGATGGACAGGATCGGCCAGCGCAGCTCGTAGACGGTCTCTTTAAAAGTGGTCAGACCAGTTTTTATGTCGATCTTCAACACCAACATTGAAACCAGCGCGGAGAAGAAAATCGCGGTGCCGGTGGCTGAAATCGGATCCAGCTTGAACACCGCTGGAATCGCCGTCGGGTTGGTGACGATGGGGGCGACCTTGATCACCAGTTGGTCCAGGTGCGGGATCGCGAAGTTGAACACCCAGCTGTACATCGAACCGCCCGCCGCGAACATCGCCTTGAACGGCTTGAGGGTCCAGATGGTAACCAGCACGGTCAGGATCAGGAACGGCGACCAGGCTTTGAAAATCCGCCCCAGGCTGTAGGGCGACGCGACGGTTTGGCGTGGTTGACCGAAGCCGCCGACACTGGCGGTAACCGTTGTACTTGAGGTGGCGCCGGCAATCTGTGCGCCTGCGGTGCGCTTGGGCTGCCAGACTTTCAGGAACAGGGTCAGGGAAATCAGGCTGGCCAGGGCCGAGGTGATGTCCGGCAGTTCCGGGCCGATGAAGTTGGAGGTGAAGTACTGAGTGATGGCGAAGCTCAGGCCTGCCACCAGGGCTGCCGGCCAGGTTTCGCGAACGCCGCGCAGGCCGTCCATCATGAACACCAGCCAGAACGGCACGAACAGCGACAGCAGCGGTAGCTGGCGGCCGGTCATGGCGCCGATCTTGAATGCGTCAATGCCGGTGACTTGCCCGGCGACGATGATCGGGATGCCCAGCGCGCCGAAGGCGACGGGCGCGGTGTTGGCGATCAGGCACAGGCCTGCGGCGTACAGCGGGTTGAAACCCAGGCCGACCAGCAGTGCGGCAGTGATCGCAACGGGTGCACCGAAACCGGCTGCACCTTCCAGGAAGGCGCCGAAGCAAAAGCCGATCAGCAAGACCTGTAAGCGTTGGTCGTCGGTGATCGACAGGACCGAGCTGCGGATGATCTCGAACTGGCCGCTCTTGACCGTCAGTTTGTAGAGGAACACGGCCGCGACGATGATCCACGCGATAGGCCACAGGCCATAGGCAAACCCATAACCGGCGGCGGCCAGCGCCATGTCCACGGGCATTTGGAAGGCGAAGATCGCTACCAGGATCGACAGCGCCAGGGTGATGCTACCGGCGACGTGGCCTTTGAGGCGAAACACAGCCAAGGCCAGGAAGAAGAAAACGATCGGAATAACCGCGGCCAATGCGGACAGGCCGAGGCTGCCGAGAGGGCTGTAGAGCTGTTGCCAGGTTTGCATATGGGGTGGCCCCTGATTGTTGTTGTTTGGTCAGCTTGGATAATTGGTAATACCAATTTACAGTCGCTGTCGGCTAGAGTAAAAGCCTTGGATGGGGTGTGTCAATTTGCCGCTCGCGAAACTTTGGTCTTAGGTCGCGGGTGGAGTGTTCTGGTCTGATCAATCGAAGGCGTTCTGATAGGTGCCGCAAGCGCGGCGATAGGCCAGAATAGAGGGCCCGGCGAGTGGTCGGGATTGTGGAGAGTGAGTTATGGGGTTTGATCAGGTGCGTCAGCGCCGTTTGTCTGACGATATTGTCGAGCAGCTTGAGGGCATGATCCTTGAGGGTACGCTCAAGTCAGGCGAGCGCTTGCCGGCCGAGCGCGCTTTGGCTGAGCGGTTTGGCGTGTCGCGCCCGTCGTTGCGCGAGGCGATCCAGAAGCTGGCGGCCAAGGGGTTGCTGGTCAGTCGCCAGGGCGGCGGTAACTATGTGGCGGATTCCTTGGGGTCGACGTTCAGCGATCCGCTGCTGCACCTGCTGGAAAATAACCCCGAGGCCCAGCGTGATTTGTTGGAGTTTCGCCAGACCTTAGAAGCTTCGTGTGCTTACTACGCGGCGCAGCGCGCCACCGAGGTTGACCGTGAGCGGCTGACCGCCGCCTTTGAGGCGTTGCAGGATTGCTACACGCGGGTTGATGAGGTCAGCCGGGTGGAGGAGGGCGCGGCGGATGCGCGGTTTCACTTGGCCATTGCCGAGGCCAGCCATAATGCAGTGTTGCTGCACACCATTCGCGGCCTGTTTGATCTGCTCAAGCGTAACGTGGTGACCAACATCGGCGGCATGTACCAGCAGCGTACGGAAACCCGCGACATGCTGATCAGTCAGCACCGGGATTTGTACTTGGCGATTATCGAGGGGCGGGCCGAGCAGGCACGCGAAGTTTCAACACGTCACCTGCTGTATGTGCAGGAAGTGTTGGAGGAGGTGCGTCAGGAAGTTCAGCGCGTGGCGCGGGCGGAGCGACGTAAAGGCATGTAGCCTGGGGTGAGCCACCCAAGGCTACATTGTCACAAGGATTACTCTTCCTTGCCCTTGTTACGCACGGCGCGATGCAGCTCACGGTTGGAGTCGCGTTCACGCTCGGTATCGCGCTTGTCGTATTCCTTCTTGCCCTTGCCCAGTGCGATCTCGCACTTGACCAGGTGCTTGCTCCAGTACCAGGACAGGCAGATGCAGGCATAGCCTTTCTGCTGTACGGCGGCAGCGAGCTTTTCCAGTTCGCGCGCGTTGAGCAACAGCTTGCGCGTGCGCACCGGGTCGGCAATCACGTGGGTGCTCGCGGTGGTCAGCGGGGTGATATGACTGCCGAGCAGCCATGCCTCGCCATCTTTGAGCAATACGTAACTGTCGACCAGTTGCAGTTTGCTGGCGCGCAGACTTTTTACTTCCCAGCCGGCCAGGACCAGACCAGCCTCGAACCGATGTTCGATGAAGTAATCGTGTCGCGCCTTTTTATTTTGCGCGATGGTCCCTGTGGGGTGTTTCTTTTGTTTAGCCATAGGGGCGGCATTATAGGGAGTTGCGAGCGTGTCGGCTACGGTCAACCTGCGTGCTTGAGCGTGTTGGACGAATCCCGGACAATACCGGCAGTTCTTTGGTTTTTTTCTCTCGCGGATTGGGCTGTTCTTTCGCGATGTTTGCCTCAGCAGTGGAAGTAACGCTCACATGACGACGCATATTCAACGTTCGGCTTTATTGCCTTATCCGGCGCAGGCGCTCTATGACCTGGTCAACGACGTGGCGCGTTACCCGGAATTCCTGCCGTGGTGCAACACCGCCGAGGTGCTGGAGAGCAGTGATGAGCACATGGTTGCCAGTGTCGGGGTGGCCAAGGGCGGTCTTAGTCAGCATTTTGTTACGCGCAATGTGCTGGTGCCTGGGCAATCTATCGAAATGAATCTGCAGGAAGGCCCGTTTACCCAGTTGCATGGGGTGTGGGTCTTCAAGGTGTTGACTGACAAGGCCTGCAAAATCAGCCTGGACCTGTCCTTTGATTACGCGGGGCCGATTGTGCGGGCAACGTTGGGACCTTTGTTCAATCAGGCTGCCAACACCTTGGTGGACGCATTCTGTCAGCGGGCCAAACAACTGCATGGTTGAGATTGAAGTGGTGTACGCCGCCGAGGATCGCCAGGTCTTGCTGGCGGTGACGGTGCCGTCGGGTTCAAGCCTGAGGGCGGCGGTGCAGGCGTCGGGAATAGCCGCGCAATTTCCGCAGTTGGTGTTGGCTGAATGTCCATTGGGGATATTCGGCAAGGTAGTCGCCGACGCAGATGTGCGCGCTGTGCAGCCGGGTGACCGCATTGAGATTTACCGGCCCTTGCTGGCAGACCCTAAAGAGGTGCGCCGGCTGCGCGCGGCCAAGGCGGCGATGGCCAGGCAGCAAAGTTCATAAGCCTGCCAATCGGCAGGCAACAAAAAGCCCGGCACGCCGGGCTTTTTATCGAGCACCGCAAAATTACTGCGGGCTGGTGTCCAGAGGCTGAGGCGTCGGGACTGGAACGGTTTGCACGCCGTCGACGTCTTTCTGGATCTGATCCAGCAACGAACCTGGCTTGGCAGGTACTTCGGACTTCGGCTTCTGCGCTTCCTGAACAGGCGCAGTCACGTTGGTGCCGTTGTCCTTGCCCAGCAAGGCTTCATCGCGGCTTACGCCGGGCATGAAGTCGCCGGACAGGCTGACAAGCTGGTCACTGCCATTGAAGATGACACTAACGCGTTCCTGCTGGCGTTCACCGCCGCCTGGCTGGATGCTGTAGAGATAATCCCAGCGATCGGCATGAAAAGTGTCGGTCAGCAGGGGGTTACCCATAATAAACCGTACTTGCCGTCGGGTCATTCCCGGACGTAACTGGTCTATCATGTCCTGCGTGACGACATTGCCCTGCTGGATGTCGATTTTGTAAACCCCGGGGAATGAACAACCGGCGAGTGCGAGCAGTCCCACAAGGGTGAAACTGGTTAGCAAGAGCTTGGTGTTTTGCATCGGTGGGCGACTTCCACTATCTTGGCTGGGACAACGTAAACGCCGATCATACCCGTATTAAGAGAAGCTGCGAAGCAGCATCCGCGAGAAAGCTAACCATGGTTGAAAATAGCGAACTACGCAAAGCCGGTCTTAAAGTGACTCTGCCACGAGTCAAGATTCTACAAATGCTCGATTCTGCTGAGCAGCGCCACATGAGTGCCGAGGATGTTTACAAGGCACTGATGGAGTCTAACGAGGACGTTGGCCTGGCCACGGTTTACCGTGTGCTGACCCAGTTTGAAGCCGCAGGGCTGGTGGTTCGTCATAATTTCGACGGCGGTCATGCGGTGTTCGAATTGGCTGACGGTGGTCATCACGACCACATGGTTGACCTGGATACCAATGAGGTTATCGAGTTCACCAGTCCGGAAATCGAGAAGCTCCAGCACCAGATTGCTGAGGAGCATGGATTCGATTTGGTGGACCATAATCTGGTTCTTTACATCCGTAAGAAAAAGTAAAAATCGACACAGATTCGCTCTGTGAAACGATAGAAGGCGACCCTAGGGTCGCCTTCGTGCTTTCTATAAGGCAGAAAAATGCTCGATTCAGGCCTTGGCGGCCACGACCATTTTTTTCGCGTGAGCCAGGGACTCTTTCGTCAGGTCGATACCGCCCAACATCCGTGCCACTTCCTCCACGCGTTCCGATTTGTTCAGCTTGGATACGGCCGTGTGCGTCGCATCGCTGCCGCGTACTTTATGTACAAACAAATGCTGATGCCCTTGGGCGGCCACTTGCGGCAAGTGAGTCACCGTAAGCACCTGGCCGCGATCCCCGAGTCGGCGCAACAACTGGCCAACAATCTCGGCAGTCGGCCCGCCGATACCCACGTCCACTTCATCGAATACCAGTGTGGGTACCCGTGAGGTCTGGGCGGTGATTACTTGGATCGCCAGGCTGATCCGCGACAGCTCGCCACCGGACGCCACTTTCGCCAGCGCCTTGAGTGGCTGGCCAGGGTTGGCGCTGACCAGCAGTTCCACCTGTTCCAGGCCGTGTGGTTGCAGTTCGTTGCTGGTGTTGGCGTGCAGCTCGATAGTGAAGCGCCCGCCAGGCATGCCCAGGCGCTGAATCTCCTGCTCTACGGCGCTGGCCAGGCTTGTAGCCGCTTGTTGGCGCAGGTCGCTCAGTTCGCGGGCCTTTTCTTGGTAGTGCCGGGCAAACGAGGCGAGTTCGTCGCCCAGCCGCTCAATGGATTCGTCGTTGGCGTTGAGGGTTTCGATTTCATCCAGGAGTTTTTGCTGCATCGTGGCCACTTCGGTGGGCTGGATGCGGTGCTTGCGCGCCAGGGTGTAGATGGTATCTAGGCGCTCCTCTATTTCCTGCAAGCGGGCAGGGTCGGCGTCGAAGTGGTCGAGAAAGCGATTCAACTCTCCCACGGCTTCTTCGACCTGGATCTGTGCACTGGTCAGCAGGGTCGTGGCCTCGCTCAATGAGCCTGATCCACTGTTCACGCTGGACAGGCGATTGAGGCTGGCGGTCAGTGCATTGAGCACGTTGCCTGAATCACTTTCGCTGCATTGCTCCACCACCTGGCGGCAGATACCCAGCAGGGTCTCGGCGTTGGTGAGGTTCTTGTGTTCCTGCTCCAGTTGCTCCAGCTCGGTCTCGCCCAGGCCGAGGCTTTCCAGCTCTTCCAGTTGGTAGCTGAGCAGTTGATGACGGGCGCGCTGCTCATCGCCGGAATTGGAGAGGCGTTCCAGCTCCTGGCGTGTCTGCCTCCAGCGCTGGGCGGCAAGCTGTACCTGCCGGGCCAGATCGGTGGCGCCGGCGTATTCATCGAGCAGTCGGCGATGGGTGTCGGTTTTCAGCAGGGATTGGTGTTCGTGCTGGCTGTGGATATCGATCAGCAGCTCGCCCAGGGCTTTCAAGTCGCCAAGGGGGCAGGGCGTGCCGTTGATGTAGCCGCGCGAGCGCCCTTCTGCGGTGATGACGCGGCGCAGGATGCACGGGCCTTCATTATTAAGGTCGCGCTCGGCCAGCCAGGTTTCGGCTTCGGGAATGTCTGCCAGGTCGAAGGTGGCCAGGATATCGGCCTTGTCCGCCCCGGGGCGCACCACGCCGCTGTCGGCACGGTCGCCGAGCGTCAGGCCCAGCGCGTCGAGCATGATCGACTTGCCGGCACCGGTTTCGCCTGTGATTACGCTCATCCCGCGATCCAGTTCGAGGTCCAGATGTTCAACGATGGCGTAGTTATGTACAGACAGGTGCACGAGCATAGCGGCCGCTCCGAGGCGTTAGGTCTGGTTATTTATACAGTGTTTTGTTTGGAGCTGACAATCCTGGTGCTTAGCTCGATTTGCTTGATCGAATCGCTTTTTTAGCTCAGTAGGGAATGAGGGCGCAGGAATTGATCTACGGCAAGCGAAAGACTTTTGGTAACGCTTGCGCTCTTGAACCTGGAAATTGTGGCCCCATATACCGGAACAGAAGCGCGAGTTGAGTTCGCGCATGATTTTGAAAGGAGAAATCTATGGCTGACGAACAGACGCAGGATACGCAAACTCCAGACGCCAATTCGGCTGTCGGTGATGAACTGGCGACTCGTGTGCAAGTGCTCGAAGAGCAATTGGCTGCTGCGCAGGATCAGTCTTTGCGTGTTGCCGCCGATCTGCAGAACGTCCGCCGCCGCGCCGAGCAGGATGTTGAGAAGGCTCACAAGTTCGCGTTGGAAAAATTCGCCAATGACCTGCTGCCGATTATCGACAGCCTGGAGCGTGGCCTTGAATTGTCCAACCCGGACGATGAAAACATCCGCCCAATGCGCGAAGGGATTGAACTGACCCTGAAAATGTTCCAGGACACCCTGAAGCGTTATCAGCTGGAAGCCATCGATCCGCAAGGCGGCGAGCCGTTCAATGCAGAGCATCACCAAGCCATGGCCATGCAGGAAAGCCATGACCTGGAGCCCAATAGCGTATTGAAAGTGTTCCAGAAGGGTTATCAGCTCAACGGTCGTTTGTTGCGCCCGGCAATGGTGGTGGTGAGCAAAGCTCCTGCACCCGTTGCACCTTCTATTGATGAGCAGGCTTGAAATCCGCCGCAAGGCCCCCATTTATAAGTCAAGCGTTTAAGTGCTACCGCAGTTAGCCACCACTGCTGCGGCATCCAAATTAAAGTTTCGGGAGAGTAAATCATGGGCAAAATTATCGGTATCGACCTGGGGACTACCAACTCCTGCGTCTCCGTGCTGGAAAACGGTGTTGCTAAAGTTATCGAAAACGCCGAAGGCGCGCGTACCACGCCGTCGATCATTGCTTACGCCAACGACGGTGAAATCCTCGTCGGTCAGTCGGCCAAGCGTCAGGCTGTGACCAATCCGCATAACACCCTGTACGCGGTGAAGCGTCTGATCGGTCGTAAGTTCGATGAAGAAGTCGTACAGAAAGACATCAAGATGGTCCCTTACAAAATCGCCAAGGCTGACAACGGTGACGCCTGGGTTGAAGTAAACGGCCAGAAAATGTCGCCGCCGCAAATCTCGGCTGAAATCTTGAAAAAGATGAAGAAAACCGCCGAAGACTACCTCGGTGAAGCAGTGACTGAAGCGGTGATCACCGTTCCGGCCTACTTCAACGACAGCCAGCGCCAGGCGACTAAAGACGCCGGCCGCATCGCGGGCCTGGACGTAAAACGTATCATCAACGAACCCACTGCAGCTGCACTGGCTTACGGTATGGACAAGGCCAAAGGCGACCACACTGTGATCGTTTATGACCTGGGTGGCGGTACGTTCGACGTCTCCGTGATCGAGATCGCTGAAGTTGACGGCGAGCACCAGTTTGAAGTGTTGGCCACTAACGGTGACACCTTCCTGGGTGGTGAAGACTTTGACATTCGTCTGATCGACTACCTCGTTGAAGAATTCAAGAAAGAAAGCGGCATGAACCTCAAAGGTGACCCGCTGGCGATGCAGCGCCTGAAAGAAGCCGCTGAGAAAGCCAAGATCGAGCTGTCTTCCGCTCAGTCGACCGACGTGAACCTGCCGTACATCACTGCAGACGCCACCGGTCCTAAGCACTTGAACGTGAAGATCTCGCGTTCCAAGCTGGAAGCGCTGGTTGAAGACCTGGTTCAACGCACCATCGAGCCTTGCCGCATCGCGCTGAAAGACTCTGGTATCGACGTTGGCGCGATCAACGACGTGATCCTGGTTGGCGGTCAGACCCGTATGCCACTGGTTCAGAAGCTGGTTACCGAGTTCTTCGGCAAAGAAGCGCGTAAAGACGTGAACCCGGACGAAGCTGTTGCCATGGGTGCTGCTATCCAAGGTGCGGTACTGGCCGGCGACGTGAAAGACGTGCTGCTGCTGGACGTCAGCCCGCTGACCCTGGGTATCGAAACCATGGGCGGCGTGATGACCGCGCTGATCGAGAAAAACACCACGATTCCTACCAAGAAATCGCAAGTGTTCTCGACTGCCGACGACAACCAAGGCGCAGTGACTATTCACGTGCTGCAAGGTGAGCGTAAGCAAGCTGCTCAGAACAAGTCCTTGGGCAAGTTCGACCTGGCTGAGATTCCGCCAGCACCACGTGGCGTGCCACAAATTGAAGTGACCTTCGACATCGACGCCAACGGCATTCTGCACGTAGGTGCTAAAGACAAGGCCACTGGCAAAGAGCAGAAGATCACCATCAAGGCCAACTCCGGTCTGTCTGATGAAGAAATTCAACAGATGATTCGTGATGCTGAAGCCAATGCTGATGCGGATGCTAAGTTTGCTGAGCTGGCCGGCGCCCGTAACCAAGGCGATGCCCTGGTTCACTCGACGCGCAAAATGGTCTCCGAAGCGGGCGACAAAGTGACCGCTGAAGAGAAAACCGCAATCGAAGCGGCAGTGGTTGCCCTGGAAACCGCCATTAAAGGCGACGACAAGGCTGCCATCGAAGCTAAGGTTGAGGAGCTGTCGAAAGTCTCCGCACCGGTTGCTCAGAAAATGTACGCCGAACAAGGCCAGCCGGCAGAAGGCGCTGCACAACACGCAGAACCTGAAGCCAAGCACGACGACGTTGTCGATGCCGAGTTCGAAGAAGTTAAAGACCACAAGTAAGTTGGTCGCCCGGTTGACCGCTATCAAGCGGTGACTGGTAGGATGTCGCCGCGCGGGAGCTTGCTCCCGCGTTGGCGTGTCTGGGGTATGCGAATTTTTACAACATGCGACAAGGTTCGGGTGTTGGCGGTGTGACTGGGAATGCTCCTGCTTCCTGGCGGCAGTCACCGCGTTTTTGGCCGGGTCCCTGGCTAAAAGCAGTAATGACCAGGATCGTTGAATTGACGTGAGTTGGGTCCGGGCCTGTATTGGGGCTCAACGAGTTTGGCAAGGCTCAGGAGGGTCTGGCCGAACGTCCTTAAGAGTGCAAAAACTTATGGCAAAGCGTGACTATTACGAAGTATTGGGTGTGGAGCGCGGTTCCAGCGAGGCGGACCTGAAAAAGGCTTACCGTCGCCTGGCGATGAAGCACCACCCGGACCGTAATCCGGATAGCAAAGAATCCGAAGAGATGTTCAAAGAGGCCAACGAAGCCTATGAATGCCTGAGTGATCCGAACAAGCGTGCGGCCTACGACCAGTATGGCCATGCCGGTGTCGACCCAAGCATGGGTGGCGGCGGTGCCGGTTTTGGTGGTCAGAACTTCTCCGACATTTTTGGCGACGTATTCAGCGACTTCTTCGGCGGCGGTCGTGGCGGTCAGCGTGGCGGTGCCCAGCGTGGCAGCGACTTGCGCTACACGCTGGAGCTGAACCTGGAAGAAGCCGTGCGCGGCACTACCGTGAATATACGTGTGCCGACGCTGGTCAATTGCAAGCCATGCGACGGTTCGGGGGCCAAGAAGGGTTCCTCGCCGATCACATGCCCCACCTGTGGTGGTATCGGCCAGGTGCGCATGCAGCAGGGCTTCTTCTCGGTGCAGCAGACTTGCCCGCGTTGCCATGGCCAGGGCAAGATCATTTCCGATCCGTGCGACTCCTGCCATGGCGAAGGCCGCGTCGAAGAGTACAAGACCCTTTCGGTGAAAGTGCCGGCGGGTGTGGATACCGGTGATCGCATTCGCCTGTCGGGCGAAGGCGAGGCGGGGGCTCAAGGTGGCCCTACGGGCGACCTGTACGTGGTGATCAATGTGCGCGAGCATTCGATCTTCCAGCGCGACGGCAAACACCTGTTCTGCGAAGTGCCTATCAGCTTTGTCGACGCGGCCCTGGGTGGCGAGTTGGAGATTCCGACGCTGGACGGTCGAGTCAAGCTCAAGATCCCGGAAGGCACGCAGACCGGCAAACAGTTCCGTATCCGTGGCAAGGGCGTTGCGCCTGTGCGTGGTGGCGGTGCTGGCGACCTGATGTGCCGCGTAGCGGTGGAAACGCCAGTTAACTTGGGTCGCCGTCAGCGCGAACTGCTGGAAGAGTTCCGCAGCTCGTTGGAAGGCGATGACTCGCATTCGCCGAAAACCACCGGCTTTTTCGATGGTGTGAAGCGCTTCTTCGGCGACCTCTAAGGAAGTGAGTATGCGACGTATAGCCGTAATGGGCGCTGCCGGGCGCATGGGCAAGACCTTGGTTGAGGCGGTGCAGCAGGGCTCGCCGGCCTCCGGGCTAACGGCGGCGATTGTTCGCCCCGGTAGCACGTTGATCGGTGCGGACGCCGGTGAGCTGGCCTCGTTGGGGCGCATCGGTGTTTCGCTGTCGGGCAACCTTGAGCAGGTGGCTGACGAGTTCGACGTGCTGATCGATTTCACATTGCCGGAGGTGATGCTGAAAAACCTGGCGTTCTGCCGCAAGGCGGGCAAGGCCATGGTGATCGGTACTACGGGCTTGAGTGCTGAGCAGAAGCAGTTGCTGGTGGAGGCGGGCAAGGATATTCCGGTCGTCTTCGCTGCCAATTTCAGTGTCGGCGTGAACCTGTCGCTCAAGTTGCTGGACCTGGCGGCGCGTGTGCTGGGTGATGAAGCGGATATCGAGATCATCGAAACCCATCACCGGCACAAGATCGACGCGCCGTCGGGTACTGCGTTGCGCATGGGTGAGGCAATTGCCGATGCGCTGGGGCGGGACCTGTCGAAAGTCGCCGTGTATGGTCGTGAAGGCCACACCGGTGCGCGTGCACGTGACACCATCGGCTTTGCCACCGTGCGCGGTGGTGATGTGGTCGGTGATCACACTGTGCTGTTCGCCACCGAAGGCGAGCGCCTGGAGATCACGCACAAGGCATCCAGCCGCATGACGTTCGCCAAGGGTGCGGTGCGTGCCGCGCTTTGGTTGGAAGGTCGTGAGGCGGGGCTGTATGACATGCGTGATGTGCTGGATCTGCACTAATCAGTAGCTAAAACGGGGCCTCAGGATTATCCTGAGGCCCCGTTTTTACCCGCTAAGCGACGTCCTGTCGCATTCCCCTGCCTTTAAGGCTCATTAGCGGTGGACCAAAAAAGCCTTTTTCTGTAAGCTACAGCTTTAGTGTGTCCACTAAAAGCGCGCAGAATAATTCAGTGAAGAAGCGGGGTGACGTGTCCATACGTCACTCCGCTTTTTTACAACCTGCGATCGCCCTTTCAGGCTTTATTTACGGGAGGTCTTCTTGACTAAGCCAGCCATACTCGCCCTTGCTGATGGCAGCATTTTTCGCGGCGAAGCCATTGGAGCCGACGGTCAAACCGTTGGAGAGGTAGTGTTCAACACTGCCATGACCGGCTATCAGGAAATCCTTACCGATCCTTCCTACGCCCAACAGATCGTTACCCTGACCTATCCGCACATCGGCAACACCGGTACTACACCGGAAGACGTCGAGTCTGATCGTGTCTGGTCGGCCGGCCTGGTCATTCGTGACCTGCCACTGGTTGCGAGCAACTGGCGTAACACGATGTCGCTGTCCGATTACCTGAAAGCCAACAACGTTGTGGCGATCGCCGGTATCGATACGCGCCGCCTGACACGCATCCTGCGTGAAAAAGGCTCGCAGAACGGCTGCATCATGGCGGGTGACAATATTTCCGAAGCAGCGGCAATTGCCGCAGCGCAAGGCTTCCCTGGCCTGAAAGGCATGGACCTGGCGAAAGAAGTCAGCACCAAAGAGCAGTACGAGTGGCGCTCCACTGTCTGGGACTTGAAGACCGACAGCCACGAGACCATCGCTGCTGCTGACCTGCCTTACCACGTAGTCGCCTACGACTACGGCATCAAGTACAACATCCTGCGCATGCTGGTCGAGCGCGGTTGCCGCGTGACCGTGGTGCCAGCGCAAACCCCAGCCAGCGACGTGCTGGCCCTGCAGCCGGACGGTGTGTTCCTGTCCAACGGCCCGGGTGACCCGGAGCCTTGCGACTACGCCATCAAGGCGATCAAGGAAGTGCTGGAAACCGAGATCCCGGTATTCGGTATCTGCCTCGGTCACCAGCTGCTGGCCCTGGCTTCCGGTGCCAAGACCCTGAAAATGGGGCATGGCCACCACGGTGCCAACCACCCGGTGCAAGACCTGGACACTGGTGTGGTGATGATCACCAGTCAGAACCACGGCTTTGCGGTGGATGAAGCGACCTTGCCGGCTAACGTTCGCGCAATTCACAAGTCGCTGTTCGACGGTTCCTTGCAAGGCATCGAGCGCACTGACAAGAGTGCGTTCAGCTTCCAGGGCCACCCTGAAGCAAGCCCGGGCCCGAACGACGTAGCGCCGCTGTTCGACCGTTTCATCAATGAGATGGCCAAGCGACGCTGACTGAGTGGCTTGCGGGCGGCCCCGAACCTCGGTGGCCCCCGCAGGCTCTTCAAAGAGTGTTCAAGACGGCTTGCCGACTGACCTGCGGATTTGAGTGACAAACCCATGCCAAAACGTACAGACATAAAAAGCATCCTGATTCTCGGCGCTGGCCCGATCGTGATCGGCCAGGCCTGCGAGTTCGACTACTCCGGCGCCCAGGCTTGTAAAGCCCTGCGCGAAGAGGGTTACCGCGTCATCCTGGTGAACTCCAACCCGGCCACCATCATGACCGACCCGGACATGGCCGACGCCACCTACATCGAACCGATCAAGTGGCAGACCGTTGCCAAGATCATCGAGAAAGAGCGTCCGGACGCACTGCTGCCGACCATGGGCGGCCAGACTGCATTGAACTGCGCCCTGGACCTGGAGCGCGAAGGCGTCCTGGAAAAATTCGGCGTAGAGATGATCGGTGCGAATGCCGACACCATCGACAAGGCTGAAGACCGTTCGCGTTTCGACAAAGCCATGAAGTCCATCGGCCTTGACTGCCCGCGTTCCGGTATCGCCCACAGCATGGAAGAGGCCAACGCGGTTCTCGAAAAGCTCGGCTTCCCGTGCATCATTCGTCCATCCTTCACCATGGGCGGCACCGGTGGCGGTATTGCTTACAACCGTGAAGAGTTCGAAGAAATCTGCGCGCGTGGTCTGGACCTGTCGCCGACTAAAGAACTGCTGATCGACGAATCCCTGATCGGCTGGAAAGAGTACGAAATGGAGGTTGTCCGCGATAAGAAGGACAACTGCATCATCGTTTGCTCCATCGAAAACTTCGACCCGATGGGCGTGCACACGGGTGACTCGATCACCGTTGCTCCGGCACAGACCCTGACGGACAAGGAATACCAGATCATGCGTAACGCCTCGTTGGCGGTATTGCGTGAGATCGGCGTTGAAACCGGCGGTTCCAACGTTCAGTTCGGTATCTGCCCGGACACCGGTCGTATGGTTGTGATCGAGATGAACCCGCGTGTATCGCGTTCTTCGGCGCTGGCATCGAAAGCGACCGGTTTCCCGATTGCGCGCATCGCTGCCAAGCTGGCGATCGGTTACACCTTGGACGAACTGCAAAACGAAATCACTGGCGGCGCTACACCGGCCTCCTTTGAGCCGTCTATCGACTACGTTGTGACCAAGCTGCCGCGCTTTGCATTCGAGAAATTCCCGAAAGCCGACGCACGCCTGACCACTCAGATGAAGTCGGTTGGTGAAGTCATGGCCATCGGCCGGACCTTCCAGGAATCCCTGCAGAAAGCCCTGCGTGGTCTGGAAGTAGGCGTTTGCGGCCTGGACGAGAAGCTCGACCTGAGCAACCCGGAAAGCATGAGCGTGCTCAAGCGCGAGCTGACCGTGCCGGGCGCCGAGCGCATCTGGTACGTAGCCGATGCTTTCCGCGCCGGCATGACCGTCGAAGATATCTTCGGCATGAACATGATCGACCCGTGGTTCTTGGTGCAGATCGAAGATCTGATCAAGGAAGAAGAGAAGGTCAAGACCCTCGGTCTGTCCTCTATCGACCGCGACCTGATGTTCCGCCTCAAGCGCAAAGGTTTCTCCGACATGCGCTTGGCCAAGCTGCTGGGTGTGACCGAGAAGAACCTGCGCACGCATCGCCACAAGCTGGACATCTTTCCGGTCTACAAGCGCGTTGACACCTGCGCCGCCGAGTTCGCAACCGACACCGCGTACCTGTACTCCACTTACGAGGAAGAGTGCGAAGCCGCGCCGTCGGGCCGTGACAAGATCATTATCCTGGGTGGCGGTCCAAACCGTATCGGCCAAGGCATCGAGTTCGACTATTGCTGCGTACACGCCGCCCTCGCCCTGCGCGAAGACGGGTACGAGACCATCATGGTCAACTGCAACCCGGAAACTGTTTCCACTGACTACGATACTTCCGACCGTCTGTACTTCGAGCCAGTAACGCTGGAAGACGTGCTGGAAATCTGTCGCGTCGAGAAGCCTAAAGGCGTGATCGTCCAGTACGGCGGCCAAACCCCGCTGAAACTGGCTCGCGCCTTGGAAGCCGCTGGTGTGCCGATCATCGGCACCAGCCCTGACGCCATCGACCGTGCCGAAGACCGTGAGCGCTTCCAGCAAATGGTTGAACGCTTGAACCTGCGTCAGCCGCCAAACGCCACTGTGCGCAGCGAAGACGAAGCCATCCGTGCAGCCAGCAAGATCGGCTACCCGCTGGTCGTGCGTCCGTCCTACGTACTGGGCGGCCGGGCGATGGAAATCGTCTACGAAGAAGAAGAGCTCAAGCGTTACCTGCGTGATGCGGTGAAAGTGTCCAACGACAGCCCGGTGCTGCTGGACCACTTCCTCAACTGCGCCATCGAAATGGACGTGGACGCGGTGTGCGACGGTACCGACGTGGTGATCGGCGCGATCATGCAGCACATCGAACAAGCGGGCGTTCACTCCGGTGACTCCGCCTGCTCGCTGCCACCGTACTCGCTGCCGGCGCACATCCAGGACGAGATGCGTGAACAGGTCAAGAAAATGGCCCTGGAACTGGGCGTTGTCGGCCTGATGAACGTTCAGTTGGCGCTGCAAGGCGAAGACATCTACGTCATCGAAGTCAACCCGCGCGCTTCGCGTACCGTGCCATTTGTTTCCAAGTGCATCGGTGTGTCCCTGGCCATGATCGCCGCGCGCGTGATGGCGGGTAAGACCCTGAAGGAAATCGGCTTCACCAAGGAAATTATTCCGAACTTCTACAGCGTGAAAGAGGCGGTGTTCCCGTTCGCCAAATTCCCTGGTGTGGACCCGATCCTGGGCCCAGAGATGAAGTCCACCGGTGAAGTGATGGGTGTGGGCGATACCTTCGGTGAAGCGTTCGCCAAGGCGCAGATGGGTGCCAGCGAAGTGCTGCCAACCGGTGGTACCGCGTTTATCAGCGTGCGTGATGATGACAAGCCACTGGTTGCAGGCGTAGCCCGTGATCTGATCAACTTGGGCTTTGAAGTCGTGGCCACTGCCGGGACCGCTAAGCTGATCGAAGCTGCCGGCCTGAAAGTGCGTCGCGTGAACAAGGTGACGGAAGGCCGTCCGCACGTGGTCGACATGATCAAGAATGACGAAGTCACGCTGATCATCAACACCACAGAGGGTCGCCAGTCGATCGCGGACTCCTACTCCATTCGTCGTAATGCCTTGCAGCACAAGATCTACTGCACCACCACTATTGCTGCTGGCGAAGCCATCTGCGAAGCGCTCAAGTTCGGTCCAGAAAAGACCGTGCGTCGCTTGCAGGATCTACACGCAGGATTGAAGGCATGATCAAATACCCAATGACTGTCCAGGGCGCCAAGGCCCTGGAAGAGGAACACGCCCATCTGACCAAGGTCGTCCGTCCGAAGCTGAGCCAGGACATCGGTACGGCCCGCGAACTGGGTGACTTGAAGGAAAACGCTGAATACCACGCTGCTCGCGAGCAGCAGGGTATGGTCGAGGCGCGGATCCGTGACATCGAAGGCCGTATGCAGAATGCGGTGGTCATCGACGTCACGACCATCCCGAAGACCGGCAAAGTGATTTTCGGCACCACCGTGGAAATCGCCAACGTCGAGACTGATGAGCGCGTTGTTTACCACATCGTGGGTGAAGACGAAGCCGACTTCAAACTCGGCAAGATCTCTGTTGGTTCCCCACTCGCCCGTGCCTTGATTGCCAAGGAAGAGGGTGACGTGGTGGCTGTGAAAACGCCCGGTGGCGTTATCGAGTACGAGATTGTTGAAGTTCGTCACATCTGAAAGACGGCGCCCGCTTCATGCGGGCGCCATGCTTTGGCAGCTTGCCCAGATGCTTTGGGTGGGCGGCGTGTGGTTGTTACACATTGGTATATTACCGACGCTGGGCCTGATTGGCCTGGCGCCGTTGCTGATCGATGAGATCGACGGATTGCTAAGTGCGCTGCTGGTGGTTTTTGCGGCGGCGTGCGTGACGCTCCAAGTGCTGGTGCTGATCAAGGCCGAAGGCTTGGAGAGTTTGTGGCGGGATATTCGCGGCCAGCTGCTGTTGATGGCGCTGTATGCATGTGCAATGTTCTGCGTGGTGCATGTGTGGCTGCCGCAAGCGTTGCGCTGGCAGCTATTCAGCTATCTTGTGCTAGGGTTCTCCGGCCTGGTGCTGGTTATACAGCCGGCGCCTGGGTGGAGTGGCGGGGCGCGCGAAGCGCGCCCGTGACCCTTGTTGTCATTTGAAAGCTACTTGAAGCGGTGTACGTTCGACAGTTGCTTGTTGACGCTGAAGTTCTTGCGATACAGCAGCGCCATCTTGCCGATGACCTGAACCAGGTCCGCTTTGCCGACCTTGCACAGTTCTGCAATGGCGGCCAAACGCGCTTCGCGGTCAAGGATGTTGACCTTGATCTTGATCAGTTCGTGATCGCCCAATGCGCGTTCAAGTTCGGCTAACACACCTTCAGTCAAACCGTTGTCTGCCACAATCAGAACTGGTTTCAGATGGTGGCCAATGGATTTGTACTGTTTCTTCTGCTCTTGAGTGAGCGGCATAATCTGACCCCTGCGTCTGATCTTGTAAAAAGCGGCGGCCAGTTTACCCGAGCGAGTCCGGGACCGCCCAGTTAATCACGACCCGTTTTATTTTTCGAGGTGGCCCGTGGCCCGTTCCAAAACTAGTCTTAAGTGGCTGCAAGAGCATTTCAACGATCCTTACGTCAAAAAGGCGCAAAAGGACGGCTACCGTTCGCGGGCCAGCTACAAGCTGCTGGAGATCCAGGACAAGGACAAATTGATTCGTCCGGGCATGAGCGTTATTGATCTTGGCGCGGCCCCCGGTGGCTGGTCCCAAGTGACCAGTCGTCTGATTGGTGGGCAGGGCCGCTTGATTGCTTCCGACATCCTGGAAATGGACAGCATCCCGGATGTGACCTTTGTTCATGGTGACTTCACCCAGGACACCGTGCTCGCAGAGATCCTCGAAGCCGTGGGAAATTCGCAGGTAGACCTTGTGATTTCCGACATGGCCCCCAATATGAGTGGATTACCGGCCGTCGATATGCCGCGAGCGATGTTCCTTTGTGAATTGGCTCTGGATCTGGCAGGTCGGGTTTTGCGTCCTGGTGGTGATTTTCTGGTGAAAGTCTTCCAAGGCGAAGGTTTTGACGAGTACCACAAGAACATCCGCAAGCTGTTCGATAAGGTGCAGACGCGTAAACCTGACTCTTCACGGGACAGGTCTCGAGAGCAGTACCTGCTGTGCCGTGGGTTCCGCGGTGTCGAAGGCGCGGCGAGCGAAGAGCGTTTTTGAGAAATTCGAGGAGGGCGATAGGTTTTTTTATGTCGCTTTCGTCACGAAGCTTTACGAATATTGTGTAGTCAAAGTTTCACAAAGGGTTACAGACGGCGCCTGCCAGAGTTGTAGGTAATGTAGTAAGTTAGGCCGGTGAATATCATGCGAAGCGCGCGCCAGTAGCGGAGCTTGCTTCAGAGGGTAGTTAATTGAACGATATGGCAAAGAATCTGATCCTGTGGTTGATCATCGCGGCTGTCCTGGTGACGGTGATGAACAACTTCTCCAGCCCTAATGAGCCGCAGACCCTCAACTATTCCGACTTCATCCAGCAAGTTAAGGATGGCAAGGTCGAGCGCGTAGCGGTTGATGGCTACGTAATCACCGGCAAGCGCAGCGATGGCGATAGCTTCAAGACCATTCGTCCGGCAATCCAGGACAACGGTCTGATCGGCGACCTGGTGGATAACCACGTAGTCGTTGAAGGCAAGCAGCCTGAGCAGCAGAGCATCTGGACTCAACTCCTGGTGGCCAGCTTCCCGATCCTGGTGATTATCGCCGTGTTCATGTTCTTCATGCGCCAGATGCAAGGTGGTGCGGGAGGCAAGGGCGGGCCGATGAGCTTCGGCAAGAGCAAGGCGCGCCTGCTCTCCGAAGATCAGGTGAAGACCACCCTGGCTGATGTTGCAGGTTGCGATGAAGCCAAGGAAGAAGTGGGCGAGTTGGTTGAATTCCTGCGCGATCCGGGCAAGTTCCAGCGCCTGGGTGGCCGTATTCCTCGCGGTGTGCTGATGGTCGGTCCTCCGGGTACCGGTAAAACCTTGCTGGCCAAGGCAATTGCCGGCGAAGCCAAGGTGCCTTTCTTCACCATTTCCGGTTCTGACTTCGTCGAGATGTTCGTCGGTGTGGGTGCCAGCCGCGTTCGCGATATGTTCGAACAGGCCAAGAAGCACGCGCCATGCATCATCTTCATCGATGAAATCGACGCCGTTGGTCGCCATCGTGGTGCCGGCATGGGCGGTGGTCATGATGAGCGTGAACAGACCCTCAACCAGTTGCTGGTAGAGATGGACGGCTTCGAAATGAATGACGGCATCATCGTCATCGCTGCGACTAACCGTCCTGACGTACTCGACCCAGCGCTGCTGCGTCCAGGTCGTTTCGACCGTCAGGTTGTGGTTGGCCTGCCGGATATCCGTGGTCGCGAACAGATTCTGAAAGTGCACATGCGCAAAGTGCCAATGGGTGACGACGTTGCGCCGGCCGTGATTGCCCGTGGTACTCCAGGTTTCTCCGGTGCCGACCTGGCCAACTTGGTGAACGAGGCTTCGTTGTTCGCAGCCCGTACCGGCAAGCGCATCGTGGAAATGAAAGAGTTCGAGTTGGCGAAAGACAAGATCATGATGGGCGCCGAGCGCAAATCGATGGTCATGTCCGAAAAAGAGAAGCAGAACACCGCTTATCACGAAGCTGGTCACGCCATTGTGGGTCGCGTTGTGCCTGAGCATGACCCGGTCTACAAAGTGTCGATCATCCCTCGTGGTCGGGCGCTGGGTGTCACTATGTTCCTGCCGGAAGAGGACCGTTACAGCCTCTCCAAGCGTGCACTGATCAGCCAGATCTGCTCGCTGTACGGTGGTCGAATTGCTGAAGAAATGACCCTGGGCTTTGACGGTGTAACCACCGGTGCCTCCAACGACATCATGCGTGCCAGCCAGATTGCACGGAACATGGTGACCAAGTGGGGCTTGTCGGAAAAACTTGGCCCATTGATGTATGCCGAGGAAGAAGGCGAAGTGTTCCTGGGTCGTGGCGGTGGCGGTCAAGCCGCCAGCTTCTCCGGTGAGACAGCTAAGCTGATCGACTCCGAGGTGCGCAGTATCATTGACCAGTGCTACGGCACGGCCAAGCAGATCCTGACCGACAACCGCGACAAGCTGGATGCCATGGCTGATGCGCTGATGAAGTACGAAACCATTGAAGCCGACCAGATCGACGACATCATGGCAGGTCGTACACCTCGTGAGCCTCGCGATTGGGAAGGCGGTTCAGGTACTTCTGGCACTCCGCCAGTGGTTCAGAACGAACGTCCTGAAACCCCGATCGGCGGCCCGGCAGCTGACCTCTAAGGTTTGAAATGACTTCTGCGTTGTCCTCCACCCGGTTGCCTTGCGGCAACCGGGTTCTTGATTTGGCCCATGCACATGTCATGGGCATTCTTAATGTAACCCCTGATTCCTTTTCTGACGGCGGCCGTTTCAGCCAGTTGGATGCCGCATTGCGTCATGCCGAAGCGATGGTGGCGGCTGGCGCAACGTTGATTGATGTCGGCGGCGAGTCGACTCGCCCTGGCGCTCGTGTTGTTTCTCCTGTCGAGGAGCTGGAGCGCGTGGCGCCGATAGTCGAGCTTATTGCTCGCGAGTTGGACGTAATCATATCGGTCGATACATCCACCCCAGCCGTGATGCGTGAGACGGCACGTCTGGGGGCGGGGCTCATCAATGACGTCCGCTCGCTGCAGCGCGACGGCGCCCTGGATGCTGCGGCGGCAACCGGTCTGCCGGTGTGCCTGATGCATATGCTGGGAGAGCCCGGCAATATGCAGGACAGCCCGCACTACGATGACCTCGTTGGCGAAGTGAGCGGGTTCCTTGCTGAACGGATTGCTCAGTGCGTCAAGGTGGGGATTGCTGCCGAAAAGATCATCCTCGATCCCGGGTTTGGCTTCGCCAAGACCCTTCAACACAATTTAAGCCTGTTCAAGCATATGCAAGCCTTGCATGCCCTTGGTCGGCCCCTTTTGGTCGGCGTTTCGCGCAAGAGCATGATAGGGCTGGCCTTGAGCCGTCCTGTAGGTGAGCGGCTGTACGGTGGGCTGGCGCTGGCGGCGCTGGCCGTGACCAAAGGTGCGCGTATTTTGCGTGTGCATGACGTCGCCGAGACGGTCGATGTGGTGCGTATGCTTGCTGCTGTAGAATCAGCCGAATAAGAATGATGGAGCACTTATGACTAAAAAATATTTTGGCACCGACGGTATCCGTGGCCGTGTCGGCGAATTCCCGATTACTCCTGATTTCATGCTCAAGCTGGGTTGGGCGGCAGGCATGGCGTTCCGCAGCATGGGCGCGTGCCGCATCCTGGTAGGCAAAGACACCCGGATTTCGGGGTATATGTTTGAATCGGCGCTGGAGGCAGGTTTATCCGCCGCCGGTGCTGATGTAATGCTGCTGGGCCCTATGCCGACACCGGCGATCGCCTACCTGACGCGTACCTTTCACGCTGAAGCCGGTATCGTGATCAGTGCCTCGCACAATCCCCATGATGACAACGGCATCAAGTTTTTCTCGGGCCAGGGCACCAAGCTGCCGGACGAGATCGAGCTGATGATTGAAGAGCTGCTGGATGCACCGATGACCGTGGTCGAGTCCAGCAAGCTGGGTAAGGTCTCGCGCATCAACGACGCCTCTGGTCGTTATATCGAATTCTGCAAGAGCAGCGTGCCGACCAGCACCAATTTTGCCGGCCTGAAGATCGTCGTCGATTGTGCGCACGGTGCAACCTACAAGGTCGCTCCGAGTGTATTCAAAGAGCTGGGTGCCGACGTGACAGTGCTGTCGGCCCAGCCGAATGGTTTGAATATCAACGATAACTGCGGCTCCACCCATATGGAGCAACTGCAGGCGACCGTTCTGGCTGAGCATGCTGACTTGGGTATCGCCTTTGATGGCGATGGTGACCGCGTGTTGATGGTGGATCACACCGGTACTGTTGTTGATGGCGATGACTTGCTGTTTATCATTGCTCGCGATCTGCATGAGCGTAACAAGCTGCAAGGTGGTGTCGTCGGTACGCTGATGAGCAATCTTGGGCTTGAGCTGGCCTTGGCAGAGCTGGGGATCCCATTTGTTCGCGCCAATGTCGGTGACCGCTATGTAATCGCCGAGCTGCTGGAGCGTAACTGGCAGGTGGGTGGTGAGAACTCTGGGCATGTTGTCTGCTTCCAGCACACCACCACGGGCGATGCCATTATTGCTGCGCTGCAAGTGTTGCTGTCCTTGCGTCGTCGCGAAGAGAGTCTCGCTCAGGCGCGTCAGGCGCTGCGCAAGTGCCCGCAAGTTCTGCTCAATGTGCGTTTCGCCGGTGGTGAAAACCCGATCGAGCACCCTGCTGTCAAAGACGCCTGCGAGCGCGTGACCCAGGCAATGGCGGGGCGTGGGCGGGTGTTGCTGCGCAAGTCCGGCACAGAGCCTTTGGTGCGTGTCATGGTCGAAGGTGAAGACGAAGCACAGGTTCGCGGCCATGCCGAGGACCTGGCAAAACTGGTAACTGAAATTTCCGCCTGAATTCGGCTTGCCAGTGATGATGTGGTTGGGTAACATCTGCGCCCACTTTGACCGACGAGGTACAGCATGCGTCGCACTATGGTAGCTGGTAACTGGAAGATGCACGGTACCCGCGCCAGTGTCGCTGAGCTGATAAACGGCCTTCGTCACTTGGCCTTGCCTAGCGGTGTTGATGTCGCGGTTTTTCCGCCTTGCTTGCATATCAACCAGGTTGTTGATGGCTTGAAAGGTAAGTCGATTCAGGTCGGCGCGCAGAATTCTGCGGTGGAGCCCATGCAAGGTGCGTTGACCGGTGAGATTTCGCCGAGTCAGTTGGTAGATGCGGGTTGTTCCTATGTGCTTGTCGGGCACTCCGAGCGCCGTCAAATGATGGGCGAACGTGATGGGACACTCAATCGCAAGTTCGCAGCAGCACAGGCTTGTGGCCTGATTCCAGTGTTGTGCATAGGGGAGACTCTTGAGCAGCGTGAATCGGGCAAGACTCTTGAAGTTGTCTCGCGTCAGCTGGGCAGCATCATCGAGGAGTTGGGTGTTGGTGCATTTGCAAAGGCAGTAATTGCTTACGAGCCGGTCTGGGCCATTGGCACCGGGCTGACTGCTACACCGCAACAGGCGCAGGATGTGCACGCAGCCATCCGCGCGCAGTTGGCGGCAGAGAATTCTGAAATCGCACAAGGTGTGCGGCTTCTATACGGCGGCAGCGTGAAGGCGGCCAATGCGGTCGAACTGTTCGGCATGCCGGATATCGATGGGGGGCTCATTGGTGGAGCTTCCCTGAATGCAGATGAGTTCGGTGCGATCTGTCGCGCCGCGGGAAACTGAAAAAATGCTGGAAACAGTCGTAGTCGTTTTTCATCTGTTGGCTGCCCTGGGCGTAATTGCCCTGGTTTTGTTGCAACAGGGTAAAGGTGCGGATGCTGGTGCGTCTTTCGGTGCAGGTGCTTCAAATACTGTATTCGGAAGCCAAGGTTCCTCTACCTTTCTTAGTAAGTTTACTGCTATACTTGCCGCCGGTTTCTTCATAACCAGCTTGGGGTTAGGTTACTATGCTAAAGAGAAAGCTCATGTGCTGACTCAAGTAGGTCTCCCAAATCCAGCAGTGTTGGAAGTACCAAAAGCAAAACCGGCTTCTGATGATGTCCCGGTGCTTCAAGAGCAAAAGTCGGCTACTCCAGCGACTGACGTACCTCCAGCTCAAGAGCAGAAGTAAGAAGGGTTGTAAGCGCTGTATTGCCGAGGTGGTGGAATTGGTAGACACGCAACCTTGAGGTGGTTGTGCCCATAGGGTGTAGGGGTTCGAGTCCCCTTCTCGGTACCAATTATCAGGAGAGCCCGCTGTTGCGGGCTTTCTTGTAGGTGGAAGGTTACATTGACCCTGTAAAGGATCGGTCGTATACTTCCGCCCCAGCTTTGTCGCGGGGTGGAGCAGTCTGGTAGCTCGTCGGGCTCATAACCCGAAGGTCGTCGGTTCAAATCCGGCCCCCGCAACCAGTTTTAGCGGAGCCCCTTTTAAGGGGCTTTTTGTTAGCTGGACACTTTCAACGCCGCTGTTCGACGGCGTTTCAAGGATGGGCGTTTCGCCCATTTTTTTATTTTGCACAGCATGCACATACATGCACGAGGGGGTTCAGGTGTCGAGCAAGCTAGAAGAGTTGCAGGCCTTGTTGGCCCCGGTGGTCGTGGCCCTAGGCTATGAATGCTGGGGTATTGAGTTTTCGGCTCAAGGTCGCCACTCAATGTTGCGCGTTTATATCGATAAAGAGGGCGGCGTGCTGGTGGACGATTGTGCCATTGTCAGCCGTCAGATCAGCGGTGTGCTGGATGTTGAAGATCCAATCGCCGTTGAGTACACCCTTGAAGTTTCCTCGCCTGGCATGGAACGCCCACTGTTCACTATTGATCAGTTTGCAAAATTTGCCGGTGAACAAGTGAAGATCAAGCTGCGCTCTCCCTTTGAAGGGCGACGCAACTTTCAGGGCCTTCTGCGCGGTGTAGAAGAACAGGATGTCGTGGTGCAGGTAGAAGACCATGAATTCCTGTTGCCGATCGATATGATCGACAAGGCCAACATTATTCCCAGTTTTGACTGAGACGCGGATCCCGCGGATCCAATGGCTTGCGAAAGGCGAGGCGTACGATGAGCAAAGAAGTACTGCTGGTTGTTGAGTCGGTATCCAATGAAAAGGGCGTACCGGCAAACGTGATTTTTGAAGCGCTGGAGCTGGCCTTGGCCACTGCTACCAAAAAGCGTTTTGAAGACGAAGTTGATCTGCGTGTGGAAATCAACCGCCACACCGGTGCCTATGAGACTTTCCGTCGCTGGACGGTCGTCGAAGAAGCCGATCTTGATGATCCGGCCATCGAAACTTGGCCAAGCAAGGTTGCCGAAACGCATCCTGGCGCCAATGTCGGTGATGTCGTCGAAGAAAAGATCGAGTCGATCGAATTCGGCCGTATTGCTGCACAGACCGCCAAGCAGGTCATCGTGCAGAAGGTTCGCGAAGCCGAGCGCGCTCAAGTCGTTGACGCTTATCGCGAGCGCCTGGGTGAGATCATCTCCGGCACCGTGAAAAAAGTTACCCGCGACAACGTGATCGTCGACTTGGGCAATAACGCTGAAGCGTTGCTGGCCCGCGAAGACATCATTTCTCGCGAAACCTTCCGTGTCGGCGTGCGTCTGCGTGCGCTGCTCAAGGAAATCCGCACCGAGAACCGCGGCCCGCAGTTGATCCTGTCGCGTACCGCGCCGGAAATGCTGATCGAGCTGTTCCGTATCGAAGTGCCGGAAATTGCCGAAGGCCTGATCGAAGTCATGGCTGCGTCCCGCGACCCGGGTTCGCGCGCCAAGATCGCGGTCCGTTCCAAGGACAAACGCATCGACCCGCAGGGCGCTTGCATTGGTATGCGTGGTTCACGCGTCCAGGCAGTGTCGGGCGAATTGGGCGGTGAGCGTGTGGACATTGTCCTGTGGGACGATAACCCGGCGCAGTTCGTGATCAACGCCATGTCGCCAGCTGAAGTGGCGGCAATTATCGTTGACGAAGATGCCCATGCAATGGACATCGCCGTTGGCGCAGACAATCTGGCTCAGGCCATTGGTCGTGGTGGTCAGAACGTGCGTCTGGCCAGCCAACTGACCGGCTGGACCCTGAACGTGATGACCGAATCGGACATCCAGGCTAAGCAGCAAGCTGAAACCGGTGACATCCTGCGCAACTTCATCGACGAGCTGGAAGTCGACGAAGACCTGGCGCAGGTACTGGTAGATGAAGGCTTCACCAGCCTGGAAGAGATTGCCTACGTACCGTTGGAAGAAATGCTCAACATCGACGGCTTTGACGAAGACACCGTCAACGAGCTTCGCGCTCGGGCCAAGGATCGTTTGTTGACTAAAGCCATCGCTACTGAGGAAAAGCTGGCAGACGCCCATCCGGCCGAAGACCTGCTCTCGCTTGAGGGTATGGACAAGGATTTGGCGATGGAACTGGCGGTGCGCGGCGTAATTACCCGCGAAGACCTGGCCGAGCAGTCTATTGACGATCTGCTCGACATCGACGGCATTGACGATGATCGTGCCGGCAAGTTGATCATGGCCGCCCGAGCCCATTGGTTCGAGTAACTAGGCGCGGCCTGAGGAGAGAAGTGCATGACGCAAGTCACGGTGAAACAACTGGCCGATGAGGTCAAAACACCGGTAGAGCGCCTGTTGCAGCAGATGCGTGAGGCAGGTCTGCCGCACACCGCCGCCGATGAAGGTGTGAGCGATAGTGAGAAGCAGTCTTTGCTGACTCACTTGAAGAGCAGCCACAAGGCGAAAGTGGAAGAACCGCGCAAGATTACATTGCAGCGCAAAACCACCAGCACCCTGCGTGTTGCTGGTAGCAAGAGCATCAGCGTTGAAGTACGCAAGAAGAAAGTCTTCGTACAGCGCAGCCCGGAAGAAATCGAAGCCGAGCGCAAACGCGAACTGGAAGAACGTCGCGCAGTAGAAAATGCTGCTCGTCAGAAGGCTGAAGAAGAAGCCAAGCGTCGCACCGAAGAAGAAGCGCGTCGCCAGCCTACTGCTGCGCAACCTGCTGGTACTGAAGCGGTCGCCGCTCCTGTTGAAGCTGTGCGTGAGGCCGCTCCGGTTGCCGCTGCACCTGCTCCTGCAGCAGACGCTCGCAAGCGCGACGAACCTCGTCGTCCGGACAAGCCACGTGCCGACGATAACAATCGTCGCGGTGGTGGTGCTGATGGCGAGCGCAAAAACGCTCCGCATCGTGCCTCGGTCAAAGAGAAAGCGCCTGCTCCACGCGTTGCTCCACGTACTACCGACGAAGAAAGCGATGGCTTCCGTCGTGGTGGTCGCGGCAAGGCCAAGCTGAAAAAACGCAACGCCCACGGTTTCCAGAGCCCAACCGGCCCTGTCGTGCGTGATGTGCAGATCGGCGAGACCATTTCTGTTGGCGATCTCGCCAATCAGATGTCGGTCAAGGCTGCTGAAATCATCAAGTTCATGTTCAAACTGGGTACTCCAGCGACTATCAACCAGGTGCTTGATCAGGAAACTGCTCAGCTCGTGGCTGAGGAGTTGGGCCATAAAGTGACCCTGGTCAGCGACACTGCCTTGGAAGATTCCCTGGCCGAGTCCTTGAAGTTTGAAGGTGAAACCTTCTCCCGTGCGCCAGTCGTGACCGTAATGGGCCACGTTGACCATGGTAAGACTTCCCTGCTCGACTATATCCGTCGTGCCAAGGTAGCTGCTGGCGAAGCCGGCGGTATCACCCAGCACATCGGTGCCTACCACGTTGAAACCGAACGCGGCATGGTCACCTTCCTCGACACCCCAGGTCACGCCGCGTTTACCGCAATGCGTGCCCGTGGTGCCAAGGCGACTGACATCGTGATCCTGGTAGTTGCAGCGGACGACGGCGTGATGCCGCAGACCATTGAAGCTGTCCAGCACGCCAAGGCCGCAGGGGTTCCACTGGTTGTTGCAGTGAACAAAATCGACAAGCCGGGCGCTGATCTCGATCGCATCCGTAGCGAGCTGTCGGTTCACGGCGTGACTTCCGAAGAGTGGGGCGGTGATACGCCGTTCGTTTCGGTTTCGGCGAAAGTCGGTACCGGTGTAGACGAGCTGCTCGAAGCGGTTCTGCTGCAAGCTGAAGTACTCGAACTGAAAGCAACTCCATCGGCCCCGGGTCGCGGTGTTGTGGTTGAATCGCGTCTCGACAAAGGTCGTGGCCCGGTTGCAACCGTTCTGGTTCAAGACGGTACCCTGCGCCAAGGCGACATGGTGCTGGTCGGTTCGAACTACGGCCGTGTACGTGCCATGCTCGACGAGAACGGCAAGCCAATCAAAGAAGCCGGTCCTTCCATCCCTGTCGAGATTCTCGGCCTGGACGGTACCCCGGACGCTGGCGACGAGATGAGCGTGGTTGCTGACGAGAAGAAAGCCCGTGAAGTGGCTCTGTTCCGTCAAGGCAAGTTCCGCGAAGTCAAGCTGGCCCGTGCTCACGCCGGCAAGCTGGAAAACATCTTCGAAAACATGGGCCAGGCAGAGAAGAAGACGCTCAACATCGTCCTCAAATCTGACGTCCGTGGTTCGCTCGAAGCGTTGAACGGCGCCTTGAATGGCCTGGGTAACGACGAAGTGCAAGTGCGCGTTGTCGGTGGCGGTGTCGGTGGTATCACCGAGTCCGACGCCAACCTGGCACTGGCTTCCAACGCTGTACTGTTCGGCTTCAACGTGCGTGCCGATGCTGGCGCTCGCAAGATCGTCGAGCAGGAAGGCCTGGACATGCGTTACTACAACGTCATCTACGACATTATCGAAGACGTCAAGAAAGCCCTTACCGGCATGCTTGGCAGCGACGTACGGGAGAATATCCTGGGTGTTGCCGAGGTGCGTGACGTGTTCCGCTCGCCGAAATTTGGCGCGATCGCCGGTTGCATGGTTATCGAAGGTGTTGTGCACCGTAACCGTCCAATCCGTGTACTGCGTGAAGACATCGTTATCTTCGAAGGCGAGCTGGAATCCCTGCGCCGCTTCAAGGATGACGCTTCCGAAGTACGTGCCGGCATGGAATGCGGTATCGGCGTCAAGAGCTACAACGACGTCAAGGCTGGCGACAAGATCGAAGTCTACGAGAAGGTTCAGGTTGCTCGCAGCCTCTAACTCGCGCACTTCAGGAGCCACGCCGCGTGTGGGCATGCAAATGCCCCGCGCAGCGTACGGACTCTAAACGCAACGCCCGGTCTGGCTTTTGTCAGGCCGGGCGTTTGCCGCTTTCAGACCCCACGGGTTTCACCGTGTGGCAGTAACAGGTAACAAGACATGGCAAAAGAATACAGCCGTACCCAACGTATCGGCGATCAGATGCAGCGCGAGCTGGCCCAACTGATCCGTCGCGAAGTCAAAGACCCCCGTGTTGGCCTGGTGACCATCACCGCGGTTGAAGTGAGCCGCGACGTAGGTCACGCGAAGATCTTCATCACCGTGATGGGGCAGGACAGCAGCGAAGAAATCGCGCAAAGCATCAAGGTGCTCAACTCGGCAGCAGGTTTCCTGCGCATGCAGTTGGCCCGTGAAATGAAGCTGCGCAGCGTGCCTCAGTTGCACTTCCACTACGACGAAAGCGTCGTGCGTGGTGCGCACCTGTCGGCCCTGATCGAACGCGCCGTGGCTGAAGACAGCCAGCACCCGTCCACACCTGAAGACGCCAAGGAGTAAGCGGTGGCTCAGGTCAAACGTATCCGTCGCAACGTCAGCGGCATTATTCTGCTCGACAAGCCCATTGGCTTTACCTCCAATGCCGCCTTGCAGAAGGTCCGCTGGCTGCTCAATGCCGAGAAGGCCGGGCATACCGGCAGCCTCGACCCCTTGGCCACCGGTGTACTGCCGCTGTGCTTTGGTGAGGCGACCAAGTTCTCGCAATACCTGCTTGATTCCGACAAGGGTTACGAAACCCTGATGCAGCTGGGCAAGACCACTACCACGGCCGATGCCGAGGGTGATGTTTTGCAGGTTCGTGACGTGACCGTTGGTCGTGCTGATATTGAAGCTGCTTTGCCGGGTTTTCGTGGGCAAATCAGTCAGATACCGCCGATGTACTCGGCGCTCAAGCGTGATGGCCAGCCACTTTACAAGCTGGCACGTGCGGGCGAAGTAGTGGAGCGCGAACCGCGTTCTGTTACTATTACGCGCTTGGAATTGCTCGCCTGTGAAGGCGACACTGCCCGCTTGGCCGTGGACTGCAGCAAAGGCACCTATATCCGTACCCTGGTGGAAGATATTGGTGAAAAGCTCGGTTGCGGCGCGTACGTTGCAGAACTGCGACGTACCCAGGCAGGGCCCTTCAGCCTGGCCCAGACGGTCACGCTGGAAGAGTTGGAGGCCGTACACGCCGAAGGCGGCAATGAAGCAGTTGATCGCTTCCTGATGCCATCGGACAGCGGTTTGCTGGATTGGCCATTGCTGCACTTCTCGGAGCACAGCGCGTTCTACTGGCTCAACGGCCAGCCGGTACGTGCCCCGGATGCTCCGAAGTTCGGCATGGTGCGGGTACAGGATCATAACGGTCGCTTCATCGGTATCGGTGAAGTGAGCGAAGACGGGCGTATAGCGCCGCGTCGACTGATTCGGTCAGAATGACCGGACGAGTGTGGCTGTTAACAGGCACGGTCAACACTCATTTTTAGATACAGGGATTTGTCCCTGGCCTGTTGAGACTGCCCTTTGGGTGGTTTCCTGAAAAAAGGATTGCCTCATGGCTCTCGACGTTCAAGAAAAAGCACAAATCGTAGCTGACTATCAGCAAGCTGTTGGTGACACTGGTTCGCCAGAAGTGCAAGTTGCACTGCTGACCCACAACATCAACAAGCTGCAAGGTCACTTCAAGGCCAACGGTAAAGATCACCACTCCCGTCGTGGTCTGATCCGCATGGTAAACCAGCGCCGTAAGCTGCTGGACTACCTGAAAGGCAAGGATCTGGGTCGTTATCAGGCTCTGATCGGTCGCCTGGGTCTGCGTCGCTAATCAGCGATTGCGCTAGAGGTTGGTTGTCTGCCGTGTGTCAGTGGGATTCCCGCTGGCCCATGGCAGGCTCCCAGCCTCAAGTTTTATCTGGATACACGTTTTGCCCTGGACCAGGCTCGGGCCGATTCCCGACATTGCCCAAGAATTTCGCAAGAAGACAAGTTCCCCAAGAGCCACAAAGAAGGTAGGACACCGTGAACCCGGTTATCAAAAAATTCCAGTTCGGTCAGTCGACCGTTACCCTCGAGACAGGCCGTATCGCCCGTCAAGCCTCCGGCGCAGTGCTGGTCACCGTTGACGACGACGTCACCGTATTGGTGACCGTTGTTGGCGCCAAGACCGCTGACCCAAGCAAAGGCTTCTTCCCTCTTTCCGTTCACTACCAGGAAAAGACTTACGCTGCCGGTAAGATCCCTGGCGGTTTCTTCAAGCGCGAAGGCCGTCCTTCCGAAAAAGAAACCCTGACTTCCCGACTGATCGACCGTCCGATCCGTCCGCTGTTCCCAGAAGGCTTCATGAACGAAGTGCAGGTCGTCTGCACCGTCGTTTCCACCAGCAAGAAGACCGATCCGGACATCGCTGCGATGATCGGCACCTCGGCTGCCCTGGCCATCTCCGGTATTCCTTTCGATGGCCCGATCGGCGCAGCTCGCGTTGCTTTCCACGAAAGCACCGGCTACCTGCTGAACCCGACTTACGAACAACAGAAAGCTTCGAGCCTGGACATGGTCGTTGCCGGTACTTCGGAAGCCGTGTTGATGGTTGAATCGGAAGCCAAAGAGCTCACCGAAGACCAGATGCTGGGTGCGGTACTGTTTGCTCACGACGAGTTCCAGGTTGTGATCAACGCTGTTAAAGAACTGGCTGCTGAAGCTGCCAAGCCAACCTGGACCTGGGCCCCACAGCCTGAAGCCACTGCTCTGCTGGGCGCTATCCGTGCCGAGTTCGGCGACGCGATCTCCCAGGCTTACACCATCACCATCAAGGCCGATCGTTACGCTCGCCTGGGTGAGCTGAAAGACCAGGTTGTTGCCAAGCTGTCCGGTGAAGAAGGCCAGCCTTCTTCCAGCGAAGTCAAAGCAGCTTTCGGCGAAATCGAATACCGCACCGTTCGCGAAAACATCGTAAACGGCAAGCCACGTATCGACGGCCGCGACACCAAAACTGTACGCCCTCTGAACATCGAAGTCGGTGTTCTGCCTAAGACCCACGGTTCGGCTCTGTTCACCCGTGGCGAAACCCAGGCCCTGGTTGTTGCAACACTGGGCACCGCCCGTGACGCACAGCTGCTGGACACCCTGGAAGGCGAGAAAAAAGACCCGTTCATGCTGCACTACAACTTCCCTCCGTTCTCGGTAGGTGAGTGTGGTCGCATGGGTGGTGCTGGTCGTCGTGAAATCGGTCACGGCCGTCTGGCCCGTCGTTCGATTGCAGCCATGCTGCCTGCCGCCGACGTGTTCCCGTACACCATTCGTGTGGTGTCGGAAATCACCGAGTCCAACGGTTCCAGCTCCATGGCTTCCGTTTGCGGTGCTTCCCTGGCACTGATGGACGCTGGTGTGCCGATGAAGGCGCCGGTTGCCGGTATCGCCATGGGCTTGGTTAAAGAAGGCGAGAAGTTCGCCATCCTGACCGACATCCTGGGTGACGAAGACCACCTGGGCGACATGGACTTCAAGGTAGCCGGTACCGCTAAAGGTGTTACCGCGCTGCAGATGGACATCAAGATCAAGGGCATCACCGAAGAGATCATGGAAATCGCTCTGGGCCAAGCCCTGGACGCGCGCCTGAACATCCTCGGTCAGATGAACCAGATCATTGGTCAGTCCCGTACCGAACTGTCGGAAAATGCTCCGACCATGATCGCGATGAAAATCGACACCGACAAAATCCGTGATGTTATCGGTAAAGGCGGCGCGACTATTCGTGCGATCTGCGAAGAGACCAAGGCTTCGATCGACATCGAAGACGACGGCTCGATCAAGATCTTCGGCGAAACCAAAGAAGCCGCAGAAGCTGCGCGTCAGCGCGTTCTGGGCATCACCGCTGAAGCCGAGATCGGCAAGATCTACGTGGGTAAGGTTGAGCGCATCGTCGACTTCGGCGCATTCGTCAACATCCTGCCGGGCAAAGACGGTCTGGTTCACATCTCCATGTTGAGCGACGCTCGCGTTGAGAAAGTGACCGACATTCTGAAAGAAGGCCAGGAAGTGGAAGTGCTGGTACTGGACGTGGACAACCGCGGCCGTATCAAGCTGTCCATCAAGGACGTAGCAGCAGCCAAGGCTTCGGGCGTTTAAACACCCGTAGGCTTAAGCTGAAAAAAAGGACCCTTCGCAGACTGTGTGAAAACCTAGCAATCTGCGCAGCGCTCAAAGAAATACAAAAGCCGCAACTTGCATGCAGGCAGGGTCCTCTTCATGCAAGTTGCACGATTCCGGATTTTTTAATATTTCATAACTCATTGTTTTAAAAGGATTTATATCGTATCTGTGAGTTGGCACAGTGTCTGCAATATCCCTGTTAACGCTGCAGCATCAAGGTTTACCCACTGCAGACTTTCAATAAAACAGGAGTTACTCGTATGAAGAAGTTCGCTCTCGCTACTGCTACCGCTCTGACCCTGGCCATGGGTGCTAACGTGGCCTTTGCTCAGACTTCCCAAGCTCCAATGACCCTGGCCGCTGGCGAAGTGACCAAAGCCAAAGAGTCCACTTCGGATACTTGGATCACCACCAAAGTCAAAGCTGACCTGCTGACTGAAAAAGGTATTCCTGGCTCGGACATCAAGGTTGAAACCAACAAAGGCGTGGTTTCGCTGTCCTCGACAGTTGCTATCTCTGACTCGCAGAAAGCCACTGCCGTAGCGATCACCAAGAAAATCAAAGGTGTTACCGCTGTTTCCGCTGACGGCCTGCTGGCTGGTGGCGCAACTAAGGCCGACAACATCGACACAAAGGCGCCCTGATACCTGGATTACCACCAAAGTGAAAGCTGACCTGGTAACCGAGAAAGGCATTCCTGGCACCGACATTAAAGTCGAAACCAACAAAGGTGTAGTGTCCCTGTCCTCTTCCGTCGCAGTGACTGAAGCGCAGAAAACTACCGCGGTAAATATCACTAAGAAAATCAAAGGCGTTAAAGCTGTATCGGCCGATGGCCTGAAAGCAGAGTAACGCTTAACGTCTCGTCTGAACTGTAAAGCGGCGGCTTAGGGTGAGTTAGATATCCACCCGGTGCACCTCTGGAGTTCATGCGACCGACCACACGGATGTGGTCATTACAGGCCCCGGCACTTGTGTCGGGGCCTGTTCTATTCTGAGCAGAAACAAAATCTCCAGGCCGACCCAAAACAAACGTGGGAGCTGGCTTGCCTGCGATAGCAACACCTCGATTCAACTGAATGACCGAGGTGTCTGCATCGCAGGCAAGCCAGCTCCCACATTTGCATGGTGCCGCTCAGGTGTTACTCAGCATCCAGATGCATCGGCGTCACCACCCGACCATCCTTCTGCGCCTGCCCCAGGTTGGCATCAATGAAGTACACCCGGTCATCTTCCAACTGGCCTTTGTCCACCAGGTAGTCCTTGATAGCACTGGCACGGTCTTGCCCCAGTTGGCGCAGCAAGACGTCACTGGCGCCCCAGAACTTGATCAACCCATCACGCAGCTTCGCAGTGCGATCATCGCTGCCCAGGTCTTTCCATTCGGCCGGTGGTTGTTGTTTCAGGCGTGTACGGTAGATGCCTTCAAGCAGCGGCGCCTTTTCCTTCTCCGGTACGACAAGCAACGAAGCCTGGGCCGGGACTTTATCGCCACGGCGCTGGAGTATCTTGTAGTAGTTATATTGGTATTCACGTTCCAGACGCTCTGCGGCGAGGAACGGCCCGTCACTGCTGGCAGCGGCCGTGCCTTCGATTTCCAGGCGCAGGGTAGGGCGCTCTTTCAGCGCCTTGGCCAGGGTGTTCAGCGCGCCTTCGGCGTCTTTGTTCAATTCGCTGGAGCCTGCGGCGAACGACACATTGCCCAGGTCTTCAGAGCCCCCGCCAGTCACCAGCCCGCCGATAAACTTGAACGGCGCCGTCGCCGCGCGCACCACTAGGTTACGCAGGGTCTGCCACACAATCGGCATCACGCTGAATTGCGGGTTGTTCAGGTCGCCCGTCACCGGCAGCTCGATGGAGATCTTGCCGTCAGAGTCCTTGAGCAGGGCGATTGCCAGGCGAATTGGCAAGTCCACGGCATCGGCGCTGTCGACTTTCTCTCCCAGTTGCAGCTGTTCAACCACCACTTTGTTTTCAGCCTTCAACTGGCCCTTGGTGATCACATAGTGCAGGTCGAGATTAAGGCGGCCCTTGCGGATGCGGAACCCGGCGAACTTGCCGGAGTACGGCGTCAATGTGGTCAGCTCGACGCGCTTGAAGCTGGTGGCGATATCCAGCGCCGCCATCGGATCAAACGGGTTCACGCTGCCCTTGATGGTCACTGGCGCATAGCGATCCACCTTGCCCTTGATATCGACGGTGGCCGGTTTGGCCTGGCGACTGTCAATAGTGCCGATCTGCCCGTTGAGCTGCTGGATGGCCGTGGCGAAGTTGGGTGTGAGGCTGAAGTCGGCGAAGTTGGCCGAGCCGTCATTGATCGCGATCTGGCCGATATGAATGCCCAACGGCTTGTCTTTACTCGCCGCGGGCTTGGCCGCTGATTTGGCGCCACTGTCGGCGGGCTGCGGGATCAGCAAGTCGTCGATGTTGGTGGTGCGGTCATCGTTGATCATGAAACGCGCGTACGGCTGCAGCAGGTTGACCTTGTCGATCGACAGGCTGTCGCCGTGCTGATAGTTCACACCTTCCAGCACCAGGCGCTGCCATTTGAGGAAGTCGCGGGTCTTGAGGGTGTCCAGAGTGTGTAACTGATCGACCTGAGCGCGGCCGGTGATCTGGAGCGCCAATGGCTCAGTGCTTTTAAGGTTCACATCCAAGTTACTGCCGAGCATGCCGCTGCGCAGTTCCAGGCGAATGAACGGGCTGATATAGGACTGGGCGACCCGCAGGTCGATGTCCTGGGTATTCACTTTGAGTTTGGCGCTGATCGGGTTGAGGTTGACCTGGCCGGTTGCCTGGATCTTGCCTTGCTTGCCCAGGCCGGTATCGACTTTCAAGGTAAAGGGGCTTTGGTTCAGGCTGTCGAAGTTCTGCACGTCGACATTCAACGGGCCCAGCTCCAGCGCTACCGCAGGTTTGACCTGGCGGTCCGCCAGGTGCACCTGATAGTTACGCAGTTGCACATCCTTGAGCAGCACTTGCCAAGGTTTGCTGGGTGCTGTTGGCTGCGCCTTTGGCGAGTCGGCTGTCGCCGGTGCGGTGGCAGGTTCCGGCGCCTTGGCCGGTTTGCTCGGTTGGCTGGCGAACAGTTTCTGCCAGTCCAACTGCCCATCGGCTTCGCGGGCGGCCCAGGTTTCCAGCTTGTTGCTGCGAATCTTGCCGACCACTACCTGCTGCTTGGCCAGGTCCACCGTGGTTTCGCTGACGTCCAGGCGTTCCAGGCGCACCAATGGGCGGCCATCCGGTGCCTTGATTGCAAACGGCGCGATGCTGGCGGCGGTGTTGGTCAGGTTCAGTTCGGTTTCTTTGGCCAGGCTGAATTTGTAGTCGGTGCTGAAATTCAGCACGCCATCTTCCAGCACCAATGGCAACGCGTCTCGCACGTATGGCCACCAGGCTTTCATCTTGCCATCGGTGACTTTCAGCGTGCCCTCGGAGGTGATCGGTATCAGGCTGAAATTGCCTTTCCAGTCGATCTGCCCACCTTGAGGGCCGGCGGCCACCAAGGTCATGTTGGCATTGTCTTCCGGCAGCGTGCTGAGGTTTTTCAGCTCAAAGTCGAGTTTGTCGTAAAGGAATTCGATCGGTTCGCTGGGGCGCAAATCTTGAAAGTGCACATAGCCGCCGGCCAGCTTGATGCTGTCGATGCGCAGCGGGAACGGCTTGGCGTTAGGGTCAGTCGGCGTGGGCTCGCTCGGCGGCAGCTTGAACAACTGCGCAAGGTTCAGTTGGCCGGACTTGTCGAACAGCAGCTCGGTCTTGGGCTGGTCCAGCTGCACATCGGCCAGGTGCAGCGCACGGGTCCAGAGACTATCGATCTGCAGGTTGGCGTAGAGACGCTCGAAACCCACCTGCTCCTTGCCCGGTTCGCCGATCTTCAAGCCCCATGCCGTAACTTCCAGGCTGAACGGGTTGAGCTCGATTCGCTCGATGCGTGCCGGCACCGTGGCGTAATTGGCCAACTGTTGGTTGGCAATGCGAAGGGCGATGCCCGGCAGAATCAGAAAGCCCAGCAAGCTGTACAGAGCCAGGGCGGTCAACAAGGCGCCAGCGGCGCGGATCAATCCTTTGGGCATGAGTGACGCCATCTATGTAGAACAAGAGTGCCTTGGAGTATGGCACGGGATTTCGGTTCCGAAGTACCGGGCTGCTTGGGAAAAGTACTACAACTGAAGGATCAGGGTTTTCAGAGGCGGCTGCTGATCCTGAGACGGGAAGTCGGCTCCCGGCGCCATGATTTGCCAGTCGCGTACCGGGCGCCCGGCTTTTTCGGCGCAACGCAGCACCTGTTCGCGCCAATCATCCATGCTGACTTTCGCCAAGTTGTTGCAGCAAATCAGCACGCCATTGTCGGCGGTAGCGAGCAGTGCAGGCTTGAGCAGGCTCTGGTAGTCGCGCAGCAGGTCGACGGTGCCGAACGCGCTCTTGGCCCAGGCCGGTGGGTCGAGCAGCACCAGGTCATATTGGCGTTGCTCAAGGCGCGGATAGCTCGGCAGCTTGTGGCCGCGGCGCTGAGTGATCGGCAAGCCCGCCAGTTGGCGAATCGCCGGAAAGTAGTCGGATTGCACGAAACCCATGGTCGGCAATTGCGGGTTGAGCACACCGTTTTCGCGGCCCACCGCCAGGTTGCCCTCGGCGAAGTCCAGGTTGCACACCTCGCGGGCGCCACCGGCTGCCGCGCTCAGGCCCACGCCACAGGTGTAGGCAAATAGGTTGAGCACACGTTTGCCGGCGCTGTGTTCCTTGACCCAGCCACGGGTGTTGCGCAGGTCGAGAAACAGCAGCGGGTCCTGCCCTGCATGGCGCCCGCGCACGCGGTAATTGAGGCCCCATTCGTGGCCGACCAAGTCTTCCAGTGCCGCCGGTTGGGCGCGGTACACCGTGTCTTCACGGTCGATCCGCGAATTGCCACGCGAGCGGTCGTTGTACACCAGCAGCAATTCCAGGCCCATGAACTGGTTGATCAGTTCATGCAGGTTCAACAGCTCGGCTGTTTCCAGGGACTGGTGAAAACTCTGCACCAGCAGTTGCGGGCCATAACGGTCAATGGTCAAGCCGCCGGCGCCTTCCTGGCTGCCGTGGAACAGCCGGTAGCAGTCGGTGCCCTGGGCATGCAGCGTGTTGATCAGGTCTTGGCGTTGATCGAGGGCGGCGCGCAGCGCCTGATTCAAGGGAGTCATGGAGCGCGCCTTGCTTGCGAGTCAATATGGGCGCGGAGTTTAACAGCTATGAGCCGCCGCCTACATCAGCCCCATTCGCCGATGGGCGCGCTGCACCGAACCATTGCGCATCGCCCAGCGCAGCAACGGTGCACTGCGCTTGACCCCGGCGCGGATCAGCTGGCGCTGCAACGGGCTCTGGTGCTGTTCGAGCAGGCTGCTTGCCCAGTCTGGCAGCAGGTCGATCCCGGCCTGCATCATCAAGCTGCCAAAGGGTTTGGCCAAGGTGCTGGGTGCGGGTGCATTGAGCAGCAGGCGCAGCACTTCGCGGCTGCGCTCGTCGCACAGCAGTTGCGGACGAATGCGTGCCAGGTAATCCGAAACTTCCTGCCGTGAACGCGGAACATGCCGAGCGCCCAAGCGCTCGGCGACCAAGGCGATTTCACTGTAGTAACGGTCCTGATCCCGGCCCGAAAGACCCGGGTTGCAATAGCGCAGGTGCGACGCCAGAAAGTTGCTGACCTCCGCCACGTGCACCCACGTCAGCAGTTCCGGATCGCTGGCCGCGTAAGGCCGCCCGTCCGGGGCATGCCCGGTCACTTGCAGGTGGATGGTGCGCACTTTTTCGATCAGCCATTCGGCGTCTTTGCGCGAACCGAAGGTGGTGCCGGAAATAAACTGCGAGGTGCGCCGCAAGCGCCCGAGCATGTCCTGGCGAAAATTGGAGTGGTCCCACACGCCGGCCAGGGCCAGCGGGTGCAAGGCTTGCAGCATCAAGGCGCTGATGCCGCCAATGAGCATGCTGCTGAAGTCGCCATGCACTTGCCAACTGACCGAGTCCGGCCCGAACAGGCCGGGATCGCCCTTGGGGTTTTCCAGGTCCAGCTGGCCCAGTGACAAGCCGGTAAGGCTCATCAACTGGGTTTCGATACGGCTGCGGATAAATTCCATGGCGACTTCAGAGGTTCCTAGCGGTTCAGGCGTTTGTCGATCAGCCCGTCTACCACGCTGGGGTCGGCCAGGGTCGAGGTATCACCGAGGCTGTCCAGTTCGTTGCAGGCGATCTTGCGCAAAATCCGCCGCATGATCTTGCCTGAGCGGGTTTTCGGCAGGGCGGGTGCCCATTGGATCAGTTCCGGCTTGGCAAAGCTGCCGATTTCCTTGCTGACCAGCGCCAGCAGGTGTTTTTTCAGCTCATCGCTGGGCTCGACGCCATTCATTGGCGTGACGAAGGCATAAATCCCCTGGCCTTTGACGTCGTGGGGATAGCCGACCACGGCAGCCTCGGCCACCTGATCATGCAGCACCAGAGCGCTTTCGACCTCGGCGGTGCCGATACGGTGGCCCGAGACGTTGATCACATCATCGATGCGCCCGGTGATCCAGTAGTCGCCGTCTTCATCGCGCCGTGCGCCGTCGCCGGTGAAGTAGTAGCCGGGGTAGGGTTTGAAATACGTGTCGATCATGCGCTGCGGGTCGCCGTAGATGCTGCGAATCTGGCCCGGCCAGTTGGCTTTGATCACCAGCACGCCACTGCCGGCACCGCTGATTTCCTTGCCTTGCTCATCCAGCAGCACGGGCTGTACGCCAAACATCGGCTGGGTCGCGCAGCCTGGTTTGATACGCTGGGCGCTGACCAGTGGGCTGAGCATGATGCCGCCGGTTTCGGTCTGCCACCAGGTATCGACAATCGGGCAGCGTTGTTCGCCCACGGCGTTGAAGTACCAGTCCCAGGCTTCCGGGTTGATCGGCTCGCCGACGCTACCCAGCAAACGCAGGCTGGCGCGGGACGTGTTCTGCAGCGGCCCGTGGCCCTCACGCATCAAGGCGCGCAGCGCGGTGGGCGCGGTGTAGAAGATATTCACCTGATGTTTATCGATCACTTGCCAGAAGCGCGAGCTGTCCGGGTAGCTCGGTACGCCTTCGAACATCAGCGAGGTAGCGCCATTGGCCAGCGGGCCATACACGATGTAGCTGTGGCCGGTGACCCAGCCCACATCGGCGGTGCACCAGAACACTTCGCCGTCACGGTAATCGAGCACGTACTTGAAGGTCATCGCCGCCTGCAGCAGGTAGCCACCGGTGGTGTGCAGCACACCTTTGGGTTTGCCGGTGCTGCCGGACGTGTAGAGGATAAACAGCGGGTCTTCGGCGTCCATCGGCTCGGGCGGGCAGTCGTCGCTGGCGGCGTCCAGGGCTTGCTGGTAGTTGAGGTCGCGGTCTTTGACCCAGATAAGGTCGGCCCCCGTGCGTTGCACCACCAGCACCGTGCTGACGTTCGGGCAACTGGCCAGGGCCTTGTCGACATTCTTTTTCAACGCCACCGGCTTGCCGCCGCGCACGCCTTCATCGGCAGTGATCACGGTGCGACAGTCGGCGTCGAGAATGCGGTCGCGCAGGGCGTCCGGTGAGAACCCACCAAACACCACCGAGTGCACCGCGCCAATTCGCGTACAGGCCAGCATCGCGTAGGCCGCTTCCGGGATCATCGGCATGTAGATGCACACTCGGTCGCCTTTCTTTACGCCACGGCTTTTCAGCACATTGGCCAGGCGGCTGACGTTTTGGTGCAGTTGGCGGTAGGAGATTTTGGAAGATTTTGCAGGATCATCGCCTTCCCAGATGAAGGCCGGCTGATCGGCGCGTTGCGCCAGGTGACGGTCAATGCAGTTGTAACTGACGTTGAGTTGGCCGCCGGCAAACCATTGGGCGGCGCCAGTCTTGATGTCTGACTGTTGGACGGTGTGCCAGGGTGTTATCCAGTCGAGAAAGCCCTTGGCCTGTTCGGCCCAGAAGGTGTCAGGTTGCTCAATGGATTGGCGATAGAGGCGCTGGTACTCGGCTTGACTGAGCTGCGCGGCAAGGCGGACGGCATCGGCGGCGGGAAACGTGCTGATATCGAACATGAGCGGTCCTTATTCTTGTTTTCGGGACAAGGCATAAAGATGCACGCTGTGGGGAGAGGGTTCAAGGCCAACGTCCAAACGGACGTTGGCCTTGGTGTACCGGCTTCAGCCGCGGTGACGACCGCGGAAGTAGTTGATCAGGCCTTGTGTCGACGCATCGTCAGCCAGGGTTTCTTCGGCGCCGGTCAGGCGGTTGTAAACGCCCTTGCCCAGCTCCTTGCCCAGCTCAACGCCCCATTGGTCAAAGGCGTTGATGCCCCAGATCATGCTTTGCACGAACACCTTGTGCTCATACATGGCCACCAGTGCGCCGAGGCGACGTGGGCTGATGCGCTCCACCACAAGGGTGTTGCTCGGGCGGTTGCCCGGGATCACCTTGTGTGGTGCCAGTTTCTGCACTTCGGCTTCCGCCAGGCCTTTCTCGCGCAGTTCGGCTTCGGCTTCGCTGCGGGTCTTGCCGAGCATCAGTGCCTGGCTTTGGGACAGGCAGTTGGCGTACAGCCACTGGTGGTGGTCGGACACCGGGTTAAAGCTGACGATCGGCACGATGAAGTCGGCTGGGATCAGTTGGGTCCCTTGGTGCAGCAACTGGTGGTAGGCGTGCTGACCGTTGCAGCCGACGCCGCCCCAGATGACCGGGCCGGTGTCGGTGGACACTGGCGTGCCGTCCTGGCGCACGCTTTTGCCGTTGGATTCCATGTCCAGCTGTTGCAAGTGCTTGGTGATGTTACGCAGGTAATGGTCGTACGGCAGGATCGCATGGCTCTGCGCACCCCAGAAGTTGCCGTACCACACGCCCAGCAAGCCCAGCAGCACGGGCATGTTCTGTTCAAACGGGGCGTTCTGGAAATGCTGGTCCATGGTGTAGGCACCGGACAGCAGTTCCTTGAAATTGGACATGCCGATGGCCAGGGCGATTGGCAAGCCGATGGCTGACCACAGCGAGTAACGGCCGCCGACCCAGTCCCACATCGGGAAGATGTTTTCTTCGCGGATACCGAAGGCCACAGCTGCCGCGTTGTTACTCGATACGGCGATGAAGTGGCGGTACAGCTCGGCTTCCGAGCCACCTTGGGCCAAGTACCAGGCGCGGGCGGCCTGGGCGTTTTTCAGGGTTTCCAGGGTGTTGAAGGATTTCGACGAGACGATAAACAGCGTGGTCTCGGCGCGCAACTTCATGGTCAGCTCGTGGAATTCGCTGCCGTCGATGTTCGCCAAGTAGTGGCAGCGCACGCCTTTATGGGCGTAGGACAACAGTGCCTCAGAGACCAGCTCCGGGCCGAGGAACGAGCCACCGATGCCGATGTTCACCACGTCAGTGATCGGCTTCTCGGTGTAGCCACGCCACAGGCCATCGTGGATACGGCCCACGAGGTCGGTGATCTGGTTCAGCACTTTGTGCACGTCCGGCATGATGTTCACGCCGTTGACCGATAGCTTGTCACCCACGGGGCGGCGCAAGGCGGTGTGCAGAGCCGGGCGGCCTTCGGAGGAGTTGACCGGTTCGCCGGCGTAGAGCGCGTCGATCGCAGCTTTAAGGTCGACTTCCTTGGCCAGCCCTACCAGCAGGTCGCGTGTTTCGGTCGTGATCAGGTTTTTCGAGTAATCGAGGAAAAGCCCGCAACTGCTCAAGGTGAACTCGGAAAAGCGCTGGGGATCGGCATTGAACGCGTCGCGCATGCTGAAATCCTGCATGGCTTGGCGATGTTTATTGAGCGCTTGCCAAGCGGGCAGAGCGGTAACGTCATGAGGAGTGCGGTAATACGCCATCGCTGCGGGTTTCCTTTTTATTACGGGGACTTGCCTTTAGGACACTTCTAAATCCGGAACGTCCAGTCTTTCATCAGGCGTTGGGTGCCGGTCAGCGCCAACAATGGCGCAGGGCGATTACATTAAACCTAGCGTGTCGATATGTCTTGGCTTTGTCTGCGCTGTGGCCGGTACTTTTTTATACCGGCACAGCGGGGAGGGCAACAGGTGCGGTGTTTTTTCAATGAGAAAAGGCGGGGGTGGTCAGGCCAGGTTCAGGTGCAAGTTATCGATCAGGCGAGTCGCCCCCAGATACGCTGCAACCAGGATCACCACATCGCGATCCTCACCCGTGGCCGGGCGCAAATGCACGCCTTGGCGCACTTCGAGGTAATCCATGCGCAAGCCGGCGGCTTCAATGTGCTGGATTTGCTCGGCACGCAGCTTGGCGAAATCGTGGTCACCGGCTTTGATCGCCGTGGCAATCTGGCTGAGGCTGCGGTACAGCACCGGGGCGATGGCACGCTGCTCGTCGGTGAGGTAGCCGTTGCGCGATGACAGCGCGAGGCCGTCAGCGGCACGTACGGTCGGCTCGCCGATGATCTGGATCGGCATGTTCAGGTCATGCACCATGGCGCGGATCACCGCCAGTTGCTGGTAATCCTTCTGGCCAAACACGGCCATGTCCGGCTGGACCATATTGAACAGCTTGCTCACCACTGTGGCCACGCCTTCGAAGTGCCCGGGGCGGCTGGCGCCGCATAGGCCTTCGGACAGTTGCGGAACACTGACGCGGGTCTGGCCGGTCATGCCGCCGGGGTACATTTCTTCGACGGTCGGCGCGAACAGCAGGTTGCAACCGGCTTGCAGCAGCTTTTCCTGATCCGCCGCCAGCGTGCGAGGGTACTTGTCCAAATCTTCGCCTGCGCCGAATTGCAGCGGGTTGACGAAGATGCTCGCCACCACAAAATCCGACTGCTGCGCGGCCTTGGTCACCAACGTGGCGTGACCGCTGTGCAGGTTGCCCATCGTGGGCACAAAGCCGATGCGTTTGCCGGCGCTGCGCGCGTGGGCGACGGCGGCGCGCAGTTCTCGTACGGTTTTAACGGTGTTCATGCAGAGAATCCGTGTTCAGCGCTTGGGAAAGTAACGGCTTTGACTTCGTTGACGTAAGCGCTCAACGCGGCCTGGATACTCTCTTGGCCGGCCATGAAGTTCTTCACGAATTTCGGCGCACGGCCGGTCAGCGACAGGCCGAGCATGTCGTGCAACACCAGAACCTGGCCATCGGTATCGGCACCTGCGCCAATGCCGATCACCGGCACTTTGACGGCCTGCGTGATCTCAGCAGCCAGTTCGCTCGGCACGCACTCCAGCACGATCATCGCAGCCCCGGCTTGTTCCAGGGCGATGGCATCCGCTCGCATCTGGCGCGCCTGGGCTTCATTACGGCCTTGTACTTTGTAGCCGCCGAGGATGTTCACCGACTGCGGTGTCAGGCCCATGTGCGCACACACCGGCACACCGCGCTCAGCCAGCAAACGGATCGGCTCGGCGAGCCACACGGCACCTTCGACTTTGATCATGTGCGCACCGGCTTGCATCAGTTTGCCGGCGTTTTGAAAGGTCTGTTCGAGGGTGGCGTAACCCATGAACGGCAGGTCAGCGATGATGAAGGCGCCGTCGTTACCGCGCTTGACGCTGGCCGTGTGGTAGGCGAGTTCATCAGTGGTGACGGGCAGGGTGCTGTCATTCCCTTGCAAAACCATGCCGAGGGAGTCACCCACCAGCAGCACCTCGACGCCGGCCTGGCAACAGGCCTGGGCGAAGGTGGCGTCATAGCAGGTCAGCATGGCGATTTTTTCACCTTTGAGCTTGAGGCTCTGCAAGGTGGTCAGGGTAATGTCTGGCATGAAAAGGGTCCTCGTTCAGGCGCTTGGAAACAGCGAGTAACGCGCGTGAGTCTTCGTTTATACAGGCGCACTGTCTTGAGAGCAGTGCTTATAAGGCCTGGATTGCGCCCTTCAGCGCCGGGTTGGCGGCAGCGGGACGCCTATAGTCGTGATGAGGGCTCGGTAAGTCAATTGGATGTGTTACCGCATTGTTACGAGTGCGGTGTTACCGCTGTTACGGGTGGGCGCTGGCTTGCCTGCGATGCAGGCGACTCGGTTCGGCGTAGGGCGCGGCTGCCTGCGATGCAGGCGACTCGGTTCGGCAGTCATGCTATCGCAGGCACGCCAGCTCCCACCGGGACCGGATCAGACTTTAGGGAGGCGTTCCAGCCCGACAAACGGGCAGGCCGTCAGCAGCGCTTTGAGCGTACGGCCGTCGGGCAACTGCAGGTCGGCCGGCGCCAGCTCAGCCAGCGGGTACAACACAAACGCGCGCAAGTGCATCTGATAGTGAGGCACCGTCAGGCGTGGCTCGTCGATCAAGCGATCGCCAAACAGCAGGATATCCAGGTCCAAAGTACGCGGGCCCCAACGCTCGAGGCGCTCGCGGCCCTGGTCGTTCTCGATGGCTTGCAGCGCATCGAGCAGTGCCAGTGGCGCGAGGTTGCTGTCCAGGGCCGCGACCGCATTGGTGTAGCGCGGTTGGCCCGGGAGCAGCGAATCACTTTGATAGAAGGCGGACACGCCTGCGAGGGTGGTGCCGGGCAGCAATGCCAGCGCCTGGGCGGCGCTGCGCAATTGCTGGTCCGGGGCAGCCAGGTTGCTGCCCATGCCGATGTAGATACGTTCCACGTTTATTCGCCTGCGGCGCCCGAGGCATCGGCAGACGTGCGTTTGCGCTTGCTGGAACTGCGACGACGCTTCTTCGGCCCATCGCCAGCGCCATCGCCTTTGCTGCCGAGGTCACGAATCATGTCGCGGCGTTGGCTGTCATTGGCGTCCTGGTAATCGGTCCACCATTCGCCCAGGCCGTCGGTCTGCTCGCCGGCGCTTTCGCGCAGCAGCAGGAAGTCGTAGCCGGCACGGAAGCGCGGGTTGTCCAGTAGCAGGTCGGCGCGTTTGCCGCTGCGGCGTGGCAGGCGCTCCTGCATGTCCCAGATCTCGCGGATCGGCATGGTGAAGCGTTTCGGGATAGCGATGCGCTGGCACTGCTCGGCGATCAGCTCGTGTGCGGCTTCCTGCATGGCCGGAATCGCAGGCATGCCACGGTCCTGCAGGCGCATTACGCGTTTTGGAAGCGCTGGCCACAACAAGGCGGCAAACAGGAACGCCGGGGTCACCGGTTTGTTCTGTTTGATGCGCAAGTCTGTGTTGATCAAGGCTTCGCTGATCAGCGTGTGCGTGTAGGTCGGGTTGTATTCCAATGCCTCGGCGCTGGCCGGGAACAATGGGTCGAACAACTGCAGGTCCACCAGCATTTCGAAGGTGTCGGCGGCATACCCCGAGAGGAACAGCTTGAGCACTTCTTCAAACAGGCGCGCTGAAGGAATTTCCCGCAGCATCGGCGCCAGCTCACGAATCGGCGCGGCAGTGTGTTTCTCGATACCGAAGTTCAGCTTGGCGGCGAAACGCACCGCTCGCAGCATGCGCACCGGGTCTTCCTGGTAGCGCTGCGTCGGGTCGCCGATCAAGCGGATCAGGTTGTTGCGAATGTCGTGTACGCCATTGGCGTAATCGAGGATGCGCTCGCTGACCGGGTCGTAATACAAGGCATTGATGGTGAAGTCGCGGCGTTGCGCGTCTTCTTCCAAGGTGCCGTAAACGTTGTCGCGCAGGATGCGCCCGCTCTCGTTGCGGGAAGACTGGTTGGTGTCTTCCTCTTCATCGTTTTGCGGGTGGCCGGCGCGGAAGGTCGCGACCTCGATGATTTCGCGTCCAAAGTGGATGTGCACCAATTTGAAGCGGCGACCGATGATTCGCGCATTGCGAAATTCGGCACGCACTTGTTCGGGCGTGGCGCTGGTGGCGACGTCGAAATCCTTGGGCGTGATATTAAGCAACATGTCGCGCACGCAACCACCCACCAGGTAAGCCTGGTAGCCGGCGTTCTGCAAACGTTCGACGATGTTCACTGCATAACGGCTGAATTGAGCGCGCTGCAATGAATGCTGATTGCTGTTAAGCACTTCAGGCGTGCTGCGAATGTGTTGCGTACGACGCAAGGGGGAACGGAATGACTGGAACAACTTCTTCAGCATGGGATGCACTGTTTGAAGGAATGTTCGGCCATAACGAAGAATGACCGCATGATGGGCCGGGATTCTAGCATTTAGTCGGGGGATGGTGTAGGAACAAGCTGCAAGGCTTGAGCCAGAAGCTTAAAAGAAGGATTGGCAGGTACCAAATTGCGGAAACTACAAGGGGAGCCGAAGCTCCCCCAGAAGTAGTTGCGTGCTCTATTTTTATTATTGATTGCGGGCTTCTTGTTTTTGTTGATCGCCCTCGCCGTGAAGTTTTACCTTCATGACACTCCCAATCGGGAGTCAAGAGCAAACGGATTGCTTTGGTCGCTGTGTTGCTGATCTACGATCCAACCAGTTCAGGCTCTGCCTTAGGGCAGTTTTTGTTGTTCTCGGCCTGGTTGCGGGGCAAGCCCCAAATGCAACGCCTCTCCAAAAGAATCAGTTAGCTGCGCCTCCGCCGTGTTGTTTTTATTATGCGTGAGTCGATTCGTCTTATTTTTATTGTCTGGTACTGAGCTTGTTATTGTTTTTGTACTAAGCATATAGCAGGGTGCGTGCCAACTTTTGTGCCGCCCAGCAAAATCGGGGGGTTGAGGTGGTTTCGGGTTTTTTGAGGGCCAAAAAAAGCCGGGGCTTCGTTACCGTAAGCCCCGGCTTTTGTTACGCGAAAAAGCAGCGGTAACAGTTTTTTCACATCTGAGAGTGTTACCTGTGGGGGCACACCCTCAACTTTCGCTGGCCACCCCGGTCTTGCGCCGTGGAATACCCAGGCGCTGGCGCCGTTCCCACAGGCACTTGCGGCTCACGCCCAGCTTGCGAGCCAGTTCGGTCTCGGTCATGTGGTCCTGATGCTCAAGGACGAAGTGCTGGAAGTAATCTTCCAATGACAAATCTTCCGTCGGCTCATGGCTGGTATTGCTACTGCCCTGTTGTGGGGCCAGGCCGATGAAGTCGTCGTCTTCCAGGTCACTGAGCTCGATATCGATGCCCAGCAGCTCGGCGGAAATTTCCGGGCTCTCCGACAGGATCACCGCTCGCTCGACCGCATTCTCCAGTTCCCGCACGTTACCCGGCCAAGAGTAATGCCGAATCGCCTGCTCAGCGTCCGGTGCGAACTTGAGATCGGTGCGGTTGATGCGCGCGCTCTGGCGCAGCAGAAAGGCACTGGCGATCTCGTTGACGTCGGCGCCGCGCTCACGCAGGGCCGGCAACTTGAGGGCGATCACGTGCAGGCGGTAATACAAGTCTTCACGGAACTGGCCGATCTTGGCCAGGCTCTTGAGGTCACGGTGGGTCGCTGCGATCAGGCGAACATCGACCTTCTGTGATTGCACCGAGCCTACGCGGCGAATCTCGCCTTCCTGCAACACGCGCAGCAAGCGCGCCTGGGCTTCCAGGGGTAGCTCGCCGATTTCGTCGAGAAATAACGTGCCGCCGTCCGCCGCTTCCACCAGGCCCGCACGCCCGGCGCTGGCGCCGGTAAACGCGCCTTTTTCGTGGCCGAACAGTTCGGACTCGATCAGGGATTCGGGGATCGCTGCGCAGTTCACCGAAATCATCGGTGCCTTGGCGCGCTTGGACAGGTTGTGCAGGGCGCGGGCCACCAGTTCTTTACCGGTGCCCGACTCGCCCTGGATCAATACATTGGAGTCGGTGGGCGCCACTTTGCGGATCTTGCTGTAAAGATCCTGCATGGGCGGGCAGGAGCCGATGATGCCGATCTCGCCATTGCTGTTGTCGACGCCTGGCTTGTCCGCACCATTGGCAGCCTTGCCGGCGGGGCGCTGTTCGGCGGGCGCGCTGCTGGCCGACTGACGGTCGCGCAGAATGCGGGCCACGGCCTGGAGCATTTCGTCGTGGTCGAAAGGCTTGGCGATGTAGTCCACCGCGCCCATCTTCATCGAGTCCACTGCCGAGCGCAGGCTGGCGTAGCTGGTCATGATCAGCACCGGGGTGCCCTGGCCAAGCTTGATCAGCTCGGTACCGGGCGCGCCCGGCAGGCGCAGGTCGCTGACAATCAGGTCGAACGTGGGAATGCTGAATCGCTCTTGGGCTTCCTGCACCGAGCCGGCTTCGCTGACCTGGTACTGATTACGTTCAAGCAGGCGACGCAAGGCAGAGCGGATAATTGTTTCGTCTTCGACGATCAAAATGTGCGGCATTGATTCAATTCTCTCGACGGTCTCAGTTCACAGCGGACGTCGCTTCGACATGACGCGGCAAGGTCACCCGAATACGGGTGCCGCGTTGGCTTTCGGTGTCAGCCGGGCTGTCGATGGTGATTTGTCCATAATGCTCTTCAACGATGGAATAGACCAGTGCAAGGCCCAGACCGGTACCTTCACCGGGGTCCTTGGTGGTGAAGAAAGGTTCGAACAATCGGTCCATGATGTTCTGTGGAATACCGCTGCCTTCGTCTTCCACGATCAGATCGACCGTGTGCTCGAAAGCCTCGCTCTTGACGCGTACCGCGCTGTGCGGCGGGGAGGCGTCGCGGGCGTTGGACAGCAGGTTGATCAGCACCTGCGCCAAGCGTTGGGAATCGCCGTCGACCCAGTGGTCCGGGTCGCACAGATTGAAGAACTGTACTTCGAAATTGCGCCGGTTCAAGGCCAGTAGCCCAATGGCATCCTGCGCCACTTCGGCCAGACACACCGCTTCGTCCTGATTCTGATGGGCGCCGGAATGGGCGAAGCTCATCAGCGATTGCACGATGCGCGAAACGCGCTTGGTCTGTTCGAGGATCTGCCCGCTGATTTCGGTGATTTCGCCGTCTTCTTCGCGCTCCTCGCGCAGGTTCTGCGCCAGGCACGCGATACCGGTGATCGGGTTGCCAATTTCGTGGGCCACGCCCGCCGCCAGACGGCCAATGCTGGCCAGTCGCTCGGAGTGCACCAGCTTGTCTTCGAGCATTTGCGTGTCGGTCAAGTCTTCAACCAGCAGCACCAGGCCGCTGTTACCGGGCGCCAGCGGCTCGTCGATGGCGGCTTTGTGCAGGTTGAGCCAGCGGGTCTGGCCGTCGAGCGCCAGGTGCTGCTTGTGCAAATGCTCGTCGGGCAGGTTGATAAAGCCTTGCAGCAGTTCTTTCCATGGGTCGCCCAGGGTGTTCAGGCGTGAGCCCACCACCCGCTGCGCCGCGATGCCGGTCAGTTCTTCCATGGCCTTGTTCCACATCAGGATCTCTTGATCCTTGGCCAGGGAACACACGCCCATCGGCAATTCTTGCAGGGTTTGGCGGTGGTAACGGCGCAGCGCATCGAGTTCGGCGGCAAGGCCGGTGAGGCGTGAGTGGTAGTCCTCCAGCCGGCTCTCGATGAAATGGATATCTTCGGTCACATAGTTTTCGCCGCCGGCCTTATAGGGCAGGAAGGTTTCGACCATGTCCTGGGACACGCTCGGCCCCATCAACCCGGACAGGTTGGCCTCGATGCGGTCGCGCAAGCGGCGCAGGGCGTACGGGCGGCGCTCGTCGAACGGCAGGTACAGATCGCGCAGCGCCTGCTCGACTTCCTTCTGCGCAGCCTTGGCGCCCAACGGCTTGGCCAGTTGCGTGGCGAATTCCTGGGGCGAGGCAGCATGCAGTTCGCGGCGTTGCGGGCGGCGCACGTTGTCCACTGCGCAGGCTTCGGCGGCGCTGGTTTCTTCGGGGCTGGCGTTGGTGAACAACGAGATCAGGGTGAACATCAGCACGTTGGCCGCCAGCGAGGCGATGGCCGCCATGTGCCAGCTGGTGTCATCGAGCACGTAAATCATGTTCAGCAACGGAATGTAGAAGCCCTGCAAGTTACCGACCAGCGGTAGCAGCATGGTGACGATCCACACCAGAATCCCCGCCAGCAGCCCGGCGATAAACCCACGGCGATTGGCCGTCGGCCAGTACAGCACCGACAACACGCCCGGCAGGAACTGCAAGGTGGCGACGAACGCGACGATGCCGAGGTTGGCCAAGTCTTGCCCGGCGCCCAGCAGCAGGTAGAAACCATAGCCGGCCATGATGATTGCGACGATCAGCGCGCGGCGCGTCCATTTCAGCCAGCGGTAAATGTTGCCTTCGGCCGGCGGCTGATACAGCGGCAGCACCAAGTGATTGAGCGCCATGCCCGACAGTGCCAGCGTGGTGACGATGATTAAGCCACTGGCCGCTGACAAACCGCCGACGTAAGCCAGCAACGCCAGGGATTTGCTATTGGCGGCAATGCCGACGCCGAGGGTGAAGTATTCCGGGTTGGTGGTCGCCCCCAGCTTGAGGCCGGCCCATAGAATCAACGGCACCGCCAGGCTCATCAGCAACAGGAACAGCGGCAGGCCCCAGCTGGCGCTGACCAGGGAGCGCGGGTTGAGGTTTTCGGTGAACGTCATGTGGTACATGTGCGGCATCACAATCGCCGAGGCGAAGAACACCAGCAACAGCGTGCGCCATGGGCCTTCCTGCAACGGTGTGTGCAGGGCGGCGAGGGCGGTCTGGTTTTGCAGCAGCCACAGTTCCAGCTGTTGCGGGCCGTCGAACACACCATAGAGTGCATACAGGCCGACACCGCCGATGGCGATCAGCTTGATCACCGACTCAAAGGCAATCGCGAACACCAGGCCTTCGTGTTTTTCACGGGTGGCGATATGGCGTGAACCGAAGAAAATCGTGAACAGCGTGATCAGCGCGCAGAAGGCCAGGGCGACGCGATGCTGCACCGGCTCGCGGGTGAGGATGCTGATGGAATCCGCCACGGCCTGGATTTGCAGGGCCAGCAGCGGCAACACGCCGAGCAGCATGAAAATCGTGGTCAGCGCGCCGGCCCAGGTGCTACGAAAGCGGAAGGCAAACAGGTCCGCCAGGGACGACAGCTGGTAGGTGCGGGTGATTTTCAGGATCGGGTACAGCAACACCGGCGCCAGCAGGAACGCGCCGGACACCCCAAGGTAACTGGAAAGAAAGCCGTAGCCGTACTGATAGGCCAGGCCCACGGTGCCATAAAACGCCCAGGCGCTGGCGTAGACGCCCAAGGACAAGGTGTAGGTCAACGGATGGCGAATGATCGCCCGCGGAATCATTCCGCGCTCACTGATCCAGGCCACGGCGAACAGCGCAGCCAGGTAGGCGGCGCTGATCAGCAGCATCTGGGTGAGGCTAAAGCTCATCGGCATCTTTTTGGCTCTGCAGGATAAAGGTCACGACGATCAGGATCAGCCACAGCAGATAAGGGCGATACCAGGCGCCTGTGGCGTCGATCCACCAATCCATGATGGCGGGGGAAAACAGGTAGATCCCGACGACCAGCAGCAGGACCAATCGATAGATGTACATGTTGGCCTCTGATTAAAAAACTGCGGCGATGGTAACGGATGGCTGGCAACCTGCAAGCGCCTTCAGCTCAATTGCGCTTCGGCCAGCGTGAGTGTGCGCGGGATCCGGGTTGCATCCCAGTGCGCAATGCCCCAATCCAGCAGTTCCCGTGGGCTGGCGTGCAGCAGTTCTGCGCCGGCCGGCTGGCCGAGGGCGCGCAATGCCCTTAACAGCAAAGGCGTGGCTTGGTCGGGTGTCAACGGCGGGGAACGGTAGGATTTGCCCAACTTATTACCGTCCGGCTGCACGATCAACGGCACGTGCAGGTAGCGCGGCTGGCGCAGGCCCAGCAGTTCTTGCAGGTACAGCTGGCGCGGCGTGGAATCGAGCAGGTCGGCGCCGCGCACGATATCGGTCACACCTTGCCAGGCATCGTCGAGCACCACGGCCAGTTGATAGGCATACAGGCCGTCGCGGCGCCGGATGACGAAATCGCCTACATCGCGGCCCAAGTGCTGTCGGAATTCGCCTTGTACGCGGTCGGTAAAGTGGTATTCCAGCTCAGGCACGCGCAGGCGGATCGCAGCATCTTGCTGGTCATGCCCGGCATTGCGGCACAAACCCGGGTAAATCCCGTGGTAGGGCTCCAGTTGTTTGCGCGAACAGGTGCAGGCGTAGGCCAGGCCGTGGTTGAACAGGCCGTTGAGGACTTCGGCGTAGGCGTCATGCCGTTCGCTTTGTCGGACCAGTTCACCGTCCCATTCAAAGCCATAGCTTTCCAAGGCGTGCAGGATCGCTGCCTGGGCGCCGGGCTCTTCGCGGGGTGGGTCGAGGTCTTCCATGCGCATTAGCCAGCGGCCTTGATTGGCGCGGGCATCAAGGTAGGAGGCGAGGGCGGCAACCAGCGAGCCGAAGTGCAAATGGCCGCTGGGCGTGGGGGCGAAACGCCCGATATAGGTAGAGGCTGTCATGGGCCGGATACTACTGGAAAATCGGCAAACGCCAGAAACAAAAATGGGGCGTTTGCACGCCCCATTCGTTCAGCCCGGCAGGATTACTTGCCGACCTGTTTTTCCTTGATTTCAGCCAAGGTCTTGCAGTCTACGCACAGGTCCGCGGTTGGGCGGGCTTCCAGGCGGCGAATACCAATCTCGACGCCGCAGGATTCGCACCAGCCATATTCCTCGTCTTCGATCAGTTGCAGCGTTTTGTCGATTTTCTTGATCAGCTTGCGTTCACGATCACGGGCTCGCAGTTCGAGGGCGAATTCCTCTTCCTGGCTGGCACGGTCTGCCGGGTCCGGGAAGTTGGCGGCTTCGTCCTTCATGTGGTCAACGGTGCGGTCGACCTCTTGCATCAAGTCCTGCTTCCACTTCTGCAGGATCTTGGTGAAGTGCTGGCGCATGGGCTTGCCCATGTACTCCTCACCTTTCGCTTCGACGTAAGGTGTGAAGCCACTGAGGCTCTGCTGCTGTTGCTTTGCTTGGGTGGACATGAATAGACCGCCTCTCACTCTTCTAATCCATTGCGCAGGATTGCAACGTCACCGACACCTGCCGGCCCTGCGGCTGCAAGCGGGCGAACTTACCAGATAGATTCGGGGTGCGCCACTCCCGGTTGTCGAGGCCCAATACGGCGGGGTTGCAAACAGCAGCAGCCCGCCATGGCTGGGTATAGCTTGCCTCGAATGTTGATTTTAGTCGTTTTGCAAGCGCGTGCTGGGTTCATCGTCGACGGCCGAGCAGGCAATAGAGCATGTTTTACCGCGAGGGTTCGGTAGAATCCTGATTTTGTCCTCACCGTTAAGGAAGGCTAATGGCTCAGCCCTACAGTGCGCGCAGTCGCGCCATCGAACCCTTTCATGTCATGGCGCTGCTGGCGCGAGCCAATGAGCTGCAGGCGGCCGGCCATGATGTGATCCATTTGGAAATCGGCGAGCCGGACTTCACCACGGCCGAGCCGATCATCCAGGCCGGCCAGGCAGCGTTGGCCAACGGCAAAACCCGCTACACCGCGGCCCGTGGGCTGCCCGAGTTGCGCGAGGCCATCAGCGGGTTTTACCAGCAGCGCTACGGGCTAAGCATTGATCCTGAGCGCATCCTGATCACTCCGGGCGGCTCCGGCGCCTTGCTGCTAGCGAGCAGCCTGCTGGTCGACCCGGGCAAACATTGGTTGCTCGCCGATCCAGGCTACCCGTGCAACCGACATTTCCTGCGCTTGGTGGAAGGCGCGGCGCAACTGGTGCCGGTCGGCCCGGACGTGCGCTACCAATTGACCGCCGACCTGGTGGCCAAACATTGGGACCAGGACAGCGTGGGCGCGCTGGTCGCGTCGCCGGCCAACCCCACCGGCACGATCCTCACGCGGGACGAATTGGCGGGGTTGTCGAGCGCAATCAAGGCGCGTAACGGTCACTTGGTGGTAGACGAGATCTATCACGGCCTTACTTACGGCACCGACGCCGCCAGCGTGCTGGAAGTCGACGACGACGCGTTTGTCCTAAATAGTTTTTCGAAGTATTTCGGCATGACCGGCTGGCGCCTCGGTTGGCTGGTGGCGCCGCCCGCTGCGGTAAGCGAATTGGAGAAGCTGGCGCAAAACCTCTATATCAGTGCGCCGAGCATGGCCCAGTACGCGGCGTTGGCCTGCTTTACCCCGCAAACCCTGAGCATTCTGGAAGAGCGCCGCGCCGAATTCGGTCGCCGGCGGGACTTCCTACTGCCCGCCCTGCGCGAGCTGGGCTTCGGCATTGCGGTAGAACCGGAAGGCGCGTTCTACTTGTACGCCGATATCAGCGCGTTCGGCGGCGATGCCTTCGCGTTCTGCCGTTATTTCCTCGAAACCGAACACGTAGCCTTCACGCCGGGGCTGGATTTCGGCCGCTATCAAGCCGGTCATCATGTGCGTTTTGCCTACACGCAAAACCTCGATCGGCTACAGGAGGCGGTGGAGCGCATCGCCCGTGGTTTGCGGAGCTGGCAAGGCTGATGCGTTTTCATCCTCCCCTCGAAGAAGCGCGGCTGATTCGCCGCTACAAGCGTTTTCTCACCGATATCGAAACCGTTACCGGCGAGTTGCTGACGATTCACTGCCCGAACACCGGTTCGATGTTCAATTGCATGGTGGAGGGCGGCCAGGTCTGGTTCAGTCGCTCCACCGACCCCAAGCGTAAATTGCCAGGCACCTGGGAGATCGCCGAAACGCCTCAGGGCCGGCTGGCGTGCGTCAACACCGCGCGCGCCAATCAGCTGGTTGAGGAGGCGTTGAATGCCGGGGTCATTACCGAGCTCAACGGCTTTACCGCGTTGAAGCGCGAAGTGCCTTACGGCCAGGAAAAAAGCCGCATCGATTTTCGCCTGGATTACCCACAGGGCGCGGCGTTTGTCGAAGTCAAAAGTGTCACCTTGGGCTTTGACGGCACGGCAGTGGCAGCCTTTCCCGATGCCGTGACCCTGCGCGGCGCCAAGCACTTACGCGAGTTGGCGCACCTGGCGCGTGAGGGTGTGCGGGCGGTGCAGTTGTATTGCGTCAACCTGTCGGGCATCGAGGCGGTGCGCCCGGCGGTGGAAATCGACGCCGGCTACGCTGCGGCGTTGCGCGAGGCCAAGGCCGCCGGTGTGGAGGTGCTGGCCTACGGTGTGCACGTCACGCCTGAGGAAATTTACGTCGACCGCCGTTTGGATGTGCTGATCGGCGACTAGAGTTCCACCCACAAGCCCTGTGCGTCTTCGCGGCCGGGCAGGGCGGTGAGGCTTTGGCCCGCGCAGGGGCCGGCGATGCATTCGCCGCTCTCGATCAGAAACAGTGCGCCGTGGGTGGCGCACTGGATCAGGCTGGCGCTGGTGTCGAGGAACTGGTCGGGCTGCCATTCCAGCGGGATACCGCGATGGGGGCAGCGGTTGATATAGAAGTAGGCAATGCCGTCCCGGCGTACGGCCAATAGCTTGCAACCGTCGATCTCAAAACCGAGGCTGCTGTTGGGCGCGAGGGTATCGGAGGGGCAGAGAAACTTCATTTCAATCCTTAAGTGCCTTGACGCACAAATGCAAACAATTATCAAATACCGGCTTCGCCCGTCAGCTGATTGGGCGCTCAGTACGATGCCAGGCAGGCTGAATCTGTCACATTGATGAGTGCTTGAGTGGCTCTGCCCTTGGAAGGAAACCCTGTTATGCGCTTGAGTACCAGCGCTATTGCGCTTGTTGCCTCACTGCTGGTCAACCACGGGGCGCAAGCCTCTGAACTGCCACAACGCTGGGTCAGTGCGGGTGGGGCGCTATCGGAATGGGTGACGGCCTTGGGCGGTGAGTCGAAGTTGGTGGGAGTCGATACCACCAGCCAGCACCCGGCGTCGTTGAAAGCGTTGCCGAGTATCGGTTATCAGCGGCAGTTGTCGGCTGAAGGCATCCTCAGCCTGCGCCCGCAAGTACTGGTGGGTACCGAAGAAATGGGGCCGCCGCCGGTGCTCGCGCAGATTCGTGGTGCGGGCGTGCAGGTGGAGATGTTCTCGGCCGAGCCGGACCTTCCAACCCTGAAGGGCAACCTGCAGCACTTGGGCAAGTTGCTGGGCAGCGAGGCAAAAGCCAACGAATTGTTTACCGGATATGAACAGGCACTTGAGCAGCAGAAGTACTGGGTCACCCAGGCCCAAGCCACGCAGAAGGCGCCGGGTGTGCTGTTGTTGCTCGGCCATGCGGGCGGCAAGCCGCTGATCGCGGGTAAAGACACCGCCGCTGATTGGCTGTTGCAACAGGCGGGTGGGCGCAACCTTGCGACCCACACTGGCTACAAACCCTTTTCGGTGGAGTCGCTGGCTGGGTTGAGCCCTGATGTACTGGTGTTTGCTGACCGTGCCCTGACCGGCGATGCCGCGCGTGCGGCCTTGTTCAAGGAAAACCCGATTTTGGCCTTAACGCCGGCGGCCAAAAATGGCCGGGTGTTCGAGCTGGACCCGACCCTGCTGGTCGGCGGCCTGGGACCGCGTTTGCCGCAAAGCCTGGTGCAACTGTCTGCCGGGTTTTATCCGTCCCAGGCTAACCCTGCCCCATGACCACTCTGGTTAAACCGAAAACGCTGTTTATCGGGCTGGCGCTGTTGTGTGTCTTGGCGATCTGGCTCTCATTGGCTCTAGGGCCTGTCAGCTTGCCGTTGTTGGATACACTCAGGGCCGCCTTGCGCTTGATGGGCGTGCCGATTGAAGCCCAAGGCCTGGAACAGGCCGAGCTGATCCTGGGGCAGATCCGCCTGCCGCGCACATTGCTCGGCCTGGCGGTCGGCGGCGTGCTGGCGTTATCGGGTGTGGCAATGCAGGGGTTGTTCCGTAACCCGCTGGCTGATCCGGGGTTGGTCGGGGTGTCCAGTGGCGCGGCGCTGGGGGCGGCGGTTGCGATTGTGGGTGGTTCGTTGTTTGGTGGGCTGCCGGATGCGGTTGGGCCGTACTTGCTGTCGTTATGTGCCTTTCTCGGTGGCTTGGGGGTCACGGCGCTGGTCTACCGCTTGGGGCGCCGTAACGGCCAGACCAATGTCGCAACGATGCTGCTTGCGGGCATCGCCCTCACGGCCCTCGCCAGCTCGGCGGTGGGGTTGTTTACCTACCTGGCGGACGACGCCACCTTGCGCACCCTGACCTTCTGGAACCTGGGCAGCCTCAATGGCGCAAGCTATTCGCGGTTGTGGCCGTTGCTGCTGGTGAGCGCCGGTGTGGCGCTGTGGTTGCCGCGCCGGGCCAAGGCGCTGAATGCATTGTTGCTGGGTGAGTCCGAGGCCAGTCATCTTGGGATTGATGTGGAAGGGCTCAAGCGTGAGCTGGTGTTCTGCACTGCCTTGGGGGTGGGCGCAGCAGTGGCGGCGGCGGGGATGATCGGGTTTGTCGGGCTGGTGGTGCCGCATCTGGTGCGGTTGCTGGCGGGGCCGGATCACCGGGTACTGTTGCCGGCCTCTGTGCTGGCGGGGGCGAGTTTGCTGTTGTTTGCGGATTTGGTGGCGCGCCTGGCCTTGGCGCCGGCGGAGTTGCCGATTGGTATCGTAACGGCGTTTATCGGCGCACCATTTTTTCTCTATCTGTTATTGCGGGGGCGTGCCTGATGCTGCGAGTGGAAGCGCTGCAGATCCGGCGCGGTCGCAAGACTGTGTTGGCTGATGTCAGCCTGGACCTGTTGCCGGGCGAAGTGCTCGGCGTGCTGGGGCCCAATGGTGCTGGCAAAAGTACATTGCTCGGCGCGTTGTGCGGTGAGCTGCATCCGGACCAGGGCAAGGTGTGGCTGGACCAGCACGAGTTGAAGAACTGGAGGGGTTCGCAGCGTGCCCAGCGGCTGGCGGTATTGCCGCAAACGTCGACCCTGGATTTTGCCTTTCGGGTTGAAGAGGTCGTTGGCATGGGGCGTTTGCCGCATCAGACCGGGCGAGTGCGTGACGACGAGATCATCAATGCAGCGTTGCACGCGGCGGATGTCGGGCACTTGAGTGGTCGCAGCTACTTAGCGTTGTCTGGCGGCGAGCGCCAACGTGTGCACCTGGCGCGGGTGCTCGCGCAGTTATGGCCGGGGGAGGCGGGCCAGACGTTACTGTTGGATGAGCCAACGTCGATGCTTGACCCGTTGCACCAGCACACGACCTTGCAGGCCATCCGCAGCTTCGCCGATCGAGGCGCGGCAGTCTTGGTGATCCTTCATGACCTGAACCTGGCGGCTCGCTACTGTGACCGCATTCTGTTGCTGGAGGATGGGCGTCCACATGCCTTGGATACACCCGCAGAGGTGTTGCGACCTGAGCCGCTCAAGGCTGATTGCGCGCTGAGGCGCGCTTTCTGTCGGCAGCTTTTTACAGGCAGCTTTTTACAGGCAGCTTTCTATAGGTAAAAAAGACCCGGCAAGAGCCGGGTCAAATAACCGTGATTAGCCTGATGAGGAGATAATCTGAGAGTCCGAACCAATGGTCTTTCAGTTATCGGCTGATCTCGCGACCAGTTGTGATAATCATAACGATTCTCATTTGAGAGTCAACATTTGTTTTTGTGCATCCTGCTGGTTTTCTCAATCACGTGTTCGCAAGGCTCGTAAACATTGGGTTTGGTCGCCGAACTAATTCTTCTGACGCGTTGAAAGGGCATCCAACTGACGGTTCAGTGCTTCCTTTCGCTCCGCAGAAATGTCGTTCCAGTGCACATCCATCAACGCGCCTTCAATTGCATACAGCAGTACTTTCGATGCTCGGAACCCGCGAGTTCTCACGGCCCGGTAGGCATCAACCGCTCCCAGGCGGCGCAAGTCGGACGCGCTGTGGATGCCCACCGCATGCAGCCACTGCGCCGACGTCTTGCCCAGGTTTTTCAGGTGTTGCAGCTCATCGTTCATCAAGCCTCCTTGCGACGGCCGAATGGTGCGGTGGGTATCGTGACCAGGCAAGCCTGAAAAGGAGTGTAGCGCTCAGTAGGAAAAGCGTGGTTCTTTGGTCAGGAAGGGCTGAAAAGCTTATAAGAATAGCTAGGAGGATTTGCGGTAGGCAGGCGCGAATCACCCGGCACGCAGGATGCGTAGCCGGGGTCGGTAGGTGGCGTCACTTGGTGCGGTAGCGCAGGCGAGTGCCGAAATTGACCGACATGAGGATCTCGTCGGCAGTCAGTTCAGCGGGGAAGTAAGTGCCGGAAATCTGTGCATGGGCCAGGCTGGCGCCTTCCAGCGAGCAGTCGCGCAAGTCCAGGCCGCGCAGGTCGGCAGAACGGAAGTAGGCGTCGGTGAAATCGACACCACCGGCGTTCAGGTCGCGCAGGTCCAGCCCTCGGAAGTCACCACCGCGCATGTCGATGATCCCGTCTTTAGGGCGTTCCTGGTTGAAACCTCGAATGTCGTCCTTGTGCAGGAGCGCGTAGAGCGGGGTATCAAGAAGCTTGGGGTGACTCATGACGGCGACTCCTGTTGGAATTATGACGCCATTATAGTGCCACTATTTCTCGGTCGTGCACCGTAGATCGGTGACACGACCAAGAAATATTTCTTACAGGCCTGGCAGGCGCTGGCGAATATGCGCCACCAGAGCATCCAAGGTTCCGCTTTCATTGGTCTCTACACGCTTGCTGAGCAGCAGCTCTTCGGCTGTCAGCGGGTCGCGATTGGCCTGTTGCTCTTCGATGACGGTCAGCGTCGCGTCGGACGGGTCGTTTTTATCCGCCTGACGCTGTGCCAGCCAGCTGGCGATAACGGCTTGTGGTGCGTTGCAATCCAGGATCAGGAAAGGCGCGCCGGTGGCTTCAGCAACCTTGGCGGCGGCGTCGCGCTGTTCGCGTTTCAGGAAGGTGGCATCCAGCGCGACTGGGTAGCCGGCGCGCAAGACCGTTTCGGCGATTTCGTTCAAGCGTGCATAGGTAGCAGCGCTGGCGTCGGCAGCGTATATGCCGGCCTGTGGCGTGTTCTCCACCTGCTGCTCGCCAAACAGGCGCTTGCGCTCTACATCCGAACGCAGGCGCACAGCGCCCAGCGCTTCTACCAGGCGCATGGCAACGTGGCTTTTGCCGACTGCCGATACACCGTGGGTAATTGCGAGGAAGCGCGAAGGAATGGTGCTGTAGCTTTCCGCCAGGTTGGCATAGTTGCGGTACTGGCGCAGCGTGGTGGCGCGTTGCACCGGGCTGGCTTCGCTCGGCATGCTGAACAGCGCAACCTTGGCGCGTACCAACGCGCGGTAGGCTTTATAGAAGTTCAGCACTTCGAGGCCTTGGTAGTCGCCGGTCAATTCCAAGTACTGGCTGATAAAACGGCGTGCCAGGGATTTGAGGCCCCGGTCTTCCAAGTCCATCGCCAAGAAGCCGGTGTCGGCCCATACATCGGTAAATCGGAACGGTTCGTTGAACTCGATGCAGTCGAAGATCACTACTTGGCCGTCGATCAGCGTGGCGTTGCCCAAGTGGATATCGCCGTGGCATTCGCGAGTGAAGCCTTCCAGTTTGCGCTGTGCCAGCAGTGGCTTGAGGCGCTCGAAGCTGCTTTCAGCCCAGGCTTGCAGGGCTTCCAGTTGTGCCAGGTCAGCCTTGTCGCTGAGGAAGGGGCGGATCTGCTCGAAGTTCTGACGTACTGGCGCCATCACCTCGTCCGGCGTGCCGGCCGGGTGCTCCTGGGGAACCTTAGGCGCGGTGAGATGGAAATGTGCGATCTGCGTGGCCATTTCATCAATGTGCGCGCTGGTCAGTTCACCATTGGCTTGCAGGGTGCTGAGCAGTTGGCTTTGCGGGAACTGGCGCATTTTCAGCGCGTACTCGATCGCCGGGCCGTCGCCGCCCAATTGCGGAGCTTCGGCAGTGCCGGTAATCGGCAACACTTCAAGATACAAATCTTCAGTCAGGCGCTGGTTGAGGCGCAGCTCTTCGTTGCAGAAGTGGCCTCGATCCTTGAGCTGGGTGAAATCCAGGAAGCCGAAGTTCATCGGTTTCTTCAATTTATAAGCGAAGGGGCCAGTCAGGATGACCCAGGAAATATGGGTCTCGATAACTTGAAACGCTTCAACCGGATGGGGATATAAAGCCGGGTTTTGCAGGGCAGCGATCAGGGACTGGCTCACGGGCGATCCTTCAAAGTCGGGGGGAAATCATGGCGGGCATTATGGCTGTTACAGCTGGTCGTGCAAACCGCTGTCCGGCTCATGTTGATCATCAATAAAGTGCGTATAATCCGCCGCCATGACTCGAACCCGATCTCCCCGTTCCCGTAAAAAACCTCCTTCGCGCGGCCTGCGCCCGTGGCTCGGCTGGGCGCTCAAGCTCAGCCTAGTGGGCCTTGTGGTGCTCGCTGGCTTCGCGGTGTACCTCGATGCCGTGGTCCAGGAGAAGTTTTCCGGCAAGCGCTGGACCATTCCGGCCAAGGTGTATGCACGCCCGCTGGAACTGTTCAGCGGCCAGAAGCTGAGCAAGGAAGACTTCCTGACCGAGCTCGATGCGCTGGGCTACCGCCGCGAAGCTGTGAGCAACGGCCCGGGCGCCGCAGCGGTCAGCGGCAATACCGTCGACCTGAACACCCGTGGCTTCCAGTTCTATGAAGGCCTGGAAAAAGCCCAGCCAGTGCGTGTGCGTTTCTCTGGTGATTACGTCGCCGAGCTGTCGTCGCTCAATGGCTCGAAGTTGCCCGTGGTGCGCCTCGAGCCGCTGCTGATCGGCGGTATTTACCCGAAGAACCTTGAAGATCGCATCCTGATCAAGCTCGATCAGGTGCCGCCATATCTGCTCGAAACCCTGGTTGCCGTGGAAGACCGCGATTTCTACAGTCACTGGGGCGTGTCGCCGAAGTCGATTGCCCGCGCGATTTGGGTCAACACCTCCGGCGGTAAGATGACTCAGGGCGGCAGTACGCTGACGCAGCAATTGGTTAAGAACTTCTACCTGACCAACGAGCGCAGCCTGACGCGTAAGCTCACTGAAGCCATGATGGCGATGTTGCTGGAGCTGCATTACAGCAAGCAGGAAATCCTCGAGGCGTACCTCAACGAGGTGTTCGTCGGTCAGGATGGCCAGCGCGCCGTGCACGGTTTTGGCTTGGCCAGTCAGTTCTTCTTTGGCCAGCCATTGTCCGAATTGAAGCTGCATCAGGTCGCATTGCTGGTGGGCATGGTCAAAGGGCCGTCCTACTACAACCCGCGTCGCAACCCGGAGCGTGCGCTTGAGCGCCGTAATCTGGTGCTGGATGTGCTGGAGCAGCAGGGCGTAGCCACCGCTGAACAAGTCGCGGCGGCGAAGAAAATGCCACTGGGTGTAACCACCCGCGGCAAGCTGGCCGACAGCTCGTTCCCAGGCTTTATCGACTTGGTCAAACGTCAACTGCGTGAAGACTACCGCGACGAAGACTTGACCGAAGAGGGCCTGCGGATCTTCACCAGCTTCGACCCGATTCTTCAGATGAAAGCCGAAGCGTCGGTGAGCGACACCTTCAAGCGCCTGACCGGCCGTAAAGGCTCCGATGAAGTCGAAGCTGCCATGGTCGTGACCAACCCGGAAACCGGTGAAGTGCAGGCCATGATCGGCAGTCGCCAAGCCAGCTTTGCCGGTTTCAACCGTGCGCTGGATGCCGTGCGGCCGATTGGCTCGCTGGTCAAGCCGGCGGTTTACCTCACGGCCCTGGAAAAACCGAGCAAATACACCCTGACCAGTTGGCTCTCGGATGACCCACTGTCGGTCAAAGGTGCCAATGGCCAGGTGTGGACGCCGCAGAACTTTGATCGACGCTCCCACGGTACGGTGTTCCTGTACCAGGGGATTGCGCACTCCTACAACATTTCCACCTCACGCCTGGGGCTGGAAGTGGGGGTGCCGAATGTGTTGAAAACCATCGCGCGCCTGGGTGTCACTCGTGAGTTTCCGGCCTTCCCGTCGATTCTGCTCGGCGCTGGCGCCATGACGCCGATGGAAGTGGCAACGATGTACCAGACCCTCGCCAACGGTGGCTTCAATACACCGATGCGCGGCATTCGCAGTGTGCTGACCGCCGAAGGCGAGCCGCTCAAGCGTTACCCGTTCCAGATTCAGCAACGCTTCGATGCGGGCTCCATCTACCTGATCCAGAACGCCATGCAGCGCGTGATGCGCGAAGGCACCGGGCGCTCGGTCTACAGCGTGCTGCCGTCGAACCTGACGCTGGCGGGCAAAACCGGTACCAGTAACGATTCGCGTGACAGCTGGTTCGCCGGCTTCGGCCAGGACGTGCTGGCGGTGGTGTGGTTGGGCCGTGACGATAATGGCAAGACGCCGTTCACCGGTGCGACCGGTGCGCTGCAGGTCTGGACCAGTTTCATGCGCAAGGCCGACCCGCTACCGTTGAACATGCCGCAGCCGGACAACATCGTGCAGGCCTGGATTGATCCGCATACGGGGCAGGGCTCCGATGCCAACTGTCCGGGCGCGGTGCAGATGCCGTATATTCGCGGCAGCGAGCCACCACCCGGAGCCGCATGCGGTGGCAGTGCCCCCGCTGACGCGGACTCGGTGATGGATTGGGTCAAGGGCTGGATGAATTAAGCAAAGAGGGTTTCAAGTGAACAAGTGGTTGATTACAGCTATTACAGCTCTAGCGGTGCTCAGCGGTTGCTCAAGCGTGCAACGCGGCTCAATTCCCGTAGTGGACTCGAGCACGGCCGTCTCGAATAACGATCGCATCTCGGCCAACGGTGGTTTCCGCCAGACCGTGGTCAAGCGTCCAGCCCAAGCTGCCGCTCAAACCATTGCGCAGGATTCGGGTGTGGTGGTGATGGTGCCGGGCGCTGGCGCTGCGACCTCGGCGCCGATCAGTGCCGAGCCGTGGACTCCAGGGCCAAGCACGTCGGGGCCGGTTGATGCCGCGCCGATCCAGACGGCGCCGGTCAATCAAGGCACCTACAACATGCCGTCGACGCCAAGCGGTATTCCGTCGTCGTCCAGTGCTGGTGGCCTGTCGGCCGACGAGCAGTTGGACGGGCCGGTATTGGCCTTGCTGACCACTGCTCAACAGCAGCAGTCCGGTGGCGACTTGAATGGTGCGTCGTCGAGTCTGGAGCGTGCCCAGCGCGTGGCACCGCGCGAGCCGCAAGTGTTGTATCGCCTCGCCCAGGTGCGCATGGCCCAGGGCGATGCGCCGCAAGCCGAACAGTTCGCACGACGTGGCCTGAGCCTGGCCAACGGCCGACCAGACCTGCAAGCCAACTTGTGGGCCTTGATTGGTGACGCGCGCGCCGCACAAGGCGATGCTGCCGGCGCCGCTCAAGCACGGCAAAAAGCCAAGGTCAGCCTCTGATGGATGTGCGTTTCCCAGCGATTGCCGAACAGTTGTTGCTGATTGAGCGCGAATTGCGTGTACAGGGCTGGTGGGACGAGGCGTCCCCCAGCGTCGAAGCGCTCAGCAGTGTCGAACCGTTTTCGGTCGACACCCTGGATTTCCATCAATGGCTGCAATGGATCTTCCTGGTGCGCATGAAGCAGATCCTCGAGCAGGATCTGCCATTGCCCAATGCATCGGGGATCATGGAAATGGCGGAGATGGTTTACGCCGATCGGCCGCTGGAGAGCCTTGGCTTGCGCAATGCGCTGAAAAAGTTCGACCAACTGATCGTCGACGCTCGTTAATTGCCTGACTGCCGGTTTTTCCGGCAGTCTTGCGCACATTTCTACCGCTTGACGACATTCAGGCGAGTTTTATCCCTCCTCAAGCCTCTTTCTTATACGTTCTCATGCGCTTAGTTGGAAAAAAGCGCAATTATTGCTTGACTTGAAGGGGCTGAAACAGAAGAATCCAAAGTCCGCTGTATCGGGACTGCCAGAAGCAGGCCCGCTCAGCAGATCATGAGGCGCACATCCGCGCCGACCTGTAACACCCGCAACGCGTTACCTCGCGCTGGGTGGGAAAAGCCCGCAACACTTGGGACGATCCCAATACTTGCTCAGTCAGTGCTGACGTAGTCGGCGACCACCGTCGCTCATGCTCTGTTGAGAAGTAAACCTATTAAGACCCGTCGGTTTTTAACGGACGGTATTCTGGCGTTTTAGAGGTGAACAACGTGGAGCTTTTATCTGGCGGTGAGATGCTCGTCCGCTTTTTGCGTGACGAAGGCGTCGACTATATCTACGGGTACCCAGGTGGTGCTCTGCTGCATGTCTACGACGCACTGTTCAAGGAACCGGCTGTTACCCACATCCTGGTTCGCCACGAACAAGCTGCTACCCATATGGCTGACGGCTACGCCCGTGCCACCGGTAAAGCCGGCGTGGTACTGGTAACCTCCGGCCCAGGCGCAACCAATGCCATTACCGGCATCGCGACTGCTTATATGGACTCCATCCCGATGGTGATCATTTCCGGCCAGGTCGCAAGCACCATGGTGGGGACCGATGCATTCCAGGAAACCGACATGATCGGTATCTCCCGGCCGATCGTGAAACACAGCTTCATGATCAAGCATGCGTCGGAAATCCCAGAAGTCATGAAAAAGGCGTTCTACCTCGCACAGTCCGGTCGCCCGGGCCCTGTAGTCGTAGATATCCCGAAAGACATGACCAACCCGGCCGAGAAATTCGAATACATCTTCCCGAAGAAAGCCAAGCTGCGTTCCTACAGCCCGGCCGTTCGTGGGCACTCGGGGCAAATCCGCAAGGCGGCAGAAATGCTCCTGGCGGCCAAACGCCCAGTGCTGTACTCGGGCGGTGGCGTGATTCTGGGTGGCGGTTCCGCACCGTTGACCGAATTGGCCAAACTGCTCAACCTGCCGGTCACCAACACCTTAATGGGCCTCGGCGCATTCCCGGGCACCGACCGTCAGTTCGTCGGCATGCTTGGCATGCACGGCAGCTACACCGCCAACCTGGCCATGCACCACGCCGACGTGATCCTGGCGGTGGGCGCGCGGTTTGATGACCGCGTGATCAACGGCGCGAGCAAGTTCTGCCCGAATGCCAAGATCATCCACATCGACATCGACCCGGCGTCCATCTCCAAGACCATCAAGGCCGACGTGCCGATCGTGGGTCCTGTTGAAAGCGTGTTGACCGAAATGGTTGCAGCGCTGAAGGACATCGGCGAGACGCCGAACAAGGAATCCGTTGCCAGCTGGTGGAAGCAGATCGACGAATGGCGCGGTGACCGCGGCCTGTTCCCTTACGACAAGGGCGACGGCAGCATCATCAAGCCACAAACCGTGATCGAGACCCTGTGCGAAGTGACCAAGGGCGACGCCTTTGTGACCTCCGACGTGGGCCAGCACCAGATGTTTGCCGCGCAGTACTACACGTTCGACAAGCCTAACCGCTGGATCAACTCCGGTGGCCTGGGCACGATGGGCTTTGGTTTCCCTGCGGCCATGGGTGTGAAGCTGAGCTTCCCGGACACCGACGTTGCGTGTGTCACCGGTGAAGGCAGCATCCAGATGAACATCCAGGAGCTGTCGACGTGCTTGCAGTACGGCCTTCCGGTGAAGATCGTCTGCCTGAACAACGGCGTGTTGGGCATGGTTCGTCAGTGGCAGGACATGAGCTACGGTAGCCGCCACTCCCATTCCTACATGGAATCGCTGCCGGATTTCGTCAAGTTGGTTGAAGCCTATGGCCACGTCGGCATTCGCATCACTGATTTGAAAGATCTGAAGCCGAAGATGGAAGAGGCGTTCGCCATGAAGGACCGCCTGGTGTTCCTCGATATTCAAGTGGACACCAGCGAGCACGTCTACCCGATGCAGATCAAAGACGGCTCGATGCGCGACATGTGGCTGAACAAGACGGAGCGTACTTAATCATGCGGCACATTATCTCCCTGCTTCTGGAGAACGAACCCGGCGCTCTGTCTCGTGTTGTCGGCCTGTTTTCGCAACGCAACTACAACATCGAAAGCCTGACCGTGGCCCCAACCGAAGACCCGACCCTGTCGCGCCTGACGTTGACCACCGTGGGCCATGATGAGGTGATCGAGCAGATCACCAAGAACCTCAACAAGCTGATCGAAGTGGTCAAGCTGGTCGACCTGTCGGAAAGTGCCCACATCGAGCGCGAGCTGATGCTGGTCAAGGTCAAGGCCACGGGTGCCCAACGTGCCGAGATCAAACGCACGACTGACATTTATCGCGGGCAGATCGTCGATGTGAGCGCCAGCGTTTATACCGTTCAACTGACCGGTACGAGCGACAAGCTGGACAGCTTCATCCAGTCGATCGGGACGGCCTCGATTCTGGAAACTGTACGCAGTGGTGTCACCGGGATTGCTCGTGGCGACAAAGTACTCAGCATCTAACCCAATTAGTGAATGGCCTAAGGGCCTGGATATATAGAGGAACCTCATGAAAGTTTATTACGAAAAAGATTGTGACCTGTCGATCATCCAGGGCAAAAAAGTCGCCATCATCGGCTACGGTTCCCAGGGCCACGCTCAAGCGTGCAACCTGAAAGACTCCGGCGTTGACGTGACTGTTGGCCTGCGCAAAGGCTCGGCCACTGTTGCCAAGGCTGAAGCCCATGGCCTGAAAGTGACTGACGTTGCTTCCGCCGTGGCTGCTGCCGACCTGGTCATGATCCTGACCCCGGACGAATTCCAATCCGCGCTGTACAAGAACGAAATCGAGCCGAACATCAAGAAGGGCGCCACCCTGGCCTTCTCCCACGGCTTCGCGATTCACTACAACCAGGTTGTGCCGCGTGCTGACCTCGACGTGATCATGATCGCGCCGAAAGCGCCGGGCCACACCGTGCGTTCCGAGTTCGTCAAAGGCGGCGGTATTCCTGACCTGATCGCGATCTACCAGGACGCTTCGGGCAATGCCAAAAACGTTGCACTGTCCTACGCCGCTGGCGTGGGTGGCGGTCGTACCGGCATCATCGAAACCACCTTCAAGGACGAGACCGAAACCGACCTGTTCGGCGAACAAGCCGTTCTGTGCGGCGGTACCGTTGAACTGGTTAAAGCCGGTTTCGAAACCCTGGTTGAAGCTGGCTACGCGCCGGAAATGGCCTACTTCGAATGCCTGCACGAACTGAAGCTGATCGTTGACCTCATGTACGAAGGCGGTATCGCCAACATGAACTACTCGATCTCCAACAACGCCGAATACGGCGAGTACGTGACCGGCCCGGAAGTGATCAACGCCGAGTCCCGTCAGGCTATGCGCAACGCCCTGAAACGTATTCAGGACGGCGAGTACGCCAAAATGTTCATCAGCGAAGGCGCAACCGGCTACCCTTCGATGACCGCCAAGCGTCGTAACAACGCCGCACACGGTATCGAGATCATCGGCGAGCAACTGCGCTCCATGATGCCGTGGATCGGTGCCAACAAGATCGTCGACAAAGCCAAAAACTAAGTCGTATGCATCAAGAGAAAACGCGGCTTAGGCCGCGTTTTTTCGTTTAAGGGGCGGGTTCTGGTATAAAGCTGCATCGTTTGCGGGCGAACACTCGCCGCAAGTATTTGTCGAATTTTTTTCACACCGTTGCAAGGTAAAGTCCATGAGCGAACGTCCCGAAGAGCCACACCAGGCCTCTGACGCCGAAAGCCTGCTGCCGATCGATGAGCATGTCGAGGAAGGGCACGATGCGGAAGGTCGCAAGGTCCGGCATCGTGGCATCTATCTTCTGCCCAACCTGTTCACCACGGCAAATCTGTTTGCCGGGTTCTATTCCATCATCAACTCCATGAGCGCTCAAAGCGCGTTGGCGGCGGGTGATGCGGCGAGTGCCAGCAAGTATTTCGGCTTTGCTGCCATCGCGATTTTCGTGGCCATGGTGCTCGACGGCCTTGATGGTCGCGTGGCGCGCATGACCAATACGCAGAGTGCCTTCGGCGCCGAGTACGACTCGCTGTCGGACATGGTTGCCTTCGGTGTTGCGCCTGCACTGCTGGCGTTTGCGTGGGCACTGGGTGATATGGGCAAGGTCGGCTGGATGGTCGCCTTCATCTATGTCGCCGGTGCCGCTTTGCGTCTGGCACGCTTCAACACCCAGGTAGGCACTGCCGACAAGCGTTACTTCATTGGCCTTGCCAGCCCGGCGGCTGCGGGCGTAGTGGCCGGTATTGTCTGGGCATTCAGTGACTACGGCATCCAGGGTTCGAAGATGTCGTTCCTGGTGGCTTTGATGGTTGCGGCCGCCGGCATGCTGATGGTCAGCAACATCAAGTACAACAGCTTCAAGGAGTTCGACCTCAAGGGGCGCGTGCCTTTCGTGGCTATCCTGGTGGTGGTGCTGGTGTTCGCGGTCGTCTTCAGCGATCCGCCGCGTATCCTGCTGCTGGCGTTCCTGGTCTACGCCGCTTCGGGGCCGATTCAGTACCTGCTGCATCTGCGCCGCGACAAAACATTGTCTTAATGTAATGTTCCCCATACTCCGCAGTCTATTGGTGCATCAGTCCTCCAAAGCTGCGGAGTTGCCATGTTAATCAAGATCCCCAAAGCGTCCGATTGTCACGAATCGGATGTCACGCCTGAATCTTTCTATCTCTCTCGCCGCAGCCTGCTCGGTGGTGCGCTTGCCGGAGTGGCTGCCAGCACCTTGCCGCGCTGGGCCAATGCCGACAATGCTGCGCGTTATGCCGATGTTGAGCCGGGCAAGGCGCCGAACTGGTTTGCCGAGAAATTGCCAAGTACTAAATGGCAGGCGGTTACCGTGAAGGACGAGGCCATCACGCCTTTCAAGGACGCGACCCACTACAACAACTTCTATGAGTTCGGTACAGGCAAGGGCGACCCGGCGACGAATGCCGGTTCACTCAAGACCGAGCCGTGGAGTGTTGTAATCGATGGGGAGGTTGCGAAGCCTGGGCGCTATGCCTTGGAAGACTTCATGAAGCCTTACCAGTTGGAAGAGCGGATCTACCGTTTGCGCTGTGTTGAGGCGTGGTCGATGGTCATTCCATGGATGGGCTTTCCGATCTCGGCCTTGCTCAAGCAGGTTGAGCCGACCTCCAAGGCCAAGTACATCCGCTTTGAAACCCTGCAGGACCCCAAAAGCATGCCGGGCCAACGCTCGAGTTTTGGCTTGATTGACTGGCCCTATGTAGAAGGGTTGCGTCTGGACGAGGCGATGAATCCTTTAGCGATCCTTGCGGTGGGCATGTATGGGCGGGAACTGCCTAACCAGAATGGCGCGCCGTTGCGTTTGGTGGTGCCGTGGAAGTATGGCTTTAAAAGTGTGAAATCCATTGTGCGGATCAGCCTGGTGAGTGAACAGCCCAAAACCACTTGGCAAAGTATTGCTGCGGATGAGTATGGGTTCTACGCAAACGTGAACCCTACGGTCGATCATCCTCGCTGGACTCAGGCGCGGGAGCGTCGCTTGCCGAGTGGTTTGTTCAGTCCGAATGTGCGCGAGACGCAAATGTTCAACGGCTACTCGGATGAGGTTGCCTCTCTTTATACCGACCTCGATTTGCGGAAGAACTACTGATGCGGTATCCGATCTGGCGCATTGGCGTCTTTATAGCTGCTGCGGTGTGGCCATTTTTCTGGCTGTATGAGGCGTGGAGTTCTGTTCTCGGACCTGATCCAGGCAAAGTGCTGATGGATCGGTTGGGGCTTGGTACGTTAATTCTGTTGCTTATTACGCTGGGCATGACGCCGCTGCAGAAGCTGAGCGGGTGGGCAGGGTGGATTGCCGTTCGCAGACAGCTGGGGCTCTGGTGTTTTGCGTATGTGGTTTTGCACTTGGCAGCTTACTGCGTATTTATCCTTGGGCTGGATTGGTCGCAATTAGGGGTGGAGTTGCGTAAGCGGCCTTACATTATTGTTGGCGCGCTGGGCTTCCTTTGCTTATTGGTGCTGGCGGTAACCTCCAATCGCTATAGCCAGCGCCGGCTGGGTAGCCGTTGGAAAAAGCTGCACCGCTTGGTGTATGTGATTGTTGGGCTCGGTTTGCTGCATATGTTGTGGATCGTGCGGGCCGATCTGAAGGAGTGGGCTATCTATGCAACTATAGGGGCACTGCTTTTGATCCTGCGAATTCCGCCTGTAATGCGCCGGATTCCCCGCCTTATCGCGAAAAAACCACTTTCTGCAACAAAAGCGTAATTAAGGGTTGACGGCAGAATCTGGAAGTCTATAATTCGCCCCACTTCCGGCGCAGTCGAAACGGAAAACTCCTTGGTAAACAAAGAGTTATGCAGAATTCGACAGCGGCTTGCTTCAGTTCATCGAAGCCCAGAAGGAGTTGGTAGAGCAGTGTTGTTTGGCTCTATTAACGTTTCGATCTTCTCGGTCGAAAGCGGAGAAAAAGAGGTGTTGACAGCAGCGTGTAACGCTGTAGAATTCGCCTCCCGCTAACGAGAGATCGGAGGCGCAAGTGGTTGAAGTTGTTGAAGAAATCTTCGAAGACTTCTGAAAATAATCACTTGACAGTAAATGAGGCTGCTGTAGAATGCGCGCCTCGGTTGAGACGAAAGATCTTAACCAACAGCTCTTTAACAACTGAATCAAGCAATTCGTGTGGGTGCTTGTGGAGTCAGACTGATAGTCAACAAGATTATCAGCATCACAAGTTACTCCGCGAGAAATCAAAGATGTAACCAACGATTGCTGAGCCAAGTTTAGGGTTTCTTAAAAACCCAAAGATGTTTGAACTGAAGAGTTTGATCATGGCTCAGATTGAACGCTGGCGGCAGGCCTAACACATGCAAGTCGAGCGGTAGAGAGAAGCTTGCTTCTCTTGAGAGCGGCGGACGGGTGAGTAATGCCTAGGAATCTGCCTGGTAGTGGGGGATAACGTTCGGAAACGGACGCTAATACCGCATACGTCCTACGGGAGAAAGCAGGGGACCTTCGGGCCTTGCGCTATCAGATGAGCCTAGGTCGGATTAGCTAGTTGGTGAGGTAATGGCTCACCAAGGCTACGATCCGTAACTGGTCTGAGAGGATGATCAGTCACACTGGAACTGAGACACGGTCCAGACTCCTACGGGAGGCAGCAGTGGGGAATATTGGACAATGGGCGAAAGCCTGATCCAGCCATGCCGCGTGTGTGAAGAAGGTCTTCGGATTGTAAAGCACTTTAAGTTGGGAGGAAGAGCAGTTACCTAATACGTGATTGTTTTGACGTTACCGACAGAATAAGCACCGGCTAACTCTGTGCCAGCAGCCGCGGTAATACAGAGGGTGCAAGCGTTAATCGGAATTACTGGGCGTAAAGCGCGCGTAGGTGGTTTGTTAAGTTGGATGTGAAATCCCCGGGCTCAACCTGGGAACTGCATTCAAAACTGACTGACTAGAGTATGGTAGAGGGTGGTGGAATTTCCTGTGTAGCGGTGAAATGCGTAGATATAGGAAGGAACACCAGTGGCGAAGGCGACCACCTGGACAATACTGACACTGAGGTGCGAAAGCGTGGGGAGCAAACAGGATTAGATACCCTGGTAGTCCACGCCGTAAACGATGTCAACTAGCCGTTGGGAGCCTTGAGCTCTTAGTGGCGCAGCTAACGCATTAAGTTGACCGCCTGGGGAGTACGGCCGCAAGGTTAAAACTCAAATGAATTGACGGGGGCCCGCACAAGCGGTGGAGCATGTGGTTTAATTCGAAGCAACGCGAAGAACCTTACCAGGCCTTGACATCCAATGAACTTTCTAGAGATAGATTGGTGCCTTCGGGAACATTGAGACAGGTGCTGCATGGCTGTCGTCAGCTCGTGTCGTGAGATGTTGGGTTAAGTCCCGTAACGAGCGCAACCCTTGTCCTTAGTTACCAGCACGTAATGGTGGGCACTCTAAGGAGACTGCCGGTGACAAACCGGAGGAAGGTGGGGATGACGTCAAGTCATCATGGCCCTTACGGCCTGGGCTACACACGTGCTACAATGGTCGGTACAGAGGGTTGCCAAGCCGCGAGGTGGAGCTAATCCCACAAAACCGATCGTAGTCCGGATCGCAGTCTGCAACTCGACTGCGTGAAGTCGGAATCGCTAGTAATCGCGAATCAGAATGTCGCGGTGAATACGTTCCCGGGCCTTGTACACACCGCCCGTCACACCATGGGAGTGGGTTGCACCAGAAGTAGCTAGTCTAACCTTCGGGAGGACGGTTACCACGGTGTGATTCATGACTGGGGTGAAGTCGTAACAAGGTAGCCGTAGGGGAACCTGCGGCTGGATCACCTCCTTAATCGACGACATCAGCTGCTCCATAAGTTCCCACACGAATTGCTTGATTCATTGAAGAAGACGATAAGAAGCAGCCCGAAATTGGGTCTGTAGCTCAGTTGGTTAGAGCGCACCCCTGATAAGGGTGAGGTCGGCAGTTCGAATCTGCCCAGACCCACCAATTTTGTGTGGGAAACGCCTGTAGAAATACGGGGCCATAGCTCAGCTGGGAGAGCGCCTGCCTTGCACGCAGGAGGTCAACGGTTCGATCCCGTTTGGCTCCACCACTACTGCTTCTGAAAGTTTTGAAAGCTTAGAAATGAGCATTCCATCGAAGTGATGGTGAATGTTGATTTCTAGTCTTTGATTAGATCGTTCTTTAAAAATTTGGGTATGTGATAGAAAGATAGACTGAACGTTACTTTCACTGGTAACGGATCAGGCTAAGGTAAAATTTGTGAGTTACTCGTAATTGAGTATTATCGAATTTTCGGCGAATGTTGTCTTCACAGTATAACCAGATTGCTTGGGGTTATATGGTCAAGTGAAGAAGCGCATACGGTGGATGCCTTGGCAGTCAGAGGCGATGAAAGACGTGGTAGCCTGCGAAAAGCTTCGGGGAGTCGGCAAACAGACTTTGATCCGGAGATGTCTGAATGGGGGAACCCAGCCATCATAAGATGGTTATCTTACGCTGAATACATAGGCGTAAGAGGCGAACCAGGGGAACTGAAACATCTAAGTACCCTGAGGAAAAGAAATCAACCGAGATTCCCTTAGTAGTGGCGAGCGAACGGGGACTAGCCCTTAAGTGGCTTTGAGATTAGCGGAACGCTCTGGAAAGTGCGGCCATAGTGGGTGATAGCCCTGTACGCGAAAATCTCTTAGTCATGAAATCGAGTAGGACGGAGCACGAGAAACTTTGTCTGAATATGGGGGGACCATCCTCCAAGGCTAAATACTACTGACTGACCGATAGTGAACTAGTACCGTGAGGGAAAGGCGAAAAGAACCCCGGAGAGGGGAGTGAAATAGATCCTGAAACCGTATGCGTACAAGCAGTGGGAGCCCACTTTGTTGGGTGACTGCGTACCTTTTGTATAATGGGTCAGCGACTTATTTTCAGTGGCGAGCTTAACCGAATAGGGGAGGCGTAGCGAAAGCGAGTCTTAATAGGGCGTCTAGTCGCTGGGAATAGACCCGAAACCGGGCGATCTATCCATGGGCAGGTTGAAGGTTGGGTAACACTAACTGGAGGACCGAACCGACTACCGTTGAAAAGTTAGCGGATGACCTGTGGATCGGAGTGAAAGGCTAATCAAGCTCGGAGATAGCTGGTTCTCCTCGAAAGCTATTTAGGTAGCGCCTCATGTATCACTGTAGGGGGTAGAGCACTGTTTCGGCTAGGGGGTCATCCCGACTTACCAAACCGATGCAAACTCCGAATACCTACAAGTGCCGAGCATGGGAGACACACGGCGGGTGCTAACGTCCGTCGTGAAAAGGGAAACAACCCAGACCGTCAGCTAAGGTCCCAAAGTTATGGTTAAGTGGGAAACGATGTGGGAAGGCTTAGACAGCTAGGAGGTTGGCTTAGAAGCAGCCACCCTTTAAAGAAAGCGTAATAGCTCACTAGTCGAGTCGGCATGCGCGGAAGATGTAACGGGGCTCAAACCATACACCGAAGCTACGGGTATCACTTAGGTGATGCGGTAGAGGAGCGTTCTGTAAGCCTGTGAAGGTGAGTTGAGAAGCTTGCTGGAGGTATCAGAAGTGCGAATGCTGACATGAGTAACGACAATGGGTGTGAAAAACACCCACGCCGAAAGACCAAGGTTTCCTGCGCAACGTTAATCGACGCAGGGTTAGTCGGTCCCTAAGGCGAGGCTGAAAAGCGTAGTCGATGGAAAACAGGTTAATATTCCTGTACTTCTGGTTATTGCGATGGAGGGACGGAGAAGGCTAGGCCAGCTTGGCGTTGGTTGTCCAAGTTTAAGGTGGTAGGCTGGAATCTTAGGTAAATCCGGGATTCTAAGGCCGAGAGCTGATGACGAGTTAACTTTTAGTTAACGAAGTGGTTGATGCCATGCTTCCAAGAAAAGCTTCTAAGCTTCAGGTAACCAGGAACCGTACCCCAAACCGACACAGGTGGTTGGGTAGAGAATACCAAGGCGCTTGAGAGAACTCGGGTGAAGGAACTAGGCAAAATGGCACCGTAACTTCGGGAGAAGGTGCGCCGGTGAGGGTGAAGGACTTGCTCCGTAAGCTCATGCCGGTCGAAGATACCAGGCCGCTGCGACTGTTTATTAAAAACACAGCACTCTGCAAACACGAAAGTGGACGTATAGGGTGTGACGCCTGCCCGGTGCCGGAAGGTTAATTGATGGGGTTAGCTAACGCGAAGCTCTTGATCGAAGCCCCGGTAAACGGCGGCCGTAACTATAACGGTCCTAAGGTAGCGAAATTCCTTGTCGGGTAAGTTCCGACCTGCACGAATGGCGTAACGATGGCGGCGCTGTCTCCACCCGAGACTCAGTGAAATTGAAATCGCTGTGAAGATGCAGTGTATCCGCGGCTAGACGGAAAGACCCCGTGAACCTTTACTATAGCTTTGCACTGGACTTTGAATTTGCTTGTGTAGGATAGGTGGGAGGCTTTGAAGCGTGGACGCCAGTTCGCGTGGAGCCAACCTTGAAATACCACCCTGGCAACTTTGAGGTTCTAACTCAGGTCCGTTATCCGGATCGAGGACAGTGTATGGTGGGTAGTTTGACTGGGGCGGTCTCCTCCTAAAGAGTAACGGAGGAGTACGAAGGTGCGCTCAGACCGGTCGGAAATCGGTCGTAGAGTATAAAGGCAAAAGCGCGCTTGACTGCGAGACAGACACGTCGAGCAGGTACGAAAGTAGGTCTTAGTGATCCGGTGGTTCTGTATGGAAGGGCCATCGCTCAACGGATAAAAGGTACTCCGGGGATAACAGGCTGATACCGCCCAAGAGTTCATATCGACGGCGGTGTTTGGCACCTCGATGTCGGCTCATCACATCCTGGGGCTGAAGCCGGTCCCAAGGGTATGGCTGTTCGCCATTTAAAGTGGTACGCGAGCTGGGTTTAGAACGTCGTGAGACAGTTCGGTCCCTATCTGCCGTGGACGTTTGAGATTTGAGAGGGGCTGCTCCTAGTACGAGAGGACCGGAGTGGACGAACCTCTGGTGTTCCGGTTGTCACGCCAGTGGCATTGCCGGGTAGCTATGTTCGGAATAGATAACCGCTGAAAGCATCTAAGCGGGAAACTAGCCTCAAGATGAGATCTCACTGGGACCTTGAGTCCCCTGAAGGGCCGTCGAAGACTACGACGTTGATAGGTTGGGTGTGTAAGCGCTGTGAGGCGTTGAGCTAACCAATACTAATTGCCCGTGAGGCTTGACCATATAACACCCAAGCAATTTGACTACTTCGGACTTGGAAACAAGTAGAAGCATCAGATTGCGGTGTGTGAAGACGATAGAACCGAAAGTTCGATCTCACAAAACACCGAAAGCTATCACATACCCAATTTGCTGAAGCGAGGCCATAAGGTCACGACTCAGTACCCGAATTTCTTGACGACCATAGAGCATTGGAACCACCTGATCCCATCCCGAACTCAGCAGTGAAACGATGCATCGCCGATGGTAGTGTGGGGTTTCCCCATGTGAGAGTAGGTCATCGTCAAGATTAAATTCCAGAACCCCTGTTTGCTAACGCAAACAGGGGTTTTGTTTTGGGCGTCGCCTCGTTTGCAGCTTGCGGTCGCCTTCAATGCTAAAGTCCATGCCTCGATTTTGCTTTTCCCAAGGAAGCCGTTATGCCGGATGCGACGTCCCTCAGCGCTGGATTCATGGTGGTTCACGGCAACCGCCTGGACGAACTGCGCAGCCTGGTAGTCAGCTGGATGCGCCGTTATCCGCTCGCTCCCCTGGAAAACGAAATCGCCCTGGTGCAAAGCAACGGCATCGCCCAATGGCTGAAACTAGCCCTGGCCGAAGACCCGGAAGAGGGTGACACGGGCGGCTGCGGCATTGCTGCGGCCATCGATGTGCAGCTCCCCGGCAGTTTCATGTGGCAGCTCTATCGCATGGTCCTGGGCAAAGACGAGATCCCACCCAAGTCCCTGCTCGATAAAGCCCCACTGACCTGGCGCCTGATGCGCCTGCTCCCGGAGCTCATCGACCAACCGCATTTCGAGCCCCTGCAGCGCTTCCTCACCCACGACACTGACCTACGCAAACGCTATCAACTCGCCGAACGTCTGGCCGACTTGTTCGACCAATACCAGGTCTATCGCGCTGACTGGCTAGAAGACTGGGCCGCCGGCCGCCACCAACTGCGCAATGGTCGAGGTGAATCAAAACCCCTTAACCCCGCGAACTGCTGGCAGGCAGAACTATGGCGTGCACTGCTGTTGGACGTAGGTGAAGAGGGCATGGCCGAAAGCCGCGCCGGTGTTCACCAGCGCTTCATCGAACGCATCAATACCCTGGAGAAAGCCCCGCCAGGCTTGCCGTCCCGAGTGATCGTTTTCGGCATTTCGTCACTGCCCGCGCAAGCCCTGGAGGCCCTCGCCGGCTTAGCAAGGTTCAGCCAAGTCTTGCTCTGTGTGCACAACCCTTGCCGCCACCATTGGTCCGACATCGTCGCCGACAAAGACCTGCTGCGTAACGAATACAAACGCCAAGCGCGCAAGGCTGGCATGCCGGTCGTCATCGACCCACAAACCCTGCACCAGCACGCACACCCGTTGCTCGCCGCCTGGGGCAAACAGGGCCGTGATTACATCAGCCTGCTGGACAGTTACGACGACCCCAACAGCTACCGCGCCGCCTTCCGCGACGGCCGCATCGACCTGTTCAGCGAAAGCGAGCCCACTACGCTGCTCAATCAGTTGCAGGACGACATTCTCGAACTGCGCCCACTCAACGAAACACGCGAGCTGTGGCCAGGCGTCGACCTCAATAGCGACAACTCCATCCGCTTCCATATCGCCCACAGCGCCCAACGCGAAGTGGAAATTCTCCACGACCAATTACTCCAGCGCTTCAGCGCCGATCCCACGCTGCGCCCGCGCGACATCATCGTCATGGTCCCCGACGTCGACAGCTACGCGCCGCACATTCGCGCCGTGTTTGGCCAGCTTGAGCGAAGCGACCCACGCTTTATCCCGTTCACTCTCACCGACCAAGGCCAGCGCGGCCGCGACCCTCTGCTGATCGCCGTCGAACACCTGCTCAAACTCCCCGACAGCCGCTTCCCCGTCAGCGAAATCCTCGACCTGCTCGACGTCCCCGCCCTGCGCGAACGTTTCGCCATCAAGGAACGCGATCTGCCTACGCTGCACCGCTGGATCGAAGGCGCAGGCATCCGTTGGGGCCTTAATGCCGAACAACGCGCCGGCCTCGGCCTTCCCCATGAGCTGGAACAAAACAGCTGGCGGTTCGGCCTGCGCCGCATGCTGCTGGGTTACGCCGTCGGCACCGGTGTCGCCTGCGACGGCATTGAACCCTACGACGAAATCGGCGGCCTTGACGCGGCCCTCATCGGCCCCCTGGTCTCGTTGCTCGATGCGCTAAACGACGCCCATCAAGCCCTGTCCCAACCGGCAGCCCCTCAAGCATGGGGCGAGCGCCTGCAACGCCTGATGCAACTGTTCTTCCTGCCCAGCAGCGAACACGACGACTACCTGCTGGGCCAACTCGAACAGCTCAGAGAAGACTGGCTGGAAACCTGTGAGTCCGTCGGCCTACAAGATGAGTTACCGCTCACCGTAGTTCGTGAAGCCTGGCTGGCCGGCTTGGACCAAGGCCGGCTGTCCCAGCGTTTTCTCGCTGGAGCTGTCAATTTCTGCACCCTGATGCCCATGCGCGCCATCCCGTTCAAACTCGTCTGCCTGCTCGGCATGAACGACGGCGACTACCCGCGCGCGCAACCGCCGCTGGACTTCGACCTGATGGGCAGCGACTACCGCCCCGGCGACCGTTCCCGCCGCGAAGACGACCGCTACTTGCTGCTCGAAGCCCTGCTGTCCGCCCGCGACCAGCTCTACATCAGTTGGGTAGGCCGCAGCATCCGCGACAACAGCGAGCGTCCGGCCTCGGTACTGATCGGCCAACTACGCGACCATATCGCCAGTGGCTGGCATAACGCACACACAGAACAACCGCTGCTGGATGCGATGACCCAGGAACACCCGCTTCAACCGTTCAGTGCCCGCTACTTCCATGCAGGCGATCCGCTGTTCAGCTACGCACGCGAGTGGCAGTTGCTCCACGAAGCACCCGACGCTCTCTTAAAAGAAGACGAACTGGCGCAACACCAACAAGAAGAACCCTTGAGCCTCGGCCAGTTGCAGGACTTCCTGCGCAACCCGGTCAAACACTTCTTCAGCCAGCGTCTGAAAGTGTTCTTCGAAGCCGCCGAAGTGCCGCTGGCCGATGAAGAACCCTTCGTGCTCGACGCGCTGCAACGCTACAGCCTCAGCGACAGCCTGCTGAACGCCGCACTGACCCAGCCCGACCACGTGGATCGAGCGCTCAACGCCCAAGCCCTGCGCCTGCAAGGCAGCGGCTTGTTGCCGATGGTCGGTTTTGGCGAATGCCTGCGTAACGAACTGATCGAGCCACTGCCCGATCTGCTGCAGCGCTACCAACACTTATTGGCGCTCTGGCCCACGCCACAAACAACCGCCGAACCGATCAGTTTTGAGCATCAAGGCCTCCAGCTGGAAGGCTGGATCAGCGGCCTGCATCGGCGCGGTGATGGCGGATTGCTAAGTGTGACCACCATCCCCAACAGCATCGGCTCAATCAAGACGCGCAAGTGGCATCGCCTTATCCGCCCGTGGGTCAATCACGTGGTCGCCTGCGCCTGCGGCCTGCCGCTCAGCACCGGGTTGGTCGCCAGTGACGACACCTTGCTCCTGGCCCCGCTGGAAAAGTTCGCTGCCCAGGAAATCCTCGGCAACCTGCTGCTGGCCTGGCACACCGGCATGCGCAAACCACTCCCGGTTGCCGTCAAAACCGCCTTCGCCTGGCTTGGCCAAACCGACCCCGCCAAGGCCCAGGCCGCCGCCAGTAAAGCCTACGAAGGCGACGGCCTGACCACCGACGGCGAACGCCGCGAAACCCCGGCGCTCACCCGCCAGTTCCCTGACTACGCCACGCTCATCGCCAGCGAAGAATTCGAAGGCTGGGCCGAAACCCTGTATCGCCCGTTGATCAACGCCCCCTGGCGATCGCTCAGCAGTGAGGAGGCCAGCGCATGATCACTAAACCTTTGGCTCTGGCCTTCCCGCTCAAAGGCAGCCAGCTGATTGAAGCCAGCGCCGGCACCGGCAAGACCTTCACCATTTCCGCCCTGTATCTGCGCCTGGTGCTGGGCCACGGTGGTGATGAGTCTGGCTTCGGCCGCGAACTGTTGCCGCCGCAAATCCTGGTGGTGACCTTCACCGACGCCGCCACCAAAGAGCTGCGCGAACGCATCCGCATTCGTCTGGCCGAGGCCGCGCGCTTCTTCCGCGAAGAAATCGAGCAACCGGACACCCTGATCGCCGACCTGCGCGACGAATACCCACCCGAGCAATGGCCAGCCTGCGCCAATCGCCTGGACATCGCCGCCCAATGGATGGACGAGGCCGCCGTCTCGACCATCCACAGTTGGTGCCAGCGCATGCTGCGCGAACATGCGTTCGACAGTGGCAGCCTGTTCACCCAAACCCTGGAAACCGACCACAGCGACCTGCTCGGCGAAGTGCTGCGCGACTACTGGCGGCTGTTCTGCTACCCGATGCACGACGACGCGCTCAATTGGGTACGCAAAAATTGGAGTGGCCCCGCCGCGCTGATGCCGCGCGTGCGTGCGCTGTTCGGCAGCGAACGGCCTACCGACGAAAGCCGCGAGCCCGCCGAGCTGATCAACGCCTGCCTGCAAGAGCGCCGCCAAGCGCTGGTCACCCTCAAGGCGCCGTGGCAACAATGGGCCGTCGAGCTGCGCGACATCTGCCTGCAAGCCGTGGCCGCCAAAGCCGTCGATGGCCGCAAGATGCAAGCGCGTTACTTCGAGCCCTGGTTCGAAAAGATCAGCGCCTGGGCCGCTGACGAAACCGTTGAGCAACTGGACATCGGCACCGGCTTCACCCGCCTGACGCCCGACGGCATGGCCGAAGCCTGGAAGGGCGAGCCGCCGCGCCATCCCGGCATCGACGCCATGGCCCACCTCAAAGCCAGCCTCGACGCGTTGCCCACCCCCGACGCCGCCGTGTTGCAACACGCCGCCGGCTGGGTAGGTAAACGCTTCGAAGAAGAAAAACGCCGCCGTGCCGAAATGGGCTTCGACGACATGCTGATCCGCCTCAACGCCGCCCTGCAAACAGACGGCGGCGAGCGCCTGGCCAGTGTGATCCGCGAGCAGTTCCCGGTCGCCCTGATCGACGAATTCCAAGACACCGACCCGGTGCAATACAGCATCTTCGACAGCATCTACCGCATCGAAGAAAACCACCTCGACAGCGGCCTGTTCCTGATCGGCGACCCCAAGCAGGCGATCTACGCCTTCCGTGGCGCCGACATCTACACCTACCTGCGCGCTCGCCAGTCCACCACCGGCCGCCACCACACCTTGGGCACCAACTTCCGCTCCAGCCATGCGATGGTCGAGGCGGTGAACCACGTGTTCCAGCGCGCGGAAACCGGCCGTGGCGCATTCCTGTTTCGCGAGCCGAATGGCGATAACCCGGTGCCATTCCACTCGGTGCTGTCCCAAGGCCGCAAAGAGCAACTGCAAGTCGATGGCCACACGCTGCCGGCGATGCACCTCTGGCACCTGCCCACCGATCAACCGATTTCCAACGCGGTGTATCGCCAACAACTGGCCGCTGCTTGCGCCACGCACATTGTCGAGTTGCTCAATGGCGGACAGCAAGGCACGGCCGGCTTCGTAAAAGAACACAGCTTTAAAGGCGTACTGCCGTCAGACATCGCCATCCTCGTGCGCGACGGCAAGGAGGCCCAAGCCGTGCGCGCCGAGTTGGCCGCCCGTGGCGTGCGCAGTGTGTACCTGTCGGACAAAGACTCAGTCTTCGCCGCCCAGGAAGCCCACGACCTGCTGGCCTGGCTCAAGGCCTGCGCCGAGCCGGACGTCGAGCGCCCACTGCGCGCCGCGCTGGCCTGCGTCACCTTGAACCTGTCATTGCCGGAACTGGAGCGTCTGAACCAGGACGAATTGGCGTGGGAAACCCGCGTGATGCAGTTCCGTGGCTACCGCGCGATCTGGCGCAGCCAAGGCGTGCTGCCGATGCTGCGGCGGCTGCTGCACGATTTCAAACTGCCGCAAACCCTGATCGCCCGCAGTGACGGCGAACGTGTGCTGACCAACCTGTTGCACCTCAGCGAGCTGCTACAACAGGCCGCGTCGGAGTTGGACGGCGAACAGGCGCTGATCCGCCATCTGGCTGAGCACTTGGCGCTGTCGGGCCAGGCCGGTGAGGAGCAGATCCTGCGCCTGGAAAGTGATGAGCAACTGGTCAAGGTGGTGACCATCCACAAGTCCAAAGGCCTGGAATACGACTTGGTCTTCCTGCCGTTCATCTGCTCGGCCAAACCGGTGGATGGCAGCCGTCTGCCGCTGCATTACCACGACGAACACGGCAAATCCCAGGTCAGCCTGCGGCCCACCGCCGAGCTGATTGCCCAAGCCGACGATGAGCGCCTGGCCGAAGACCTGCGCTTGTTCTACGTCGCCCTCACACGCGCCAAACATGCGTGCTGGCTAGGCATTGCCGACCTCAAGCGCGGCAATAACAGCAGCTCGGTACTGCACCTGTCAGCCCTGGGTTACTTGCTCGGCGCCGGTGCATCGTTGGGCGAGTCCGCCGCACTGGCGCGCTGGTTGCTGGACCTGCAAGAAGGCTGCGCCGCCATCCACTACGCCCCCGTGCCCGACGCGCAAGACAGCCTGTTCCACCCGCCGCGCAACGAAGCCATCTTGCTCGCGCCGTTGCTGCCCAAGCGCAAGGCCGCTGAAAACTGGTGGATCGCCTCCTACAGTGCATTGCGCATTGGCGACAGCATGAGCGCCGCGCCCCTCGAAGCGCCGGAAAGCCCACAAGCCCAGAAGCTGTTCGACGACGAGCGCCTCGACCCTGATGCACCGCGCGAAGTGGCGGCGTCCGGCGGCGACATTCACCGTTTCCCACGCGGACCTAACCCCGGCACCTTCCTCCACGGCCTGCTGGAATGGGCGGGAGAGGAGGGTT